>CAZKFG010000019.1:0-34356 GCA_964551985.1 uncultured Acidaminococcales bacterium
GTTTGTTGCCATTCCAACTGCAATGCCCGATGAGCCATTTATCAAAAGAGTCGGAATTTTTGACGGCAAAACTGTTGGCTCTTTTAAAGATTCGTCATAGTTGGGCATAAAATCGACAGTTTCTTTTTCAATATCTGATAAAATCTCTTCTGTAATTTTTGCCATACGAACTTCTGTATAACGCATAGCAGCCGCACTATCTCCATCGACAGAACCAAAGTTTCCATGTCCGTCCACAAGCATATAGCGAGTAGAAAAATCTTGTGCTAACCTTACCGTTGCATCATAAACAGAAGTATCGCCGTGTGGATGATATTTACCTAAAACTTCACCGACGATACGAGCTGATTTTTTATAAGGTTTATTTGCGGTCATTCCAGCTTCGTGCATAGAATACAGAATTCTTCTATGTACAGGTTTTAAACCATCACGTACATCTGGAAGTGCACGCATGACTATAACACTCATCGCGTAATCTATGTAAGATTTTTTCATTTCATCTTCTATCCGTACGGGAAGAACTTTACCTAAATCCATTTTTTCACATCCATATTTTTATTCTTTATAGTTTGCCCAAATATTATAACACACTTTTGAACTATAGTATACCATAATAACTATAAAAACCTATCAGTCCTTCATGCAGCGTTATAATAGCAGTTTTATTTTCGTGTTGCAAACTATTACTTATCGTGTACAAATTTTCTCTTTTTATAACAGACTGGTTAAGATTCCATTTACATCCAGATAGACTTATCTTAACCTGATTAGAAAAAGGCAATACAGATATAGCTTGTGGAATTTTATTAAAATCTATCTTTACATCACAAGTTTTTAATAATACTATCATTTCTTGATCATCTACTAAAACAATTTTACTATCATAACTCGTTATATACTTAAATAATACAGAAATAGCGCTGTACAAATGATCAAAACGCCCACCAAAAATACCTGTAACTACAAGAGTTTTACAATCATTACAATTAAATATATATTCTAATGCTAATTGTAAATCAGTATAATCTTTATCGCATGAATATTTTTTTGTGTATACCCCATTATTTTCTGCCCAGTTCCAATCACCTTTACAGCTATCACCGTCACCAAGCAAAGCCTTAGGAATAATATTTGCTTTTTTGCAATAACTTATACCTTTATCTGCACAAACAACAACTCTATCTTTTGCCAGTTCCCTTAAAAATAACGAATCCGGCTCTCGTCCGCCGGCTACTAAAAGATAGTTTCTACCATTTCCCATTTGGCTATTTAAAAAAGTAATTTTACTCTGTGGTATCTGCAAAAAAATGTTCGCCACCTCAAAACTTCTTTTTATCTTTTGCTACTGGTTTTAAAATTATTTTCTCATCATCTGTTGTGATTTTCCATTTGATATCTTCTATACCTTTTTGTTTTAACTTTACTCGCAAGTTAAACGCTTCTTTGTCAATGCTAACTAAAATATCTTCAGGTAAAGCAATTGTCTTTAGTACAGGTTTATTGTGAACAATTGGTCTATTATCTAATTTTTCTATAGTCTCACCAGCCGCTTTTAGCATATCTATATCTGGAAGATTCTTTTTAATTTTCATAAAGCACCTTTTTAATTGTTTTAAAAAAGGCTTGCATATTTATAACAAGCCTTTTAAAAAATTATTTTTTCAAATTTTCTTTTTTACTATACATACCAGTAGCTTTTTTATCATCTTCCACTACAGGTTTTGGTTGTGTATCAATAGTTCTATGTATAAAATTACCCATTCTACTTAAATTTTCTATCATTTGTCTATTATGTTCAGCTAAATCACTCAAGTCTTGACTATTTATAACCATATCTACTCTTCCTTCTGCTATCAAATCTTCCAATATTTTCATATCGACACCTGTTTCTATAACAACTTGAGCAAAAGTAGCACCAGGGTTGTCTCTTAAAAATTCTCTAACTCTTCTTTCCATTTCACTTTTTTTAATTTCACGTTCCATTTTTTTTACTAAATCTGCATTTGCCGCTCTAAATAGAGGATTTTTCAAAAGCTCTTTCATCTTTTCTTTTTCATCTTGTTCATCATCATAAAACATAGTAATCCCCCTTTTCCCAATTTAAATATCTAGATTTCGCACTTCTCCTGCGTGCTCTTCTATAAATTGTCTTCTTGGTTCTACTTTATCGCCCATTAAAACAGAGAAAATTTCATCTGCTTGGATAACATCTTCTAGTTCCACTTGCAATATAGTCCTAGCCTCTGGATTCATTGTTGTATCCCAAAGCTGTTCGGCGTTCATCTCACCCAAACCTTTATATCTTTGCACTGTCGCATTTGTTTCTCTGCCAATTGTATCTAATAGATTACTCAATTCATCATCACTATATAAATACCAATGTTCTCTACCCTTTTTTACTTGGTACAAAGGAGGTTGTGCAATATACACTCTACCTGCTTCAATTAGACCTTTCATGTGTCGATAGAAAAATGTAAGGAGTAAAGTTCTTATATGAGCACCGTCAACATCCGCATCCGTCATAATGATTATTTTTCCATAACGGGCTTTTTCTAAATCAAAATCTTCACCAATACCACTGCCAAAAGCTGTTATCATAGAACGTATTTCTTCGTTACCTAAAATTTTATCCAGCCTTGCCTTTTCAACATTTAAAATTTTACCGCGTAAAGGTAATATTGCTTGAAATTGTCTATCACGCCCTTGTTTAGCAGAGCCACCTGCAGAATCACCTTCTACAAGATATATTTCTGTATTCACATTATCCTTACTAGAACAATCAGCTAACTTTCCCGGTAATGCACCACCGTCAAAAGCTGTTTTTCTTCTTGTTAATTCTCTAGCTTTTCTCGCCGCTGCTCTAGCTCTAGCTGCTAAAATTGCTTTTTCTATAATTTTTTTAGTAACCGTAGGATTTTCCTCTAAGAACTCACTTAACCCTTCTGCTAATAATTTACTTACAATACCTTGAGCTTCTCCATTATTTAACTTTGTCTTCGTTTGTCCTTCAAATTGAGGATCGCGCATTTTTAAGCTTATTACTGCAGCGAGTCCCTCACGAGTATCATCACCGCTTAAATTTTCATCACTATCTTTAAGCATATTATACTTTTTAGCAAAATCATTTAAACATCTTGTTAAAGCTACTTTAAAGCCACTTAGATGTGTTCCACCTTCTTCTGTATTTATATTATTAACAAATGATAATATATTTTCTGAATAACTATCATTATATTGCATAGAAATTTCTACTATTGTGTAATCTTGCGATCCTGTTATATAAATAGGTTGTTCAAATAAAGTTTCTTTATTTTTGTTAATGTATTGAACAAACGAATTTATACCACCTTCATAATGAAAAACTTCTTTTTCTTCTGTTCTCTCATCAGTCATTATTATTTTTATATTTTTATTTAAAAATGCTAACTCTCTCATTCTATGACGCAATATCTCATAGTTAAAAATTGTCTCTTCAAAAATTGTCTTATCAGGTAAAAAATGTACTGTAGTACCTGTATTATCAGCTGTGCCAATTTCCTTTAGTTGTTCAACAGTCTCACCACGAGAAAATTTAATACTATATGACTTACCATCACGCTTTATTGTTACATCCATAAATTCGCTCAAAGCATTAACTGCGGAAACGCCAACACCGTGCAATCCACCAGAAACTTTATATCCGTCACCACCAAATTTACCACCAGCATTTAACTTAGTCATAACAACTTCGACAGCAGGTCTACCAGTTGCATGCATATCAACAGGAATACCGCGACCGTTGTCAACTACTGAAATACTGTTATCTTTACCTATTATAACTTCTATCTCACTGCAATAACCAGCTAAAGCCTCATCTATACTATTATCGACAACTTCATACACTAAATGATGTAACCCTTTAGAACTTGTACTACCAATATACATTGATGGACGTAATCTAACGTGCTCCATTCCTTCTAATACTTGAATATCCTGAGCACCGTAATTATTGCTACCAGACTGAATCATTTGTTTTTCATCCATTTTATCACCAAAAATACTTTCTTTTAATTTTATAAAAAAATGTTATCCATTCGTTTTTTCAAAGTAACAGCAGCTATTTCAGAAAATATAATTTCTTTTTTAGTAATAATATAGCTTGCATGTTTTTCGTTTAATTTATTATATTGAATTAAATTTTTTCCAATTAGAGCATCAGAAAAAGTTTTAATATCAAATATTCCTACTATTTCTTTGGTATCAACCATTATATCCATTCCTAAATGAAGATACATTGTTTCTCCTCCGTATCTTTTTAATAGTGTTTTCAACTATATCATCAGTAAGCGAACTAAGATCACAATTATTCTTCAACATAAGATATCTTGTAACATCATTTTTAGATGGATTTTTAATATTTATTTTATTAAATAGTATTTGTAAGCATTCTTTTCTTATTGATAAAAATTTTTCTTTTGTTATAGAAAATTCTTCTTTAACTTGTTCAAAAGAAATAAATGGTGTATCAAAAATCATTTTCATAACAAGTGCTTTAAATTCTTGCTTTTGTTCATACATACAAACAAAACATAATTTCACATCTTTTTTTACTAATTGTACACCACAAATTTGACATTTTTCAAATTTTTCTTTTAAACAAAAATTTTTTTTCTGAATATCCTTATATATAACACAAAAAAGTTTTTGATATAAATCATCATCTTTTACATTTTGTAAATCTTCTCTTATTTTCTTTTCTTCTAATTGTGATAGATTCGATAATAATTTTTGCTGTTCTTGTAAATCTTCTTGTTTATAAGAAATTAATTTAGCTACAACAAATGTTTTTATATCTTTTAACTTAAAATCAATAATACTATTTAACTTATCTATTATATCATTTTTTATTATTAATAAATTATTTGCCCAAGCAGAGCTTGTAGTATTTAAAAATAAAGTATTACTTTTAAGCATATCCGGTTGAGTTTTTTGAGCTATTTTTTCGCCTACTAAATCTTGCCAATGCACTTGTAAATAAGCTAAATAATAGTTTTCTTTATTTATTTTACTTTTTAACATTTTTTTAACTATTAAATTAACATTATTCATATTATTCCTCTGTTACTGTACCACTTTTTATTTTAAAAAATTTTGCTGACTTAAAGTCATCTATTATATTTTTTTCTGTCAAAGTAATAAATGTTTGTACTTTATCATTCAAAAAATTCAATAAATTATGTCTTCTTCTAACATCAAGCTCACTCATTACATCATCTAATAATAGTATAGGGTATTGACCACATTCTTGCTTTATTAACTGTATTTGTGCCATTTTTAAAGCTAAAATTATACTCCTTTGTTGACCTTGAGAGGCAAAAGACTTTGCAATTAAACCATTTAAAGTAAAAATTAAATCATCTCTATGTGGACCTATTGTAGTAATTCCTCTTAATATATCTTTTTCCCTTTTTTTATTTAATTTTTCTTTATACCAAAAATAATTTTTCTCTTGGTCTTCTGATAAATCAATATTTTCGTCATCTTTTCTATTATAAATAATATCTATTTGTTCACTATTATCAGCTATTTGAGAATATATACTATTTGCTAACAAAGATATTTTTTTTATAATTTTTAATCTTTGAGAAAAAATATATGCAGCTTCTTTAGAAAATTGTTCATCCCAAATATTTAATAGCTCTATAGATGATTTTTTTTCTCTTATCTGTTCTAAAATTTTATTTCTATGTTGCAAAATTTTGTTATACCGTGATAACGAAAAACAATAAATAGAATTTATTTGTGATAATTCAATATCTAAAAATCTTCTTCTTAATGCTGGATCACTTTTTATTAATTGCAAATCTTCTGGAGAAAACATAGTTATATAATACTGACCAATAAGCTCTCTTGGTTTTATTTTTTCTTTTTCAACTAAAATTTCTTTTTTACTTTTACGATTATATTTTTTAATTGTTATTGTTTTTCCAATCTCATTTTTAGATATTATATTGACAATAGCAGACATACTATCAGTATCATTTTTAATTAAATCGCTTTCTTGGTTTGTTCTATGTGAAGAACCTAATGCACAAAAATAAATAGCTTCTAAAATATTAGTTTTACCATGACCATTATTACCATAAAAAATATTAATATTACTAAAAAATTCCAAATTTAACTGTTCATAGTTACGAAAATTAACCAAGAAAATACTTTTTAATTTCATTATTCACTAACCTTTAAAATGATTAGATATTTTTCATCAAAATTTACTTTATCTGTTAGATATACTTTTTTTCTTTTTTCTGTTGCAATAACATTATTAATCTTAATAAGATTATTTTTTATCATCATTCCTGCAACACCACCACTACCAGCAATACCAGCAATTTGTAAAATATGGTCTAGTCTAGCTGGTTCTGAATTTACCTCAACAATTATATTTTCCATAATATTAATAAGCCACTCTTACTGGAGTAATAATATAAAGATAACTTTCATCATTTTCTGATTTTATACAAGCAGGACTTACAGAATTATTTAAATTTATAATAGCATTTTCACTATCAATATTTTTAAGTATTTCATTTAAATAGTTAGAATTAAAAGCTATTTCTATCTGACCGCCTTTATTTTCGCAGTCTATAACTTCTTTTGCTTTTCCTATTTCTGGATTATTTGATGATATGACTATTTTATTATCATCAATATTCAAACGCAATACATTATATCCTTCTTCTTTAAATAATAAAGAGACTCTTTCAACTGCACCAAGTAAATCAGCTTTTTTAAATATTGCTTGCTTAGAAAAAGATTCTGGAATAACTCTTTTATAATCTGGAAAACTTCCTTCGATAAGACGAGTTTCTATGTAAATATCACCTATTTTAAAAGCCATTTGTCTATTTTTCCAACTTATAATTATTTCTTCTGGCAGTTCACCAGTATTTATTCTTTCAATTTCTTTTAAAATTTTTGACGGTACAACCATTGAAAAATTGTTGTTATTTGTATCTACAGCTTGTTTTTTTAATGCCATAATGTGAGTGTTTGTTGCAACAAAGCTTAATTCTTTTTCATTTGCATTTACTAAAACACCTGTAAATATTGGTCTTGATTCATCTTTAGAACAAGCAAATGCTGTTTTTTTGATACAATCTTTTAACATATCATCTTTTATTTTTATGAAATTGCTGACAGCTATTTTATCTAAAATAGGATATTCCTGAGCATCCATTATTATTAAATCTGTTTCATATACACCTGATACGATATTTATTTTATTTTCTTGATCATCTTTACTTAATTGTATTGTTTCACTAGATAATTTTCTAAGTAAATTAGCAAAATAATTTCCTTGAATTACAATTTCTCCTTCTTCAAGAACTTGTGCTTCTATCGTTATTTCTATTGATACTTCATAATTTGTCGCTTGCATTTGTATTTTATCTTTGTTTGTTTTTATATGGATACCTGTAATAGCAGAACTTATGGCTTTTGTTGGTAATACTCTTTGTAATATTTGAGCAGCCTTGTTTATTTTTTGAGTTGAACAAGTGATTTTCATATTTTTCCTCCAAGTTAATTATTATTTATTTTTATATTAGATAAATATATTCGTAAAAGTAGTATTAAGTATTGTTAATTTTGTTAATAAGTTATTTACAATTATATTATTACTCAATTTTATATTGTTGATAAGTATGTGGATAATGTTTATTATTTTTTTTATAAATAGATTCTTTTGTTAATAATTTAAAAAAATATAAATAATCCACATATTTTAAAAGTTATCCACAAGAAATATACTTAGTTATCAAGAATTTAGTTTATTTTTTAAAGATTTTATATCTTGTTCTAATTGCGAATCTTTTTGTATATCTTTTACTATTTTTTCAATAGAATGAATTATAGTTGTATGGTCTCTTCCACCAAATAAATCACCTATTTTAGGTAAAGAATAATCTGTCAGTTCTCTACAAAGATATATTGCTATTTGTCTAGGATATACAATATTTTTCGTTCTTTTTTTTGCCAATAAATCTTCTTTTTTTATTTTATAATGATTTGCAACAATATCTTGAATTTTTTCTATTGTTATAGGTTTATTTATATCTGTGTTGATAATATTTTTAAGAGCTATTTGTGTCATGTCTAATGTTATTGGTAATTTGTTTAAAGAAGAATAAGCAATGACTTTTAATAAACAACCTTCTAATTCTCGGATATTATTTTCTATTTTACTTGCTATAAAGAATGCTACATCATTAGGAATTTCTAAATTATCAATTTGAGCTTTTTTTCTTATAATAGCTATTCTTGTTTCAATATCTGGAGGTTGTACATCTGCTGTGAGCCCCCATTCAAAACGAGAACTTAATCTTTCTTCTAATGTAGGAATTTCTTTAGGTGGTCTATCACTGGATATAACGATTTGTTTATTTGCATCATATAGAGTATTGAACGTGTGAAAAAATTCTTCTTGAGTATGTTCTTTTTTTGCTAAAAATTGTATATCATCAATTAATAAACAATCTATATTACGGTATTTTTGTCTAAATTTTTCTGTCGAACCGTCTCTTATTGAGTTTATTAATTCATTAGTAAATTTTTCACTTGAAATATATAATACTTTACTATCTGGATTTTTTTCTTTTACTTTTTGCCCTATTGCGTGCATAAGATGTGTTTTCCCAAGTCCTACGCCACCATACATAAATAAAGGATTATAGACTTTACCTGGAGTTTCAGATACTGCTAAAGAAGCTGCATGAGCAAATCTATTTGAATTTCCTATTACAAAAGAATCAAAAGTATATTTGCTATTTAAAGTTGATATTAAATCTTCTTGTTTAAAAAAATTATCTTCACTAGGAAGTGGTTTATTAATTTTTATTATTTTTTGTTCTACGAAAGGTTCTTTTTGCTGTGATTCTTCTATATCTAAATTTACAATATCAATTTGAAAATTTTCATTTAAAATAGTGTTTATAATTAAAGAAATTTTATTTAAATAATTATCTTCAATCCAATCTTTTATGAATGATTTAGGTACACCTAAAATAATTTTTTTGTTTTGTATTTTTATAGGAATTATAGCTTTTATCCAAGTATCAAAAACAAGTTTTGACACTTGGGGCTCTATTTGTTCTAAAGTTTTTTGCCATATATCTATAATTTGCAAATTCGACATTTTGTGCTCCTTAAAATTTTCAGTAAGATAATATGAAATTATCTTGATAAGTATATTAGCAAAAATAATTGCTTATATCAATTGTATATTTTAATTATATCATTAATCTTAAAATACGAATACTCCTTGACATTGTTTATTATCTAACATATAATTCTTTTAGTTATCTATATTTTAAGATGGTAAATCCATATAATTAATTTGGATAGTTATATAAAGGGGAGGTTACATTAGATGAAGCGTACTTATCAACCAAATAATCTTTGGCGTAAACGTACACATGGTTTTCGTGAAAGAATGAAAACTATTGGTGGTCGTCTTGTTTTAAAGCGTCGTAGAGCTAGAGGTCGTAAAAAACTTTCAGCATAATAGACCGCTATGTCGCGGTCTATTTTTCCTGTCTAACATTTTGGAGAGTAGTTTAAGTGAATAATGGATATACTTTTAATAGTTTTTTACGTTTAAAAAATAAAAAAGATTTTCAATTTGTTTACAACAAAGGGAAGTCTTTTGTAGATTATGCTGGTATTTTTTATGTTGTGAAAACCGATAGTTTAGAGCATACAAAAATAGCTGTTGTCGCTGGTAAAAAGCTTGGTAATGCTGTAATTAGAAATAAGACAAAAAGATTGATGAGAGAAATTTATCGACATTTTCAACATAAAATATGTGTTGGATTTAAAGTTATATGGATTGCTAGAAAACCGCTAGTGAATGCCGATATTAATTTTTTTGAAAAAAATTTTTTAAAGCTTGCTAAAAGATCCAATATCTTATTAAATAAGAGTGATTGAAAAATGAAAAAAATACTTATTTTGTTTATTCGTTTTTATCAAATTTTTATATCGCCTCTTTTAGGTGCAAATTGTCGATTTTATCCGACTTGTTCCGAATATTCTATGCAAGCTATTAATAAATATGGTTGTTTTTACGGTACTTTAATGGCTATAAAAAGAATTTTACGTTGCCATCCTTTTAATAAAGGTGGCTATGACCCAGTTGTTTAGTAGTTGTAATGTTTTTAAGGAGTGATATTGTGAGTTATCTTTTTGATATGTTTATAAAGCTTATTCAAGATGCTATAGTTATTTGTTACAACGCTAGTGCAGCTGTTGGCATAGCTAATTATGGTATAGCTATAATTTTATTTACTTTTTTAGTGAAGATATTGTTATATCCTATTACTATAAAACAAATAAAATCTACCAAAGCTATGCAGGAAATTCAACCAAAAATGAAAGCTTTGCAAGAAAAGTATAAAAATGATAAAGTAAGATTGCAACAAGAAATGGTTAATTTATATAGAGAAACAGGTTTTAATCCACTTGCAGGATGTTTACCTTTATTGTTGCAAATGCCTATTTTGATGGGTATTTTCTTTGCTTTGAGAGATTTTAACTATGGTCCTGTAGCACCATCTTTTTTATGGATGCCGAGCTTGGCAAGTCCTGATCCATTATTTATTATGCCTGTTATTTCAGCTGTTACAACACTTATTCAAACAAAGCAATCAATGCCTGATACTTCATCTAGTCAAAATAAAATGATGTTGTATTTTATGCCAATATTTATTGGATATATTAGTTTACAATTTCCATCTGGATTGGTTATATATTGGTCTGTGACAAACTTATTGCAAATTTTTCAACAAATGTGGTTTAATCATCTAGAAGCAAAAAATAGCGTTAGAAAATAAGGGAGCCTTTATTTTATGAGTAAAATGATAGATAAAACTGGAAAATCTTTAGACGAAGCGTTAAAATTAGCATTAGATGAGCTTCAAGTAACTGTAGACAAAGTAGATTATGAAATTATTGAACAAACTGAGAAAAAATCTTTGTTTGGTTTACTTGGTACAACAAAGCAAATAACTGTTAGAGTGACTGTTAAAGAAGAACCAAAAGAAGATAAACTTCCTGCAGATATCGCAAAAGAATTTTTGCAAAGTATATTTAATAGTATGTCAATAGAAGTTTTAATTGAAAAATTTGTTGTCAGCGAAGATGTTATTAAACTTCATTTGCATGGTGCACATTTAGGAATTTTGATTGGTAAACATGGTCAAACACTTGATTCATTGCAATATTTGACAAATCTTGTTACAAATAAAAATAAAGAAAAATGGGTAAAGATAATTTTAGATATAGAAAATTATCGTAAAAAAAGAGATGATGTTCTTGTAAAGTTAGCATCAAGATTAGCTGATAAAGTAAAACGTAAAGGCGAAAAAGTTACTTTAGAGCCTATGAATGCGCATGAGAGAAAAGTTATTCATATGACTTTACAAGATGATAGGCGTATTACAACTTATAGCGAAGGTGAAGAACCACACAGATATGTTGTAATAATGTTAAAAAAATAATGTGTTTTACAAATGCCCAGTAATTAGTTTACTGGGTTTAATTTTTAAAATTAAGGGTGATTTTTATGCTTACAGACACAATAAGTGCTGTTTGTACGGCATCTGGTGAAGGTGCTATTGGAATAATCAGAATAAGTGGTACAGAAAGTATAAATATTGTTAAAAAAATATTTAAGACAAAAGTTGGATTGTTTGTAGATAATTTTGAACGAAATAAGCTTGTTTATGGTTATATATATGATGGAAATGAAATTATAGATGAAGTATTTTGTGTTTGCATGTATGCTCCATATTCTTATACTAGAGAAGATGTTGTAGAAATTCATTGCCATGGAAGTATTATAGTTTTACAAAAGATTCTTTTGCTTACATATAAATTTGGTGCAAGACCTGCTGATGCTGGTGAATTTACCAAGCGAGCATTTTTAAATGGGCGTATAGATTTAACACAAGCAGAGTCTGTCATGGCTATAATCCGCTCAACAAGTGAGGTAGGTTTAAAGCAGGCGCTGTATCAACAACAAGGTTTATTGGCTAAGAAGATAAAAGATATGCGTGCAAATTTAAAAGATTTTATTGTACAGATAGAGGCAGTTATTGATTATCCGGAAGAAGACTTGGAAGATGTAACTTTAGAAAATGCAACAGACGTTTTGAATACTAATTTACAACAAATAGACGATTTATTGAGCAATTATAAGATCGGAAAGATTATTAAAGAAGGTTTAAGGACGGTCATTGTTGGTAAACCTAATGTTGGTAAATCAAGCTTGTTGAATAGTTTAACAGGCAGTGATTCTGCAATAGTTACAAGTATTGCTGGCACAACACGTGATTGTATTGAAGAGCAGGTTCATTTTGATGGTTTAACTCTTGTTTTGATTGATACTGCTGGTATAAGGCACACTAATGATGAAGTTGAAAAAATAGGTATCCAAAAAAGTAAGGATAAATTAGAGCAAGCGGATGTAGTACTTTTAATTTTAGATGGTTCGGAAAAATTATCTGCGGAAGACGAGCAATTACTATTTTTGGTTAAAGATAGGCCACATTTGGTTTTAATAAACAAAAATGATTTACATCAAAAGATTGACAATAGTTATTTATTAAATAATGTTGGTTTGCAAAAAGAAGATATTATTAATGTATCTGTTTTAAATAAAGATGGCTGGAAAGTATTTATAGAAAAACTAAAGCAAAAAGCTTTGGGCGAGAATAGTTCTATAGGCGAGGGAGTTTATGTCCAAGAAGCAAGACATAAAAATCTTTTGGATTTGGCAAGAGGGAATTTAAGTGATGCTCTTGATGCGGTTCAAAGTAAAATGCCATTAGATTGTGTTATGATTGATGTTAAAAATGCTTTTTATAATTTAGGTCTTATAACAGGTGAAGCAGTTGATGATGAAATATTAAAAGAAATTTTTGCACGTTTTTGTTTGGGTAAATAGGAGGTTTTAAAATTGCATTGTGCAGGTAAATATGATGTCATTGTAATTGGAGCAGGGCATGCTGGTTGTGAAGCGGCCTTAGCAAGTGCGAGGATGGGTGCAAAGACTTTGATGGCAACGCTTAGTCTTGATAACATTGGCTTTATGCCATGCAATCCTTCTGTTGGTGGACCAGCTAAAGGTCATCTTGTAAGAGAGGTGGATGCTTTAGGTGGTCAAATGGGTATTTGTGCTGATAAGGCTTGTATTCAAATGAGGATGTTAAATGTTGGCAAAGGACCAGCAGTGCGTGCACTAAGAGCTCAAGCGGATAAATTTATGTATCAGTCTATGATGAAAAACACTGTAGAAAATCAAGAAAATTTAGATGTAAAACAGTTGATGATTGAGCAACTTATTATTAATAACAGTCAAGTAGAAGGAGTTATTGCGGAAACTGGGGAAGTTTTTGAATGTAAATGTATTATTTTGGCAACTGGAACCTATTTACGTAGTAAAATAATTTTTGGACAGGTTAATTATGAAAGTGGCCCTAACGGGATACGTTCGTCGAAAAATTTATCTACCTATTTAAATAAAATAGGTCTTCCTTTAATGCGTTTTAAAAGCGGTACACCAGCGAGAGTTGATAGAAATAGTTTGGATTTTACAAAAATGCATATACAGCCTGGTGATGAAAAAGTTCATAATTTTTCATTTATTAGTACAATAGAAAAACGAGAACAACTGGCATGTTGGCTTACTTATACTAATGAAAGAACGCACAAGATTATAAATGATAATTTGTCTCAAGCGGCGATGTTTAATGGAATGATAGAGGGGATTGGTCCTAGGTATTGTCCTTCAATAGAAGCAAAAATAGTACGTTTTGCAGATAAAGAAAGACACCAATTATTTATTGAGCCAGAAGGATTAATGACAAATGAAATGTATGTGCAAGGGATGTCATCATCTTTACCAGCACATATTCAATTAGCTTTTTTACAAAGTATTGATGGGATGGAAAATGTAAAAATGATGCGTCCTGGTTATGCTATAGATTATGATTGTTTGGATCCGCTACAGCTAAAACATTCTTTGGAACATAAAGATATAAAAGGACTTTACTCAGCTGGTCAATCTAACGGTACTAGCGGTTATGAGGAAGCAGCAGCACAAGGTTTGATTGCGGGAATTAATGCATCAAGAAAAATTGCTGATAAAGAGCCACTTATTTTAAGTCGTTCGGATGCGTATATAGGTGTTTTAATAGATGACTTAGTTACTAAAGGAACACAAGAGCCTTATCGTATGATGACTTCAAGAGCAGAGTATAGATTGTTGCTACAACAAGATAATGCTGATTTGCGTTTAACACAAAAAGGTAGGGATTATGGTTTGGTAGATGATGAACGCTATGTGCAATTTTGTCAAAAACGTTCTAATATTGAAAGAACACTACAAAACTTGAAAGAGTATAAAATTTCACCTACAAGTAAAATAAATGATTTTTTGCTTTCAATAGGTAGTAGTGTTGTAACAACAGGTATAAGTTTAGCAGAGTTATTACGTAGACCAGAAATTGGTTATGAAAATATAAAAGATTTTTTTGCACTAGAAGATATTTCACAGCAAACTATCGAACAAGTAGAGACGACTATAAAATATGAAGGATATATTAAAAAGCAAAAACTTCAAGTGGAAAAAGCTGAACGATTAGAAAATAAAAAACTATCTAATAATATTGATTATTTTTCTATTAAGGAAATAACAATGGAGGCTAGAGAAAAGCTCCAAGCATTAAAGCCTGTTTCTATTGGACAAGCTTCTAGAATTTCTGGTGTTTCGCCAGCAGATATTAATATATTGCTCATTTGGCTTGAACAATATGAAAAACAGGAGCAGATAAAATGACTTTTATTGATATTTTAAATGAACAAACGCAAAAAGTAGGTATTAAATTATCTGAGTTACAATTAGAACAATTCAATACTTATTTTGAAAATGTTGTAAATACCAATAAGGTAATGAATCTCACTGGTATTACAGAGCCCAAAGAATTTGCTGCAAAACATATTATAGATTGTTTAAATGTTTATGATATTAGATTTTTTAATAAAAACGCTGCGGTTTGTGATGTAGGTTCTGGCGCTGGGTTTCCCGGATTGCCACTTAAAATTTATCAACCGTTTTTAAAAGTAACACTTTTAGATTCTCTAGCTAAAAGGATTAATTTTTTGCAACAACAAATAGAACAATTAGCTCTACGTGAAGCTTTTGCTTATCATATTAGGGCAGAAGATGCAGGGAATAATATAATACATAGAGAAAAATATGATATTGTAACAGCAAGAGCAGTTGCTCCTTTAAGTGTTTTATGCGAATATTGCTTACCGCTTGTTAAAGTAGGCGGGATTTTTGCAGCAATGAAATCTAAAAATGCAGAACAAGAAATCAACTCAGCAAAAACAGTAGTTGCCAAACTAGGTGGAAAACTGATAGAATGTAAGAAAGTAGTTTTGCCAGAAATGCAAGATGATAGGGTAATAATTTATTATGAAAAAATATTTAAAACGCCAAAAAATTTTCCTCGCAAAGCAGGAATACCAGAAAAAAATCCTATTATTTAAAAATGTATTTCCCGGGAAATAAAAGTTGAAAACTTACGGAGGCAGATTATGGAGATTGAAGAAATTGTACAAGTTGCACCGATTGAACAAATGACTAAACAGATTGTATATGTTCCAATTGGCAATGTTATTACGAACCCTTTTCAACCAAGAAAAAGCTTTGACACTGATTCGCTACAAGAATTAGCAGATTCTATTAAAGAATTTGGTATATTGCAACCTTTGCTTGTTGTGGCACTAGAAGATGAGCAATATCTTTTGATAGCTGGAGAAAGAAGGCTGAGGGCAGCCTATATTGCACAGCTAGATAAAATACCTGTTTTGCTTGGTAATTATAGTAGTCAAGAAGTAGCAGAAATTGCTATGATTGAGAATTTGCAGAGAGAAGACTTGCATTTTTTAGATGAAGCCGAAGGTTATGAACTTATAATGAGAGAATTTAATATTACACAAGAGGCTTTAGCCAAAAGAGTAGGTAAAAAGCAGTCTACTATAGCTAACAAATTAAGGACTTTAAAGCTTGATAAGGATATTAGGGAAAAGCTACGAGAAAATAGTTTGACAGAGCGTCATGCAAGGGCTATGTTGAAAATAGAAAAATCTGAAAATCAGATGATGGTGTTGCAAGCTATTATTGATAATGAGTTAAATGTACGTCAAACAGAAGAGTTGGTAGATGGATTTTTAAACCAAGAGAATGTAGAACACTCTTTATCAAATATGCCTGAACCTGTGGAAAAACTTGGGAAAAGAACAAAGATAATTCGAGATGTAAGGATTTTTATTAATAGTGTGAAAAAGGTTGTTGACGATATTAAAAAATCTGGCGTTAAGGTAAAATTAGACCAAAAGCAGACAGCGGATGAGATTGTTTTGACCATGAAAATACCTTTGAATAAGGTTGATGTTAATTCGGTAGATGAAAATTAAATTGTTTCACGTGAAATAAAAAGCACTTTTATTTAAATAAAAGTGCTTTTTATTTTAAATAATATTGTATATTGTTATCATTTAAAGTATTATATATATGTTAGCAATAATATTCGGTAAGGAGATGAATTTATGGGGAAAATTATAGCGATAGCTAATCAAAAAGGTGGAGTTGGAAAGACTACTACGGCAATTAATTTGTCGGCTTGTTTGGCTGAGCTTGGCTATAAAGTTCTTTTAGTGGATTCTGACCCCCAAGGCAATACTACTAGCGGATTGGGTTTTGATAAAAGTAGTATAGATTTTTGCATTTATGATGGCTTGGTGGATGAGGTTCCATGTGTGAAGCTTCTTTTGCAAACAGATATTATGAATCTTGATTTACTACCAAGTGCTATACAGCTTGCAGGTGCAGAACTGGAGCTTACAAGTGCAGTTGAACGGGAATTTAGAATGCGCAAGCTACTTTTGCCGATGAAAAATAATTATGATTTTATAATTATTGATTGTCCGCCTTCGCTTGGACTTTTGACAATAAATGCTTTGACAGCGGTTGATTCTTTGATAGTTCCTATACAATGCGAGTTTTATGCTTTGGAAGGAGTTGCTCAATTGATGAATACTGTCTCTTTGATCAAAGAGACATTTAATCGGGCGCTAGAGCTTGAAGGAATTGTTATGACAATGTATGATGGCAGAACCAATTTGTCTGTGCAGGTTGAAAATGAGGTTAGACAGCATTTTGCCCATAAGGTTTATAAAACTATTATTCCTCGTAATGTTAGACTTAGTGAAGCTCCAAGTTTTGGGCAATCGGTTTTGCAGTATGATAGAAAGTCTAAAGGTGCAGAAGAATATTTGAATTTTGCCAAGGAGGTTGCTAACAAATGAGTACAAATAAACAAAGAGGGTTAGGCAAAGGATTGGGGGCTATGTTTCCATCTACTGCTATTGCTGATAATGAACTTAAATTGGAAATTGATATTGAAAAACTAATTCCCAATCCTCATCAGCCGAGAAAGACTTTTGATGAAGAAAAAATGCAAGAGCTTGTAGCTTCTGTTTCGCAACATGGGATAATACAACCACTTATTGTAAGGGAGAAAAACAACCTTTACGAAATAGTTGCAGGAGAGCGTCGTTGGCGTGCTGCCCAAAAAAGTCAATTGAAAAAAGTTCCTGTTGTCATTCGTAACTATACTGATGAACAAATTATGGAAATAGCTTTAGTGGAAAATATTCAAAGACACGATTTGAATCCAATAGAAGAAGCGCAGGCATTTAGAAATCTTTTAGAATCTTTAGATTTAACGCAAGAGGAAGTGGCTCAAAAAGTTGGCAGAAGTCGCTCGGCGGTCGCTAATGTTTTGCGGATGCTTAATTTGCCGGATAAAATTCAAACCTATGTTTCACGTGGAACTTTAACAATGGGTCAAGCCAGACCCCTTTTGGGAGTGGCTAGTGAAGATACACAACTACTAATAGCTGAAAAAATTATTTCTGACGATATGAGTGCACGTGAAGTTGAAAATTATATAAGAAATTTGTCTAAAAAATCTGCTAAAGATACTAAAAAAGAAAAGAATTTAGATTTGCATTTGCAAGAAATGCAAGACAACATATCTTTGGCATTGGGAACGCAAGTGCAAATAAAAAAGAATGGTAATAAGGGAAAAATATTAATAGATTTTTATTCGCAATCAGATTTAGAAAGATTATTGGAAGTTTTTTTGCTTACAAATTGCCAAATGGATGAGAAGGTATCGAAAAATTTTGCTATTTGAATTTGAACTAATTGGGGGATAATTGTGGTTGGTACTTTTGTTAATGCAGTATCAATAATTGCCGGTTCCATGATTGGTTTGCTGATGAAAAAGGGGATACCCGAAAATTGTCAGACGACTGTTATGCAAGGACTTGGTATGGTTGTTGGTGTTATAGGTTTGCAAATGGCAATGAAAAGTGAGAAAGTATTGATTGTTATAATTAGTATTGCTGTTGGTGGATTGATTGGTGAATTTTTACGTATTGACAAAAAGCTTGTCATTCTTGGTAATAAGATTGAAGCTGTTGTTAAAAATTTTGTTGATCAGTCTAGTGCTTCTGGAGCTTCTTTAAGCAATGCTTTTGTTACAACAACTTTGATTTATTGCATAGGTGCTATGAGCATCATAGGTAGTATACAAGATGGTCTTGTTGGTGATACTAGAATATTGTTTGCAAAAAGCTTGATTGACGGAGTTACGGCAATTTTTTTTGCTTCGTCTATGGGTATTGGTGTGGCATTTTCGGCTATTTCTGTTTTTTTATATCAGGGACTAATTACTGTAATGGCAGGTTCTTTGTCTGCTTTTTTATCTGATAGCATTATCTTGGAAATGACTGCTACTGGTGGAGTTTTGATAGTTGGAATATCTTTATTTATGTTAAAGATTTGCGAGATAAGGTTGGCTAATTTGTTACCGGCAATAGTTGTTTCTGTCTTTGTCACAATGTTTTTGGGTAGATTTTGTTAAAAAGGAGTATTTATGGATTTTGTAATTAATTTAACACAATTACCGTTTTTGTTTGCTATAATAGGTTTATTAATTATAGTTTTGTTTGCTAATTGTATTTATATGAATATGCAGTTAGCTGGATTAAAAAGGCGTTATGAATCTTTAATGTTTGGAGTGGAAGGGAAAAATCTAGAAGAGATGCTCTTAACTAAATTACAAGATTTGTCTACTGCAAAAAAAGATATTGCAGTACTTAATGAAAAAAGTGCCGATATATCAACAAAGCTTATGAAATGCGTACAAAGAGTAGGGGTAGTACGATTTAATGCTTTTGATGATATGGGGAGTGATTTGAGTTTTGCAATTGCTTTGCTTGATGATAAAAATAATGGTGTAGTTATTTCTAGTATTTATGGTAGAAATGAAGCTAGATGTTATGCTAAACCAGTATTAAACTCAACATCTAAGTATTCATTATCCGATGAAGAAAAAAAAGCTATTCTTGATAGTAAAAATTTCTAGTTTTTAAAAGGATTTTTCAAATATTTGTCGAACTAATTAATTTACGGTAATAATGTCTTTATGTAAGAAGTAGATATAGATGAAGGTGAAAAAGTGAATAAAATCAAGAAAAAACTTGATAAAAGAGCGTATACTTTTATGATAGTGCCACATCGTGGTGATAAAACATATAGCTTTACTTTACCAATAATAGCAATAAAAAGATCTTTGGCGGTTGTTTTGGTTATGTTGATAGCTTTTGCGGGGTTTGAAATAAGGCAAATGTTTCTTGTTAACCAAGCAAAAGAATCTCAGCAAGAATTACAAGACCTTCGTAGTAACAAAGATGTTCAGGATGAAAAACTTAAACAACTAGCAACGGCTACAGAAAATATGCAAAAAGAAATTGTCAAAGTAAATCAACTGGAAAAAGAAGTTAGACGTTCTTTGGATACAGATGATAAGAATGTTTCGCGTTCTGGTGTTGAACGTGATATTCACTCTGGGCAGCAGATTTCTTTTAGTGATCTAGATGCGGATAAGTTATATGAAAAAGTTAAACAAATAACAAATGTTGCTAAAAGCAAACAAGAAATTCTTGTAAGCTTGCGCGATCAAGTTATACAACGAAATGCCATTCGGGCTGCCACGCCATCTATTTGGCCAGCAGAGGGCGATGTAACATCAAGATATGGTGGGAGAAATTCTCCAGGTGGTATAGGTAGTACAGCACATCAAGGTGTTGATATTGCAGGTGTCTATGGATCACCAATACGTGCTACAGCTGATGGTACAGTAGAGATGGCTACATGGTATTATGGTTATGGATTGTATATTTCAATTGACCACGGTTATGGTATAAAAACTGTTTATGGTCACAATTCTTCTTTGATTGTAAGCGCAGGACAGTTTGTTAAAAAAGGTCAAATAATAGCTTATATGGGCAATACAGGTGTAAGTACAGGAACTCACGTACATTATGAAGTGATAAAAAATGGAGTATCTGTAAATCCAGCTAATTTTTTGTGAGGTGAAACATAGATGTTTAGTTCAAAAAAAAATTCAACTAATGTATTGTCTAACAATATAGAAACAGTAATAGGCAAAACGACTACCTTAAATGGAACACTGGTATCTGAAGGAGCTGTTCGTGTGGAGGGTACTTTTCAAGGTGAAATCAATGCAAAAGGTGATGTTTTTGTTGGTGCTGCTGGCATTGTTACAGCAAATATAGCAGGTAAAAATGTTACTATAGCTGGTACTGTTACTGGAAATGTTAGGGTAGAAGATAAACTAGAGCTTGTAACAGGTGCAACGTTAAATGGCGATATAAAAGTTAAACGTCTTGTTATAGAAGAGGGAGCCGTCTTTAAGGGTACAAGTGAAACAACAAATGATAAAAATATAATATATGGTTTAAAGGAAGAAAATATTTAAAATATATAAACACTTCAAAAGCTAAGTAGGAATTTTTTGAAGTGTTTTTAGTTTTTAATAAAATAAGTGCATATATCAAATTGAATAGCTATTTACATAAAAATAATTGACAAATACTATATTGTTAAAAAACTTTATAATATGCTGGAAAAACAAGGTCAATACAATAAATTGTATTGACAAGCAAAAACAAAATTATCTATAATATACTATACAGTTTGCAAACGTCATTTTAACGATAAGATGAAAATTAAAACTTTTGCAAAAATACTAAATTTATAGGAAGGGGCTTAGATATGAAAAAATATTTAAAGCTTATGGCAGGAATAGGACTTAGTGCTGCTATTTTTGCAAGTGTTGGTTGTGGTGGTGGTGCGAAAGATGCAAAACCAGCAGCTACAGCAAATGAAATTAAAATAGGTGGCAACTTTGAACTGACAGGTGGAGTATCAAATTTTGCTCAAACTGCATATAAAGGCATCAAATTAGCCTTTAAAGAAATTAATGCTCAAGGCGGAGTAAGTGGAAAAAAATTAGAGCTTGTTGTAGCTGATAACAAATCTGAACCATCTGAAGCTACAAATGCAACAACAAAATTAATTTCTCAAGATAAAGTTGTAGCAATATTAGGACCAATAACAAGTGGCAATGTTCTTTCTTCAGTGCAAGTTGCTACTGACAGAAAAGTACCGCTTATAACTCCTACTGGTACAAATGCAGATATCACATTTAAAGACGGTAAAGTTCGTGAATATGTCTTTAGAAGTTGCTTTATAGATCCTTTCCAAGGTGAAATAATGGCCAAATTTGCTGCGAATAGTTTAAAATTAAAAAGAGTAGCTATTCTAAAAGATAGCTCTTCAGATTACGCCAAAAGCTTAGCAGCAGTATTTACCCAAGCATTTGAAAAATCTGGTGGTAAAGTAGTTGCTGACGAATCCTATTTGCAAAAAGATACAGATTTTAAAGCTGCTTTGACAAAAATTAAAGCAACTAACCCAGAAGCAATATATATTCCTGGATATTATCAAGAAGTTGGTTTGATTGTAAAACAAGCTAGAGAACTAGGCATAACAGTACCATTACTAGGTTCCGATGGCTGGGATTCTCCTAAAACAGTAGAACTTGCTGGTGCTGCTGCTCTTAATAACACCTACTTTTGCAACCATTATTCATTAGAAGATAAAGATCCTAACATTCAAAAATTTATAGCTGCATATAAAAAAGAATACAATGAAACTCCAGATGCGTTTGCTGCACTTGGTTATGATGCAGGTATCATGCTTGCTGATGCTATAAAACGTGCAGGTGATGCTGATCCTCAAAAAATAAAAGATGCTTTAGCCAAAATAAAAGATCTACAAGTTGCCACAGGTAAAATAACATTAAACGAAAAACACGACCCAGTAAAAAGTGCTGTAATTATTGAAATGAAAGATGGCAAACAAACCTTTAAAGAAAAAATCAACTAATTTATTTCCCAGGAAATAAATTTTGAGGAGGGTAATAGATTGAATCTATTTAATAAAAGACATATAATCTTTACCATTACTGTATTGCTGCTTTTTTTGGTAAGTGCTTGTGGTAATAAAGAAGATAAAAAAGCTGCTCAAAAACCTGATGATGTAATTAAAATTGGCGTCAATGCCGAAATGACAGGGCAGGTTTCTAGCTTTGGAGTTTCTTCTACCAATGCGATGAAATTAGCGGTAAAGCAAATAAATGAAACAGGTGGTATTAATGGCAAGAAATTGCAATTAGTATTTGCTGATAATAAATCTGAACCATCTGAGGCTGCAGTTGCTGCAACAAAATTAGTTACACAAGATAAGGTTAAGATGATGGTTGGTCCACTTATCAGTTCAACAACTCTTGCATGCACAAAGATAGCACAAGATAACAAAATACCAATGCTTTCTCCTTCTGCTACAAACCCTGCGGTTACTGTTAAAGATGGCAAAGTTTTGGACTATGTGTTTAGAGGGTGTTTTATTGACGATTTTATGGGTAATATAATGGCAGAGTTTGCTATTAATACTCTTAAAACTAAAAATGCGGCAATTTATGTTGACAATTCATCTGATTTATCAAAAAGCACAGGGAATATATTTGAAAATGCTTTTGTTAAAGCTGGCGGTAAAATAGTATCACAAGAAGCTTTTTTGTCAAAAGACACAGATTTTAAAGCTACTTTAACAAAAATAAAATCTACAAACCCCGATGTATTATTTGTTCCAGGTAACTACCAAGAAGCAGCAATGATTATAAAACAAGCTAGAGAGCTTGATATAAAAGTTCCAATTATTGGTGTTGACGCATGGGATTCAGCGAAGTTGTTTGAGATTGCTGGAAATCAAGCATTGAACAATACTTATTATCCAGGACATTTTTCACCAGATGATACAAATGCTCAAGTTCAAAAATTTGTAAAAGACTACAAAGCAGAATATGGAATAGTGCCAGATGTTCAAGCTGTTTTAGGATATGACAGTATTTTGATAATGGCAGATGCAATAAAAAGAGCTGGTGGCGATAATCCAGAAAAAATAAAAGATGCTTTAGCTAAAACAAAAGATCTACAAGTTGTTTCTGGAATGATTACAATGGATAGTACACATAGCCCAATAAAAGGTGCGGTTATTAATGAAAATAAAGATGGTAAGGTTACTTTTAAGCAAAGAGTGGAACCTAAATAATTTGACGTGGTGATTTCTTCGGGGATATAATTATCCCCGAAGAAATTTTATTCTATAAGTAAGAGGTGAAACTATTTGGATGCAATGTCCTTTTTAGTACAGTTTTTTCAACAAGTGGTTAATGGTATTTCACTTGGGAGTATATATGCTTTAATTGCTTTAGGTTATACTATGGTTTACGGTATATTAAGGCTGATTAATTTTGCTCACGGTGATATATATATGATAGGAGCTTATGCAGGTTTTTTTGCAGCAACAACTTTAAAGTTTGGTTTTGTATCATCGCTTTTATTTGCAATGTTTGCAGCAGCATTAGCTGGTATTATTATTGAACGTGTGGCATATAGACCACTTCGTAAAGCACCAAAGATAACATCGTTAATTACTGCTATAGGGGTATCATTTTTCCTAGAGTATACAATGATGCTTTTTGTTTCTCCTCAACCAAGAACTTTTCCAGCTATCTTTGAATCACAAGTCTTTAACATTTATGGTGTTATTGTAAATAGTCAACAGATACTTATTTTTTTCGTGACTATTGTTTTAATGGCGATTTTAACTTATATTGTACAATATACAAAAGCGGGAAAAGCGATGCGTGCTGTATCTTATGATACTGATGCAGCAAGGTTAATGGGTGTTAATGTTGATAAAGTTATATCCTATACCTTTGCTCTTGGTTCGTCTTTAGCAGCAGCGGCAGGTGTTTTAGTTGGTGTATACTATAATTCTATAGACCCACTTATGGGTATGATGCCAGGAATCAAGGCTTTTGTCGCTGCAGTATTAGGTGGGATAGGCATTATTCCAGGTGCTGTTTTAGGAGGATTAATTTTAGGTGTTGTTGAAGCTATGGCTAGTGGATTTTTGTCATCCACTTTTCGTGATGCAGTAGCTTTTTCTATATTGATACTTATTTTGCTATTTAAGCCAGCGGGTCTTTTGGGCAAAAATGTACGTGAGAAAGTGTAGGTTGCAGTTATGAACAATATTAGAAAAAAAGACATAATGTTTTTTGTTGCTGCTACTGTGATATTTTTGGTAGGGAATTTTTTAATTGAAACAGAATTTATTGGTCCGTTTTGGCAACTTAATATCATTTTACTTTGTATCAATATCATTTTGGCATCAAGCCTTAATCTTATTAATGGATATACAGGACAGTTTTCTATAGGACACGCAGGCTTTATGGCAATTGGTGCATATATTAGTGCTATTATCACTGTAAAACAAGAGATGCCTTTTGCAATAGCTATTTTGTTGGCTTTTTGTGCCGCAGCATTTGTGGGCTTTTTAATAGGCATTCCAACACTGAGACTATCTGGTGACTATTTGGCTATTGCAACACTAGGATTAGGTGAGATTATACGTGTATGTATTTTAAATATCCCTTATGTTGGTGGTGCTTCAGGATTTATGGGAGTGCCAAGATTGACAGATTTTACATGGGCTTTTTGGTTGATGTTTTTGATAATGTTTTGTATAAAAAATATTGTCAACTCTGCAACAGGTAGAGCCTGTATTGCAATTAGAGAAAATGAAATAGCGGCAGAGACAATGGGCGTAGATACAACGAAATACAAAGTAATGGCTTTTTCACTAGGTGCGGGCTTTGCTGGTATTGCTGGCGCTTTATTTGCCCATTATTTTTATATAGTTCATCCATCTTCATTTACCTTTATGCGTTCTTTTGATATTTTAACAATGGTTGTTTTAGGTGGACTTGGAAGTATGAGTGGTTCTATAATGGGAGCATTTTTACTTACCTTTATTTCTGCACTTTTATCAGATGTTCCAGAATGGCGTATGATAATTTACTCTATATCTTTGATTGTCTTGATGCTATTTAGACCGCAAGGAATTTTTGGTAATAAAGAGCTTAGTGCAATGATTACTTCTTTCAAAGGAGGTATAAATCGCAATGCTTCTTAGAACAGAAAAATTATCCATCAACTTTGGTGGTTTGCGTGCTTTATCAAACCTCAATTTACAAATACAGCAAGGAGAGTTAATTGGTCTTATAGGACCAAATGGTGCTGGAAAAACAACAGTGTTTAATCTTTTGACAGGTGTTTATACTCCAACCGAAGGTGGGATATTTTTTGATAATAAAGATACTAAAGGTTTAAAACCTTATCAAGTGACTCAACTTGGTATGGCAAGAACATTTCAAAATATCCGTTTATTTTCCGAATTGTCTGTTTTGGATAATGTTAAAGTAGCATATACTTTTCATGTGAAATATAGCTTGTTAGAATCAGTGTTGCGTATGGGGCGTTATTTTCCTGAAGAAAAAGAGATAGAAGAAAAAGCAATCGAGTGCTTGAAAATATTTAATTTAGATGGCAAAATGCACGAGACAGCAAAAAACTTGCCCTATGGTGAACAGCGACGCTTAGAAATAGCACGAGCATTGGCTACAGAACCGAAACTATTGATTTTAGATGAGCCAGCTGCTGGTATGAACCCACAAGAAACCAACGATTTGATAGATATGATTAGATGGGTTAAAGAAAAATTTAATTTGACTATTTTACTTATCGAACACGACATGAGCTTGGTTATGAATTTGTGTGAACGGCTGTATGTTTTAGAATATGGTATAACTATAGCAAAAGGGTTACCTGAACAAATAAGAAATAACCCTAGGGTCATAGAAGCCTATTTAGGCGAGGGGGGTACCTGATGCTGAAGATAGATAACTTAAATGTTTTTTATGGTGCAATACACGCCATAAAAGGAATAAGCTTAGAAGTAAAACAAGGCGAAATAGTAACTTTGATAGGTGCTAACGGCGCAGGAAAAAGCACTACTTTAAGAACGATTTCAGGCTTATTGAGAGCTAAAAGTGGTAGCATAAATTTTATGGATAAAGATATAACCTATCTTGCTGCTCATGAAATAGTTGCACAAGGATTATGTCAAGTTCCAGAAGGTAGGCGTGTTTTTGCTAATATGACAGTAATGGAAAATCTCGAAATGGGAGCATATTTAAGACGTGATAAAGAAAATTTGCAAGTAGACTATGCAAATGTTTTTGAAAAATTCCCCAGATTATCAGAACGTAAAAAACAACTAGCAGGAACTCTCTCTGGCGGTGAGCAACAAATGCTGGCAATGGGTAGAGCTCTAATGGGCAGACCAAAATTACTCCTTTTAGACGAGCCTTCTATGGGTTTGGCACCACTTTTAATTAAAGAAATTTTCTATATAATACAAGAAATTAACAAAGCAGGAACGACCGTTTTATTGGTAGAGCAAAATGCACATATGGCGCTATCTATAGCAGATAGAGCTTATGTTTTAGAAACGGGAAAAATATCTTTATCTGGTTTAGCAAAAGAGTTATCTGAAAGTGAAGAAATTAAAAAGGCATATTTAGGCGGCTAATGATATTTTGGAAGGAGATTTACAATGTTTGTATATAAACGTATGACACACAATCCTGTGACAATAAATAGAGAAGCAAGTATTTTAGACGCTATGGAAGTTATGAGAGTTAGTAAGGTGAGAAGGCTTCCTGTTGTTGACAAAGATGATAAGGTTGTAGGCATTGTAACAGATAAAAACTTACACGTTGCCGCTCCTTCTCTTGCTACAACATTATCTAAACATGAAGCAAATTATCTTTTGACTAAGATAAAAATTAGTGAAATAATGACTAAAAATGTAATTACAGTCACATCTGGTTCTACAATAGAAGAAGTAGCGCTTTTGATGTACAAAAACAAAATTGGTGG
The DNA here is from genome assembly GCA_964551985.1 of uncultured Acidaminococcales bacterium. Lineage (GTDB taxonomy): Bacteria > Bacillota > Negativicutes > Acidaminococcales > JAISLQ01 > CAZKFG01. The sequence continues at coordinate 27,397 of CAZKFG010000019.1, forward strand.
TATTCCAGTAGTTGATAATGAAACAAGCAAAATTGCTGGCATAATTACAGAAACAGATATTTTCAAAATTTTAGTCGATGTTATGGGCTTGCCAGAAGGCAAAACCAGAATAACAGTAACTTTTAAAGACAGAGTAGGACTTCTTGCTGATATAGGTCTTATCTTTAAAGAGCTAAACGAAAACATTACCAGTTTTGCAATTGTTGATACTGATGGTGGCAATAAGGAAATGGTAATTCGTGGCGATTTTAAACATCTTGAAGAAATAAAAGACAAAATGGAAAAGTCAGGTTTTAGTGTTATTGACATTACTAGAATTTCTTGATTAAAATGTATAATGACAAATGAATCTTCAGCATACTATATAGTATGCTGAAAATTTTTAGACAAAAATGTAAGGGGAATTTTTATTATGCTTATCCGCTATGATGTTGGTGATATTGTAAAAATGAAAAAAACTCATCCATGTGGTTCTAGTGATTGGGAAATTTTAAGAACAGGCATAGATTTTGGTATTAAATGTCTTGGCTGTGGTAGATTTGTCATGTTGCCAAGACCAAAATTTGAAAAAGCCGTGAAAAGTATAATAAAAAAACAAACAACAGAAACATTGGAGGATAAAAAATGAGTAGCAGTTTAGAAGTGGGCATTGTTGGTTTGCCAAACGTAGGTAAAAGTACTCTTTTTAATGCAATTACTAAAGCTGGAGCACAGGCGGCAAACTATCCTTTTTGTACTATTGAGCCAAATGTTGGTGTTGTTAGCGTTCCTGACAAAAGACTTGATGTATTAGAAAAAATGTATAACTCTAAAAAAATTGTGCCAACAACAATACGGTTTGTGGATATCGCAGGATTAGTAAAGGGTGCATCTTCTGGCGAAGGATTAGGCAATAAATTTTTATCACATATAAGACAAGTAGATGCAGTTGCACAAGTGGTGCGTTGCTTTGAAGATGTTAATGTAACTCACGTTGAAGGAGAAATAGATCCTTTGCGTGATATTGAAATTATTAACACAGAACTTTGCTTAGCAGACCTTGAAAGTGTAGAAAAACGCTTAGAGAGAGTGCAAAAACTTGTAAAAACTGGAGATAAAAAAGCTAACGAAGAAAAAAATGTATTGGAGACAATAAGCCAAAAGCTAGAAAATGCTATCCCGGCAAGACGAATTGGTTTGGATGAAGATCAAAAACTGCTTGTTCGCGACCTTAACCTATTAACATTAAAACCTTCGTTATATATTGCTAATATTAATGAACAAGATATTGAAACACTAGAGAGCAATAACTTGGTAAATAGAGTTAAAGAATATGCTAAACCAGAAAACGCGCAAGTAATTACAGTCGTTGCAAAAATGGAAGAGGAAATAGCTCAACTAGATGATAGTGAAGCAATAGAGTTTTTACAATCAGTAGGTCTTAATGAATCGGGACTAGATAGATTGATACATGCAGCATACAGATTGCTTGAATTAATAAGTTATCTTACAGCGGGCGAACAAGAAGTACGTGCTTGGACAATTCGATGTGGAACTAAAGCGCCACAAGCGGCGGGTAAAATTCACTCGGATATTGAGCGCGGGTTTATTCGTGCAGAAATAGTATCATTTGAAGATTTAGATGCTTGTGGTTCATACAATGCAGCAAAAGAAAAAGGCTTGGTGAGATTAGAAGGCAAAGATTATGTTATGCAAGATGGTGATGTAACTAATTTTAGATTTAATGTCTAAAACATCTTGTAAAAAAAATATCTTAGTGATATAATATAAAAGCTAATCCCCTGCTCTTTAGTAAAAGAGCCATAGACCATAGGAGGAGGTGATTTCGTGAGACAATACGAAGTCATGTTTATTGTAAAACCGATGGAAGAAGAGCAAACAGAAGCTGTTATTGCCAAGTTTGAAAATCTTATAACTGCCAACGGCGGAACCATCAATAAACTTGATCGGTGGGGCAAAAGACGTCTTGCATACGAAATTAATGATTTCGTAGAAGGCTTTTATTGCTTGACTTTATTCACAGGCGAGCCAGCAGTTGTTGCTGAACTTGACCGTGTGTTAAAGATTACCGATGAGATTTTACGACATATGATAGTCAAGACAGACAACTGATCGGAGGTTGATTTTTAGTGAACAAAGCTATATTAGTAGGGCGATTAACCAAAGATCCGGAAGTTCGTTACACACAAACAGGAAAATGTGTAGCCTCTTTTACCTTAGCTGTAGACAGAAATTTTGGTGAGAATAAAGAGACAGATTTTATTCCTATTGTTGTGTGGGGGAAAGTTGCTGAAGTATGTGGTAACAATCTTACAAAAGGACAAAAAACATTAGTTGATGGACGTCTGCAGGTTAGAAATTATGAGGATAAAACTGGGCAAAAGCGCTATGTTACAGAAGTTATTGCACAGACAGTAGAGTTTCTTGAGTGGCGAGATGGCAACAAAGGAACGACTACATCTGGGCGCAACAATAAAGAAGATGCTGCATTTGGACCGGAAATCTTCCCTGATGATGATGTACCATTTTAAAAAGGGAGGTATACAACTTGAAACGTGAAAAAACCAGAAGGACTAGAAGAAAAGTCTGCAGTTTCTGTGTAGATAAAGTTGAAGGTATAGATTATAAAGACTTAAATCGTTTGCGTCGTTACATAACAGAACGTGGGAAAATATTACCACGCCGTATATCTGGTAGCTGTGCAAAACATCAAAGACAACTTACATCCGCGATTAAGCGCGCAAGAAACATTGCACTTTTACCGTTTACTTTAGAGTAATTGCAGTCCCACAGCGTTTGTGCTGTGGGATTTTTTAACACAAAAAGACGTTTAAAAGTAGTAAAATCAAAAAACACAAAGTTTTTTGTGGAGGCAATGTATGCAAAAGATAAAACCATTTTGGAAGGACTTAATACCTGTCGGAATAATTATCATAATAATGACTATAGTACTAAGCTACTTTTCTTTAAATTTAGCTATATTTGGTATTTTTGCGATGCTCGCTATAATTTACTTTTTCAAAAAGCAGCAAAAAAAAGTCGACTTTGAAATAGCCCAGTATTTAGAAACATTGACAAGTAGTTTTGAAAAATCAACCTACTTTGCTTTAAATCATTTGCCCATAGCTATGGCGACATTTGATGAAAAAGGTGTTTTACGTTGGCAAAACAAAAACTGTGAAAAATGGTTTCCTTGTGAAAAAGAACTTTTAGATATAGAACATATCTTCCCTGGTTTGTCATTAGAAAAACTGCAAGAGAAAACCAATGAATTTTTATATGTCTTAAATAATAAAACCTATAATGTTTTATATAACAATATCCAAATATCCGAACCAAGTAAAGAAAAAGTTATATTAGTTTACATAACAGATGTTACACTCTATGAAGCTATGAAAAGAAAATTTGATGAAGACAGACTAGCAGTAGCTTATTTGCAATTTGACAATTATACAAACGTTTTAAAAGGATTAAGTGATAATCAAAGAGAAAATGTAAAAGCTGAAGTAAACAAGGTAGTTGGGGCTTGGATTGAAGAATTACAAGGTATTTACAAACAATATACGGATGATATGTATGTTGTGTTTATGCATAGAAAATCACTAGAGCAAGCTATTGAAAAAAAATTTACTATACTAGATAGAATGAGAAATATAAAGCTTGGCAATAAACTTCCTGTAACATTTAGTATAGGCGTATCTTGTGATGGTAAAAATATAGTAAATATTGGCGAGAAAGCACAGTCATGTCTTGATATGGCATTAGGTAGAGGTGGTGACCAGGTAGCAGTGGCACTTGATGGACATATATTGTTTTTTGGCGGCGTTACAATGGCACAAGAAAAAAGCACCCGTGTTGAAGCCCGTAGTGCTGCACATGTCATAAAAGAGATAATGCTAAATGCCAATATAATATTTGTTGCAGGTCATATTAACGAAGACTTTGACTCAATAGGTGCAGCTATTGGTGTTGCCAAGATGGCAAAACTACTAGATAAACAAGTGTATATAGTAACAAGTGGACAAGGTGACTCGTTAGACAAATTTAAAGAACTAATTGCTGACAATGATGAATATAAAAATATTTTAATAACAGATGATCAAGCGATGGCAATGACAGAGCCTGGGAGGCTACTTATACTTGTAGACCATCATCGTCCGATGCTTTGTGCAGCGCCTGATTTATTGGAAACTGTAAAAAACAAAATTGTTATAGATCATCACAGAAGAGCAGAAGACTTCATATCTGATGCGACATTTAACTATCAAGAGCCAGTAGCATCATCAACATCCGAGCTTGTTACCGAACTGCTTAATTATTTTGCTGACAATGTTGATTATTCAAGGCTAGAGGCTAGTATACTCTATGCCGGAATTTTAGTAGATTCTAAAAACTTTGCTGTTCAAACAGGTGCAAGAACTTTCCAAGCGGCAGCGACTTTAAGACTAGCCGGTGCAGATCCAACAATGATAAGACAACTTTTTAAAGACGATTTGGAACTAGCTAAAATGAGAGCTAGTATATCTTCTAGTATAGAGCTTTTAGATAATGGCGTAGGTTTTGCTTGTGCAACATTGCCAGCAGGTGGCAAGGCTTCTGTAGCTATTGCACAGCAGGCTGACTATATGCTTAATATAGAAGGAATAACAAGTAGTTTTGTATTAGGTAAAGTGGATAATGACATAATTGTTAGTGCAAGATCTACTGGTCAAGTAAATGTGCAATTAATAATGGAAGAACTCGGTGGCGGTGGTCATCAAACAGTTGCTGGCGTAAAAATTAAGAATTCCGATTTAGAACAAGTAAAAAAACAAATTATACAGCTTGTAAAAAAACAAATAGAGGAGACCGAACAAAATGAAAGTGATACTTCAGCAAGATGACAAAAAACTTGGTAAAAAAGGTGATATAATTGATGTTGCAGAAGGTTATGCAAGAAATTTTTTGTTACCTAAAAAATTAGCTACAATTGCTAATGAGTCTAACATTAATAAAGCGCAGCAACAACAACAAACACAACAATTTCACGCCAAAGTTCGCCAAGACCAAGCTATAGTATTAGCTAACCAAATAAGTAAGGTAGAGTTAGTTATGCAAGTTAAAGTTGGTGAAAATGGCAAATTGTTTGGTTCGATAACTTCAAAAGATGTTGCAGATGCTTTAATAGAACAAACAAAATTAGATATAGATAGACGTAAAATAGAGCTTAAAGAACCAGCTAAAGCACTTGGAACCTACAAAGCATATGCTAAATTATATCCAGAAATAACAGCTGAATTTACAGTCAAAGTAATACAAGGCTAGTTTAGGAGCAAACAATGCAAGAGCGAGTACCGCCACAAAACATAGAAGCAGAACAAAGTGTTCTAGGAGCAATGCTACTAGACTCTGAAGCTATATACAAAGTAGAAGCTCTGTTACAACCAGATGATTTTTATCGTCAGGCACACAGGCTTATTTATAAAGCAATACTAGAACTGGTAGACAAAAAAGAAGCTGCAGATATAGTTACAGTAACGGAAATATTGCGTCGTGATGGTAAACTTGATGATATAGGCGGAATTCCATATATAACACATATAGCCAACATTGTTCCGACAGCATCTAACATCACCTATCACGCAAAAATTGTCGAAGAAAAAGCACTGCTCAGAAAACTAGTGTCTGTAGCGACTCAAATTGCTACTACAGGTTATGAAGCGGCAGAAGACGTAGTAAACATAATTGATCAAGCCGAACGCCAAATAATGACTATTGGAAAATCACGACTTGGTGGTGACTTTTTTCCGATAAAACAAATCGTACACGAAGCCTTTGGGCGCATAGAAAAACTCTATGAGACGAAAGGTGCTATAACAGGACTAGAAACAGGATTTAAAGACTTTGACCGTTTGACTGCTGGCTTGCAGCCATCAGATTTAATAATACTTGCGGCACGTCCTAGTATGGGCAAAACGGCGCTGGTTCTTAATATAGCGCAGAATGTAGCTATACGTGGCAAAAAGGCAGTTGCTTTTTTTAGTTTAGAAATGTCAAAAGAACAGTTAGTACAAAGGCTTCTATGCTCTGAAGCGCCAATAGATTCGCAAAGACTAAGAATAGGCGAACTTGCCTCAGAAGACTGGAAAAAGCTAGTCAATGCGGCAGACAAATTGAGCCAAAGCAATATCTTTATAGATGACACTGCAGGCATAACAATAATGGAGATGCGTGCCAAGGCAAGACGCTTAAAAAGAGAAAAAGATATACAACTTTTGATAATTGACTATTTGCAACTAATGCAAGGCAGCATAGGGCAAGGCAAAAGCGAAAACCGTCAGCAAGAGATATCAGAAATATCTCGCTCATTAAAAGCATTAGCTAGAGAGCTTAATATTCCAGTAATTGCTTTATCGCAATTGAGTCGTGGAGTTGAACAACGCCAAAATAAACGTCCGATGTTAAGCGATTTGAGAGAATCTGGTTCATTAGAACAAGATGCTGATATAGTTTCTTTTTTATATAGGGAAGACTATTACAACCCAGAAACAGATAAAAAAAATCTAACAGAATTTATTATTGCCAAGCATCGTAATGGACCTGTTGACACAGTGTTCCTTACTTTTCTCAAAAGCTTTACCCGTTTTCGTGATGCTACCAATATGCAAGAGTCATAAGTATTTAGTTGACAAATCGGCTCTATTTTTATATAATACACCTATGTTTTTAAATGATCCACTAGCTCAGTCGGTAGAGCACCTGACTTTTAATCAGGGTGTCCCGCGTTCGAGTCGCGGGTGGATCACCAAATTGGCCCATTAGCTCAGCTGGTAGAGCACCTGACTCTTAATCAGGGTGTCGAAGGTTCGAAGCCTTCATGGGTCACCAAAATTAGCTAAATACAATGAACCGCTCAATATCCCTTTGAGCGGTTTTATTGTATAAAAAACCCCACGTTAGACGTGGGGTTCGGTAAAGCTT
>CAZKFG010000020.1:0-34146 GCA_964551985.1 uncultured Acidaminococcales bacterium
ATGGGCGTAAAATGAAAGAGTTATGCGATATTCAAGAAAAATTACTCTCGCTACTTAACGAAGAACAGAAAAAACTGCTTAGCGATTTTAACGCCGTGCAAGCGCAAATATGCAGTTTCTCTAGTATAGATAAGTTCATTTACGGCTACAGATTAGGTACTTTAATCACTATGGAGGTTTTTATTAATAAGGAAAATTTGTTGGCTAATGGAAATATTCAGTAAAACTCGATAAAAATGCGTTTTTACATAAATTCAACTACTCAAAATACCCCTATTTTGGCAGATTCCAGTTTTAAATAAGCTTTGATGATGTCAAAAAATTTTAAACAAGGAGAAACAAAACAAATGACAAATCTAACAACTAAGTTAGTTAAAATAATGCAAGAATGTGCATATGTGCAGAAAAATGGCACTAATGAGTTTCACAAATATTCTTACGCAACTTCTGCTGATGTGTTAGAGCGCATCAATGCTGCCCTAACAAAACACAATGTATGTTCAGTTGCTTGCAGTGAGCTTGTAAGTATAATTGATGTAACAACTGCTAAAGGCAATTTAGAACATTTGGCTACAGTTAAAGTATCTATAACCTTAATTGATGCAGATAGTGGCGAACAGTTGACAATTACAGGTATCGGCTCAGGACAAGACAGCGGTGATAAAGCGGTTATGAAAGCTCAAACTGCTGCGATTAAGTATGCTTATTTATTATCTATGGCTATCTCTACAGGTGATGACCCGGAGGCTGACAGTATGACTGATCAAGCTAATGTATTACAAGAAGTAAAGGTTAAAACTACCGCAAAACCTGCTAAAAATAGCACCCAATCTCTCACTTGCCAAAGCTGTAATACACCAATAAGCGATAAAGTATTTGATTATTCTGTAGAAAAATTCGGGCAATCTCTTTGTATGACCTGCCAAAGAAAGGCGGTAGCTGCTTGATACTCGAGATTATTTATATGGTTTTGAAGATGATTTTTGAGAAAAAGAGGGAGTAAAATCCACTTTAATCACTCCAACATAACAATAAAAAACATCAAGGAGTGATAACCCATGCTATATGACGAGCAAAAACCATTAGAAATTCTAACCTTGCCAGACTTGATGAGCTATTTGGCTATAGGTAAATCGACAGCGTATAATCTGCTTCGTTCTGGTAAAATTAAAGGCTTTAAAATAGGTAGAAACTACAAGATACCTATGAAGGCAGTGCTGGAGTTTGTAGAGAGTGAATATGCCCGAAACAGTTAAAATCTTGCATTTATTTGCAAGATTTATTTTTTTGCCTTTTTAAAAATTATTTATAAAAGACGGATTTTTAATTGTATTACAATAACCCAAGATACCAGTTTGTAATACAAAGTATTGTGTTACAACTATATTTTTTGCCATTAAAAGGGTTTTTCCTTTGACTATAGAATTTACTACAATGTAAAAACTATTGTAAAAGGAGACGTAGCAATGAAAGCTGAATACAAACTAGCAGAAAAAACGTTTGAAGTAGAATATAACAAAAGGGCTGATAGTCTTGAAGAACTTGTGCAAAGTATTAAAGTAGATAAATATTTATCTACGCTTATTTTTCATATTTTTTCCAATTTGCTCAACTTTAAATACAATATGCCATTCTTTATAAAAAAAGATTTTTTATCGTATGAAGAGTTGGTAGATATTTTTCTTGAAACGACAATTGCCAATTCTTTACTTATTGATGAAACTGATAAAAATACGCTAAAAAAATTTTTAGATTGTTTTAAAGAATATATAAAACTTAGCATTTTGCTACATTGCTCTACAAAGCTGGACATAAACATATCTGATTTTAAAAATTATCCATTGGATGTAGTCAAAGAGGTGCTAGAAACAGATTGTCGTGAAAAAGATATTGTACCAACAAAAAAATTAATGCAGATAAAAAGACGTTTTCGAGATGTGTATAAAAGAGCAAATGAAATTTTCTCGCAAAAAGATAGTAATTCTCTGTCTTTTTTGCTATCTTGCTATAAAAACACCGACTTTATAAGCATTTTAACACTCTTTGCTTTTATCAAAGAGAAAAATATTGCGTTATCAGAAGATATTTTTGATCCAAGTATCGTAAAACTGGCAGATAACAATCATTTGACATCTTTGTACGTTCTGTTTTATAAAAATGATAATTTATATCTATACAACAACAAAATAGCCTGTGGTTATAATTTTTTGGATGTTATCAATAAAAACAATACCCTTGTCAACTTATTAGAGCAGTTATCAACACACACCAAAGCCATTGCTGGACAGATATTTGATAATATTAAAAACAAAATTGATAGTTATTTTATAACTCAATTAGATTTCCCTTTTGCTAAAAAATTATATATAGACAAAATATTTCCTCATCTTGTTGCTTTGAAAACATTTGATAATTCAACTAAAAACAAAACTGCATTTAAAATGTACTGGTACATACAAGGGCAAATATTCCTTGTCAAACAGGCTTGCCAAGACAATCCGCTGGATACTATTTATAATATTACGGAAGAACTAGGTGGCAAAATTAAATGTTTAGATTGTGAAGATTATAAGAACTGTTATAGTTGGCATAAGTACATTTTGGATTACTCTACAATACATAGTCAAAAAACGTCTTTGGGCAACATAATGTTGACGACATACAAACATCCAAAAAAACGGATTATGCTAATTAGTGTTAACGATTTTAGTTTTTCTAATGAAATACCTATCTGGTATGAATTTTTAACTATGCACAAAGTGTGTTCTGAATATCTAAATGATGCAGTGCTATTTAATCAACAAATAGTTCTTGCTGACAAAATATTACAAAAGCTTGAGCAAAATCAAACTACCAGCATTTGTCTTAGCTATATTCTAAACAGTGTGTTTTTAAAAAACATTAATAATCTTGTAGATGTTGAAAAAACCCTTGCATCTGATATGAAAAACCATATTGAAAACATAAAAAAATTCACACAAGACACTCGTATTTTCAAAAACATCAAAGAAAGTATTGTACTAATGCTACTGTTATTTGTTTTTGCAGTTAAATACTTGCTTGGAAAAACAGGTAATATTCCTAAAATTGCATCTTCTTATGCAATTTTATACAATATAACAGAATTCAATCTAAGCAAATATAAAAAAATTTGGGAAAAAAGACATAGAAACAGATGTGAGCAACTAAATAGATTTTTTTCGCCTATAATGATTCCTAAATATTCAACTGATAATAACGCCTGCAACGCAAAAATTTGTACAGAATTTTTTAAAAACCTTTTTGAAAGCTATTCAAAAAAAGTTCGCTATGGAAAAAACGATAAATTTTATGCTTTAATAAGCGAGATTAAAGAAAAAATCGCTAAAAAAGTGGATGACAAAGCACTCATAAATTTGATACAAATCAAAATTAACGCCAGTAATGAGGTAAAATTCAGTGAAAACGATTACCGTTTTATCGCCAAAAAATTAAAGGAAATAATCAAATTATATGCACCTAAAAAAGGCATAAACGAAACTATACTACTTCATTTAATAGACGTTGCATTACATGGGTTAACAAACCTAAAGCTTTCAAAAGAAGAACTAGTACTAGAAAAATTATTATCCGTTAAAAACCGTGAGTATTTAGAAGTAATATTCACCGATTATATTAATGTCCTATATTGAACAATCTAGTATTTAAGGGCTTTTAAGTTGCTTTTAAGCAAAAGCAAAACGTGTTTTCTCAAATTACGACGTACTACAAAAAATTAATAATAAACATAAAAAAGCAGACACCAACTAGCTTATAGCTAATTGTGTGTTTGCTTTTTTGTATGCTGAAATTTTTTTATTTTTTTAAAGAACCCAAAATCCAATATTTTCTCTATATGCTACACAAATAAATCTTTTTCATAGAGAGAAAAAACAACTGCGTCGAAAAAAAATACAAATGCTTTTTCCGCTTGTATACTGCTTGTATTAAGCAAATATCAGTGTTATATTCGTTATACCAACTGATCAGTGGTAACAAAAATCAAGCATTATAGTTTCAAATTATAACTAAAATAAACACATGTATTTTTGTTCTTTGATAATTTAATTTGAAGTAAAAATAAAAAAAGGAGATTTTTTATGGTCATAATAGCAATAGAAAGCATACTAAATAACAAAGGTAAGGTGGACGAGCAACTTTTGCAAGATGCTATTGTAAAAACAGGGCTGGTAGCCAGCGATGGGAGTAGATTGTTTTTGAAGTCAAACGAAGGGATGTACTGGGAAACGCTTGGGAACAAGGCAAATTCTAGTCTACGAAAGGCGTTGTTTAGTAATGAAAATCAAGGATTTATCTCAAAACGGTTGCTAGACAGGGTAATTGAGAACTTAACGGTTGATTCAAGGCTTGTTTTTGACAAAGGAAAAATAAATCCACCACAAAAAGTTAATCTTTTAAATGGTGTGTTGGATTTACCTACATTGAAGCTAGTGCCGCATGAGCAAAGCCGAGATTTTTTTGATTACATTATCAATGTAAGCTATAACTATCAAGCTAGATTTGAACAAAGGTCCACCTTTTACAACTTTATTTGTGCTAGCACTGGCTGTGGCGAGGATGAAAAAAAACTTAACTACGTTTTTGAAAACATAGGTTATCTTTTATCTAATATAGATACCATCCGCCAAGCCGTTTTGTTTGTAGGTCCTGCGGCATCTGGAAAGAGCACACTGGCAACCTTTATTGAGTCCCTGTTGCCACAAGATAAATTATCTGCGGTTGCTCTACACGAGCTATCAAGCCGCTTTAAGACGATAAGAGTTGCTCAAGCCAAGCTAAATAGCTACAAAGAAGGATCATTTAAAACAATAAAAGATTGGTCCACTTTCAAAACTTTATCGGCTAAAGAAGGGCTTGAAGTTGAAGCCAAGGGTCGCGATCCGTTTATGATAAAGCCGTCAGTACAGCTTTTATTTTGTTCCAATGGCTTGCCTGTAATAAGTGAAGCTAATACTGATGCCGTGCTTGAGCGTTTTAACATCATCTTATTCACCAAAAGCTTAAAAGATGACCAACGTGACCCGCAACTACTAACAAAACTCCAAGCAGAAAAAGATGTTGTTGTAAGTTGGGCATTTCAAAACTTCAGCAAAGCATTAGCACGTAACGGCGTTTTTAGTACACCCGAAGATACAAAAGAGCTTATGAACTTGCATAAGCTAGAGCAAGAATCAACAAAAACTTTTATTGAGGAAAGGCTAACATTTGACAAACGCTCTACAGGACTACATTGGGCTGAAATTATTAATGCTTACAAAACTTTTTGCCAAAACAATGCATTATCCATTAACCCGGTAACTATTTTAAAAAACGAAATTCTAACAACATTTAATGTCAAAACATCTCGGTTCAGAGCCAACGGTAAAAATGCCCGTGGTCCTTCAAATATCTGCTTTAAAAATGAATTTATTGATGAAGGAAGCTAGTATATAGGTATAACAGAAAAACTATTATAGGAGGGATAACATGTCCAATACAATCAATGCCTGCATTACAGAGCAGCTAGATGTTGCTCTGAAGGAGAAGGAAAATAAAACTAAGACAGCTAATGTAAGCATCTCCGCCCGCATTCCAGAGCAGCTCAATGTTGCTCTGGATGAGAAGGAGAAGTTTACTGGTAAAACGAAGACAGCTATTGTCACCGAAGCCCTAGCGGCTTATTTGCAGGTAGGTCAAGATGCTGAATTTCAAGCAACTGACGAACTAAAGCAAAAAACAAAACTAATTAGCTTGTTGTTGGTGGGCGATAACGTCCATCAACGTATAAAAATTATACAAAAAGAGGTAGAACAGCTATGTCAAATGGTAAATCAAGTATCTTAAAATTGGTAAATTATAAACTTAGAGATTGCGAATATAACTGGAAAAAGGTTGATCAAACCCTAAGATATATCACAAATCCTAAATCTACAACTAAAGAACTCATGGCTTTTAACATGGTTGATTCTGACGATATAGTGAATAGTTTTGGTTTTTTCAACAAAGCCATAGGCAAGTATAATGGTCGATTGATCAAGCATCTGATCTTATCTTACGGACATGACGAATCAAAAGTTGTAGACTGGGAGCAGTGTTTCACTGCTGGAAAGGAAATTCGTGATTTTTTCGGTTCTAATTATCAATCAGTACTAACTGTTCATAATAACATACCTACTCGTCCCCATATCCATATGGTTTTGGGTATGCTTGATGTGTCTAACGGTAAGAAGTTTGAACAACCACCAAGTGGTTTTTTTCATCTACGTAAACACGTAGATGAAGTATTGGCTAAACATGGCATACCGCCACTAAGAAGTAAAGGAGGTGAAGTTCAAACAACTATAACAGCAATAACCGAATCCCAAGTCCAGAGGGCGCCAAACAGCCAACAGTTAAGCAATATTCTTGACGGCTATGATCTTGAAGATGCTTATGATAATAGTCAAGAACTCTTACACAAAGCACAAAAGTTTCTCGCCATTAGGCAAAAAAGTGTTGTTGCAGATGATACAGAACCTGTATTTGAAGCTGATGAAATGCCAGAAACAGTAGATAAGCCAGAATATCTATTTTTACAAAATCCTTATCAAAGCAAACGAGTTTTTAATCTTGATAAAAACGATAAAGAAGGTTTAAAGGATTTTTTGGGGGGAAATGATAATAAGCTACTACTGAATGGTAAACCCATCACAATAAATAAAAATTTTTTTGAAAGGACTGATGAAAGATGAGTAAAGAAATAGCTGAAGTGTTAGACAATAATAACGACAAAATAATTGTATTTAGGGGGCTATTGAGCCTCAAAGGTAACCAAGTTGTTGCTATGTATGGAACAGCATTTGATATGCAAAACAAAAAAGCCCAAGCTGTAAACACAGCAAACTTAAGTTTAAACGCTGTAGATCATATAGATAAGGCATTAAATGACATTATTCTGCAACAAACAAAGCCAGTTGCTAGAAATCAAGATGTATGCTGTATAAAAACCGATAAAGCTCAAGAATAAAACTATATATTATAACTACAGGAGGGAACTATATGTCAAACGTAATAATCCAAGAAATAGAGCCACAAAAATTATACAGGGTAAGGCAGCTACAAGCTGTCTTGCCATTTAGTAAAAGTCACCTGTATAAGTGTCTAAAAAAATATAATGTACCTAAAGTGAACTTTGCTGGCGGTATAGCCTATTTGGGTCTGGATATTCTTGAATTAATACAAAAAATAAGAAATGAAAGTGAGCAGGCTGTAAGTTAGTAAAAAAAATGCTTAGGCAGGGGCTAACCCCTGTTTAGGCAAGGAGGTGAAAATATGGCTAGAAATGGTCGCCGTTCTAATATGGAAGGAAGCATATATTTCGATAAAGCTAGGCAAAGGCACATAGGACAATTCTCTTATAAAGACCCGCTAACAGGAGTTGTACGACGCAAAAAAATAACAAGTGAAAAACGAGATGAGGTTGTAAAAGCTGGAAAAGCATTCTTGCAACAACTTGAACAACAAAAAGAGTACGAAAGCCAAATGACAGTTAAAAAGCTTATAAAAATATGGTTTGATGAGTCTGTGAAAAATACTGTTAAAGCAAAGACACTTGAGCGTTACGAGGGTGTTACAAGTAGATATGTAATACCGCACATAGGGAATATGCCTGTAGGTGAAATTAATGCAATGGTATTACAAAAGTTGTTTAATAAGCTATTTGCTTCAGGAGGAGAAGGTGGCAGACCATTGTCGCCAAGAAGCGTTAATATGACAAGAACCATTATGAGTGCTATTTTTAAGTTTGCTGTAGCCTCAGACTATATGGCTGTCAACCCTATTGTCAATACAAAGCCAATAAAACAGACTAAAGCAGAGATAAAAGTATTTACCGTTAATGACTATGAAAAACTTATTATAACAGCAAAGGAGCATAGTCTTAACGCATACCTACTCTTACGTATTGCTTTTAGTACAGGATTTAGGTTAGGTGAGATAGTAGGCTTAGAGTTTGAGCATGTAGACTGGATGGCAAAAACTTTATCAGTAAAACAAACGGTGGTATCTACTAACCGTGGCAAGCTATTACAAAAGAATGCCAAAACTAGTGGCAGTATAAGAAAAATACTTATTGATGATAGCCTTATAGAAGACTTGCACGAGGCCTTAATGAAACATAAAGAAAAGAAAAAACTGGCCAAAAATCTATTTGACCAAAAACATAATTTTGTAATATCAACAGATATGGGCGATTGCATTGACCCTAGCCATTTTTCATATAGGATATTCAAAAAACTTTTACAAAAAGCTGGACTAGACAACAGTTTTCGGGTACATGATTGCAGACACACTCACGCCACATGGCTGATTGAAAAAGGTGTTAATATTAAGGCTGTATCTGAACGACTAGGTCATAGTAGTATAAAAATTACAATGGATACTTATAGCCATGTAACAACACGTATGCAAGAGCAAGCGGTTAATGCTCTTACAGAACTGCTAAACAAAGATAAAGAGGCAAAATAGATAAAAATGCTATTTTGCCTTTTTGTTTTTATTTGTTATAGTAAAAAATAAAGATTTTTTATATAATAATATTAAAATAGATTGTATTACAAATAGTCAGGATACCGATTTGTAATACAATCTATGAATAGTCTCTTTTTAATATTATACTTACAGGAGAAACAAGTAGACTGAAATAGGAAGGGTGTCAATGACAATTTTAATAGATGCTGACGGTTGTCCCGTAGTTGATATAGTGGTTAGGCTTGCTATTGCAAATAATATTGACTGTATTATCATATGCGATACCTCTCATGTTTTTGAAAAGCCGGGTGCAAAAACAATTACCGTTTCCAAAGGAAGCGACAGCGTTGACTTTACTTTAGTCAACATGGTGAAACATGACGATATTGTTATAACTCAAGATTATGGACTGGCTGCTATGTGCCTTGCTAAGAAAGCTGTTACAATCAATCAAAACGGCATGGTATACACCAATAACAACATTGAAGGTCTGCTTAATGAGCGGTACACTTCAAAAAAAATCCGCATGTCTGGCGGGCGACTTAAAGGACCATCTAAACGGACGGCAGAGCAAGATGTCGCATTTGAAACAACACTACAAGGGATATTGATGTCCACGAATACAAAAAGACACTTGCAAGAGTAAAAAAATCATGCAAATCTATTAACTATGGTTGGAGGTGGCAGTGAACTAAGTTGCTTCAATAAAACACAATGTTTTTTGTAGCACGAAAGATAATTTTAAATTATAAAAGAAAATAAAAAACTGTGGAACATTTGGAACAAGGGCATATTTTGCACATCAAAAAATGCTTTTGCACCCACAATTGCACCCAGTACAAAAAAACAAGAGGTCTGGAAAAATCCAGACCTCTAAATTTTGTAGTGTTTTGGCGGAGTGGGAGGGATTTGAACCCTCGCTAGAGTTACCCCTACTAACGGTTTAGCAAACCGTCCTCTTCAGCCACTTGAGTACCACTCCGTTTTTGCTTGCTTATCTATTATACATAATGGGGATTGTTTTTTCAATATTTTTTTGTAGTTTATTTTTGGCGGAGAGGGTGGGATTCGAACCCACGGTAGCCTCACAGCTACGGCGGTTTTCAAGACCGCTGCCTTCAACCACTCGGCCACCTCTCCGCATACATTCCGATTATAGCAAAGCTTTTCTTTGCTGTCAATGTTTTTCTGCTATAATACTTGCATTTTATAGTTTGTTATATTTTTATATACTTTTTACAGTTTTGATAATTTTGTTTCCAGTGATGATACCGAAAGCTAATGCTAGTCAATGTTTTAGGATATATACTGCTATGCTAGTTCAAGCCAAGGTGGTATGTAGTATAGGTATCTCATATTATATCTATTTATAATATTATCTAATTGGTAAAATAATAGAAAAACAAGGCTAATATAAAAAAATTGAAAAGTTTTCCTCCTTTTGATAATTTATCTCCTAACAAATACAAAAGCGCAGCTATAATAAAAATTAGTACTCTGAAAAAAATGTAAGTAAATAAATAACGTTTCCTTCAGATACGAAATTTTTTCATACAAATCTAAATGAAGTGTTAAGAAAAGCAATAAAAATTTTAGGTAAATGTTTTTTTCGAAACTTTATTTTCATTAATAACTATCTAGAAACCACTATGAAAAAATACAATTAAAAGCGCATAGATATCTTTGAAACTATATTTGCTTTTTGTATGTGAGATAATAATAAAAATAAAGTGCAAAATATAGAAATACACATTCATTCCTTCTTTATTTGGCATTGTTTTTGAATTTTGTGGTTATTTGCATAAAAAACTAGGATCTATGCATGAGATAGCCCCTAGTTTTTTGGATTTTTTATTTACTTTTTAAATATTTTCGTTAATTTGTTAGCTATACATTAAATATATTTTCCGCTTGAGAGTGGATTGTTTTGTCTAGTTGGCGGCTATTGTGCAGGATTTGACGAATTTGTTTAAGATGTTGTTCTTTCCATGTTAAGTCACTTATTGTGTTTATGTTTATTAACACGTTGTAATAGGCACTTTCTATTGCTGCAAGGGCTAATATACCTGATAGTATAGCATCACTGGCTAGTAGTTGGTTGCCTATATTTAGCATTATTAAGGCATTTTGTTGGATTTTTTGAGCAAGTTTTGCTATTTGCATTGGCACTAGAGTTGCTTTTTTAGAGGATTTTTGGATTGTTTGGTTACGCAGTAATTGTTCTTCTCTTGTTTGCTTTGGTAGTTTATATGATTGCATTAATTCGTTAAATACTTGTGCGTCAAGGTCGACAAGTGTTTGGAGTTTTTTTTGTAGAAATTGGATTTCTTTTAAGATTGTTTTGGTTTGTTCTTGGGCTTTTTCATAGCCTTTTTTGTCAATGGTAAAATTGCAGACCATAGAGGTTAGAGCGGCTGACAGAGCTCCTGTCAGTGCCGCAGCACTACCGCCGCCGGGCGATGGTTCACGGCTCGCTAAGAGATTTAAAAATTCTTTACATGTTTTTTGTATTAGCATTTTTTTCACCTTTTCTTAAAATTTTTCTTTATATTTTTATTTAATGGGTTATAATATATATAGATTTATAATTTTATTATTTTAGAGGTATCATAATGAAGAAAAAACTATTTTTATGCATTGTTTTTTTGCTTATCGTGAAGGTTGTACACGCTTCATTTGTTAGTTTTTTTGCGCCAAGTGTTGTTGTAGATAGATCTTTTTTAATGCAAAATAAAAACTTTCCTAATGAAAATTATAAGCCGTATCCAGGGCAGAGTATTAAAAAAGCAAGATTGCCTTATGATGTGGAGAGCGAAATTTATATGAACTCTGTTGGCAATGATTTTAAAAAGAGCATTCTTCAATATGATAATGCCGCTCGTGACTTTGATGCTTTGACAACTTTTAATATGTGGTGATGTTATCCTGCTCAGTTTATGGGCAGGATTTATTGTTTTTCTAGGTATGTTTTCGCCCAAGCTAAAGCTGTCGGGGTTGTTGCTAAACCGCCGAGCGATGATTCTTTTAAGGCACAAGGAATGCTATTTCCAACCAGTTTCATAGCATCAAATACCTCGTCGGCAGGAATAAAACTTTTAACATTGCATATTGCCATTTGCGCCGCAGTAAGAGCGTTGGCGGCAGCACCGGCATTTCTTTTTATACAGGGTACTTCGACTAATCCTGCAACAGGATCGCAAACAAGTCCAAGCATGTTTTTTAAAGCTATGGCACTGGCGTGTCCGACTTGTTCAGGTGTTCCACCTGCTAAATCTACAGCAGCGCCCGCTGCCATTGCAGCTGCACTGCCACATTCTGCCTGACAACCACCCATGGCCCCGGATATTGATGCTCTAGAAGCGATTACCATGCCTATTAGCCCAGCGCTCACAAGTGCACGTGCAAGATCTCTTTCTGTTAAGTTTAGATGTTTTTCTAAAGCGAAAAAAACACCTGGAATTACACCGCTTGCTCCGGCTGTAGGGGCAGCAACAATTTTACTCATAGAAGCGTTAGCTTCACCTGTGGCAATAGATATTTGTATGGCATCTAGTAGTACCTGACCTGTTAAATCTTTAAAGATTACTTTTTTTCTGGCTAGAGCTATTTTTTTACTGTCGCCGCCAGTTAGACCACTGCGGCTTTTTTGACATTTTAATCCTGTTTGCACTGCTTGCCTCATTGTAATTATGCATTTTAGCATTTGTTCCATTAGTTCTTGTTCGCTAATTTCTAATTCTTGACTTTGAGTTTTTAGTGCATATTCAGAAAATGTTTGCTTGTTTTTTTGTGCTTTTTGGATTATGTCGTTTAAAGATAATAATTTGTTCATATGCACCTCAGGAGATTTTATTTATTATTCTTGCAGATTTTATATTTGGTTGCGAATTTATTATAGGAACTATTTTTTGTTCTAACTCTTGATCTGTTTGTATTATCATAACAGCGGTACCACCTTTTTGATGTCGAAATACCTGCATGTTGGCAATGTTGATGTTAAGTGATGATAAGATGTTTGTAACATTTGCTATAATACCTTGTTTATCGCTGTGTAATGTTACAAGTGCCGATAGTTCGCCATTTATATCTACTTGAAAATCATTTATATTATTTATTAGGACTCTACCGCCACCTAGTGATGCGCCTCCTACCTTACAGGTTTGACCATCTAGTGCTTGCAGGTTAAATATGGCGGTGTTTGGATGGATAAATTCATCTGTTGGTTTGCAATCAAAAGAGTAATTTAAACCTGCTTTATTTGCTATATCAAAGGCACTAGGTATTCGCTCGTCATCAGGCAAATAGCCTAACAAACCTGCAATTAATGCAAGGTCTGTACCGTGACCTTTATATGTTTGTGCAAATGAGCCATATAGGTCAATATTAGCTGTTGTTGGTTGTTGACCTAAAATTTTTCTGGCTAGTAGTCCTAAGCGTACAGCACCAGCAGTGTGTGAGCTTGATGGTCCTATCATTATTGGTCCGATTATATCTAGTAAGTTCATAGTTTTGCTCTCCATTTTATAAAAATTAACCTCCATGCAAGGAGGTTAGTTTTCTTCTTTTTTATTTATCCATTTAATTATATTGTCTGTTCCTTTATCGAATGCTTTGTATATTTCGCTCCATAGTGATGTTTTCTCTTCTGTCAACTGTTCACCTTGCTGTTCGACGTTAAAGTGTCTTTGATTTTTTTGTTGAATTTTTTGATACGTTGTTGTAACGTATTTATCTGTATCAATTTTAAGCCCTGTAGCAAAAGGAGCTACATAAAATGTGGACAACACAAAAATAAGTGTTGCGAGCACTAGTCCTATATACCAGTATATAATGTTTTCAAATAAAAAGATTGTTTTACGTATCATGACATGGCTCCTTTTTATAGGGTTTTATTTATATTGGCACTTCAATATAGTGCTTTTTTGTGATTTTAAGGCTAATTTTTGTATTAAAAATACTATTGAGAAATGTTTGCACTTCATCTAGTTGATCATTTTTTACTCTTATATTAATTATAACATTATTTGTATAGTCTATTTCAAGTATTTTAAATAATTTTGTTTCATATAAAAAATTTAATGCTTTGCCAACACTTTGGTTATCTTCTTGAAAACTAACATCATAAAAAAGTTGTTTTTGTGCAACCCCACAAAGCTCTATCGCTTCGCTGACACTTTTGCCATAGGCTCTAATCAACCCACCACTACCTAGCTTTATCCCGCCAAAATAACGTGTCACTATAGCTAGAGTATTGTGCAGACTGCGTTTTCTTAATACTTCTAGTATAGGTTGACCAGCTGTTCCTGAAGGTTCTCCGTCATCACTTGATTTTTGGAGTTGTTTATTTTCACCAATTATATATGCGATGCAGTTGTGTGAGGCATCATAATATTGTTTTTTAAAAAGGGTAATTGTTGCTACTGCTTCTTGTTCTGTACTAACTTTTTGTAAATTGCAAATAAATCTTGATTTTTCAATTGTTATCTCATGTTGAAAATTTTTTTGTATCGTAAATAATTCCACAAGTTGTATCCTCGAGTTTGTTTTAATTTGTTTATTCGCCAAAAAAACTTTTTTTCCTTGTTATTTATAGTATTAAATTAAATTTAAAGTATACAATGTTTACATCTCTTTAAAGTATTTTGTATTCAACTTGTAAATACTGTGTTCATAGTGTATATTATTCTATAAATATCCAATTTTTAATTGGTATTTTTTATTATTTTAAATTTTTAAGAGGTGTAAGGTGAATTACTCAAAGTTTGTTTTCAAAGGTGGCTGTCATGTTACAGGTAATAAAAACCCCGTTTGTCAAGAGCCTTTTTTAATTGCTGATGCACCAGCTAAGGTACATATTTGCACAGCCCAACATGTAGGTGCACCTGCAAATATTCTTGTGGCTCGTGGCGATTATGTAAAAATGGGTCAGCTTATTTGTAAGGCAAATGGTTTTGTAAGTGCCAATATTCATAGCAGTGTTAGTGGTACTGTCATAGGTATAGAAAAAAGTTTTTTGCCGGATGGTCGGATGGCAGAGTACGTAGTAATTGAAAATGATGGACTTGATACTTTGGCGGATTGTATTGATGTCAAAAACAAATTTGATGATAGCATTTCCGGTAGTGAGATAATTGAGAAAATTAAAGATAGTGGTATCGTAGGACTAGGCGGTGCAGGATTTCCTACTCATATTAAATATTTGCCTAATCCCGATAATAATTTGCCGCAGTGCATTATTTTAAACGGTATTGAATGCGAGCCTTATATTAGCGATGACCATAGAATGATGCTTGATTATGCCGATAAAACTATAAATGGTCTAAGATATTTAATGCGGGCTGCTTGTTGTCAAAAGGGCTATATTGCAGTTGAAGACAATAAACAAGACGCATATGAATTGCTTTGTGAAAAAACGAGAGAATATCCTGAAATAGAGATTGTGCTTTGCAAGGAAAAATATCCTCAAGGCTCTGAAAAACAGCTTGTGTATAGTGTTACAGGTAAGACTGTTGCACCAGGAGCTTTGCCAATAAGTGTTGGGGTGATTGTTAATAATGTTGGTACAGCAGTGGCTGTTGCTAATTGCGTCGAGAACAATATGCCACTTTTTGAACGTATGGTTACTGTAAATGGTAGTGGGATTAAAAAGCCTGGTAATTATATTGTAAGGATAGGCACT
Organism: uncultured Acidaminococcales bacterium; assembly: GCA_964551985.1. Classification (GTDB taxonomy): domain Bacteria; phylum Bacillota; class Negativicutes; order Acidaminococcales; family JAISLQ01; genus CAZKFG01. The sequence continues at coordinate 15,206 of CAZKFG010000020.1, forward strand.
CCTTATAGCTCACTTGTTGATAGTATTGGTGGTCTTGCAGATGATGTTGTGAAAATTATCAATGGCGGTCCGATGATGGGTTTTGCAGTTCCTAACTTGGATTTTTTTACTGTCAAAAATACTACTGCGCTTTTGTTTTTAACTAAAAAAGATTTGCCAGACTATCTAGAAGAGAGACAATGTGTGCGTTGTTCAAGGTGCTTGGATGCTTGTCCAATGCTACTAGAGCCGACAAAGCTTGTTTTTGCAGTTAAAAGAAAAAATATTGAAACGTTAAAAGACTATGATTTACAAAGCTGTTTAGAATGTGGTTCTTGTGCTTATGCTTGTCCAGCGAGAATTCCGCTTGTGCAGTATTTAAGGCTTGGCAAGCAGTATTTGGTGACAGATGGTTTGGGTGCTAAAAATAACGATTTAATGCAATAAATGAGGGGTTAAGATATGCAAAAACAAGGTTTTATAGTTAGTAGTTCGCCGCATGTTCATAGTGGCTATACAATTTCTGCGGCGATGCGTGATGTTATTTTGGCACTATTGCCTGCAGTAGCTGCATCGTTATACTTTTTTGGACATTTGGCGCTTATGGTTATAGCCGTTTGTATTTTGTCAGCAGTATTTTTTGAATATATTTGTCAAAGACTTATGAATAAACAAATCACGATAACAGATGGTAGTGCTGCTTTGACAGGACTACTTTTGGCGATGTGTCTGCCACCGAGTCTGCCTTTATGGATGGCGGCTGTTGGATCTTTTTTGGCTATTGTTTTGGGTAAGCAGGTATTTGGCGGTTTAGGTTGCAATATTTTTAATCCAGCTCATATTGGTCGGGCAATACTTTTGGCGTCGTTTCCAGCTCAAATGACCACTTGGATTGAGCCAAAAACTTTAGATGCAATGACAAGCCCGACACCGCTTGCGCAACTAAAGATTTTGCCTTATTGGGTAGAGCCGCAAAATATAATGATACATGAGAGCTTGCCTAGTTTGTATGATTTATTTATTGGTAATGTTTCAGGCTCTATTGGCGAGACAAGTGCTTTGGCACTTTTTATTGGAGGTATTTACCTTATCTGGCGTGGGCACATTGATTGGAGAATTCCGGTAATTTATATTTTAAGTGTTTTTGTGCTCATGTTTTTGTATGCAACAATAAAAGGCTATGCTGGTTTAGATTATGCCTTTTATCAAATTTTGGCTGGTGGTTTGATTATTGGTGCTTTTTTTATGGCGACAGATTGGGTTACAGGTCCTTTGAGTAAAAATGGTAAAATAATTTTTGCGCTAGGACTTGGCTTTTTAACTTGTTTAATTAGACTAAAAAGCAGTTATGCTGAAGGTGTATGTTATTCTATTTTGCTTATGAATATGCTAGTGCCTTTTATTGACAAATATAGCAGATGCTTATCTTTTGGGAGGGCTAAAAAATGAACAGTATTGTGAAACTATCTGCATTTTTGTTTATAGTCGCGGCTATTTGCGCAAGTTTAGTCTCTGGCGTTTATGATATGACATTACCTGTTATCAATGCAATGCAGGTTAAATCCTTACAAGAGAGTTATGCAGATGTTTTTCCTGATTTTGATGTAATCAAAAAATCTGATAGAGAATCTGATTATAAAGATGTTATAGCTATTAATATTGCCCAAAAGGATAATAAACCTGTTGGAGTTATTTATAGTGTAACAAGTAAAGGTTATGCAGGAGCTATTGAGCTTTTAGTTGGCTTTGATTTAAAAAGTAAAAAGATAACAGGAATTAAGATTTTAAAGCAAAATGAAACACCTGGTCTTGGCTCAAATTGCACTAAACTAGCCTTTACTAAACAGTTTATAGGAAAACCTACTACAGATGATTTAATGGTTATCAAAAAAGGCGAAGCGACAGATAATCAAATTCATTGTATTACAGCTTCAACAATAACTTCTCGTGCGGTTGTAGATGCGGTAAACGTTGCTAGAGAAGATTTTGCGGAAAATTATAAGTGAGGATTTATTTATGGCTAATAATTTTACTAAAGGCATAATAGAAGAAAACCCTTTGTTTGTGCAAGTTTTAGGGCTTTGTCCAGCACTTGCTGTTACAACATCTGTAATTAACGCTTTAGGAATGAGCGTTGCTTTTTCGGCAGTGCTTGTTTGTTCAAATTTGATTATATCAAGCATTAGAAATATTGTTGACCAAAGCATACGTATACCAGTATATATTATGGTTATTGCTTCTCTTGTAACGATTATTGAACTTTTAATGCACGCTTACGCACCAGCGTTATATACTAGTTTAGGAATTTTCATTCCGCTTATTGTTGTAAATTGCATTGTACTAGGGCGCGCTGAAGCTTTTGCTGGTAAAAATAATCCTTTCCAGTCACTACTTGATGCTTTGGGCATGGGTCTTGGCTTTTCTATAGCGATTATTTTAGTTGCTTCGGTTAGAGAAATATTAGGTAATGGAACATTTTTAGATATACCACTTTTTGGTGAACATTATCAACCGTTTTTGATTTTTGTGTTGCCATCTGGTGCTTTTATTACTATGGCGTTTGTTTTTGTTATTATCAATAAGCTGAAAAATCTTAGGGCTAAAGAGGTGGCATAATGGATAGTACACTTATTAATATTTTTGGCTCGATTTTTGCATCTAATATTGTCTTAGCTCAATTTTTAGGTATTTGTGCCTTCTTTGGTGTATCTAAAAATGTTAAATCAGCTTTGGGAATGGGTGGCGCGGTAGTTTTCGTAATGGTTTTATCCTCTAGCATTACTTGGCTTGTTTATACTTTCGCTTTGTTGCCTTTTGGACTAGATTATTTAAAAACAATAGCATTTATCTTGACGATAGCTTCTCTTGTTCAATTGGTTGAGATGTTTATGAACAAATATATGCCGACAATGCACGAATCTATGGGGATATATTTACCACTTATAACAACAAACTGCGCAATTTTAGGTGTCGCCATTTTAAATATCCAAAAAGAATATTCTTTTGTTTATGCAGTTACAAACGGTTTTTCTAATGCCATTGCGTTTACTCTGGCGCTTGTACTTATGGCTGGCTTAAGAGAGCGCTTGGCAGATGCTGATGTTCCAGAAGCTATGCAAGGATTACCAATACTTTTGATAATAGCAAGCTTTATGGCTGTAGCGTTTATGGGTTTTAGTGGTATAATCTAGAAAAGGGAAGGATTTATATGTTAATTTTAGAATCTGCGGCAGTGCTTGCTGTAATGGGTGGTATTTTCGGTGGTGTTTTAGCTGTCGCGTCTAAAAAATTTCATGTACAAACAGACGAACGAATAGCTTTAATAGTAAATGTTTTGCCAGGCGCAAACTGTGGTGCTTGTGGTTATCCGGGCTGTGGTGGGCTTGCTAAAAGCATTGTTGAAGGTAATGCTGATGCCTCTGCTTGTGCAGTTTTAAAACCTGCCGATGCTAAGATAATTGCCGATATAATGGGTAGTGATATGCAAGAAAAAGAGCGCTTAATTGCTCGCTTGCGCTGTTCAAAACCAATGGTTGAAGCTAAAAAACTCTATGATTATCAAGGTATAGATAATTGCCATTTGGCACTTAATATGTTCAGAGGGCAAAGAAGCTGTAATTATGGCTGCTTGGGTCTTGGTTCTTGTGCTCAAAGTTGTGCTTTTGGTGCTATAGCTATCAACAGTGAAGGTTTGCCTGAAATAAATTATTCTCTTTGCGTTGGTTGTGGTGTTTGCGTAAATGAATGTCCGCAGTTTTTGTTATATTTAGAAAAAGCTCACCAAAAGGTGATTATCGCTTGTAATAATCGTGATAAAGGGAAACAAGCTAAAGATGTTTGTCCTAATGCTTGCATTAGTTGTGGTCTTTGTGTAAAATTTTGTCCACAACAGGCTATAACAATGATAACATATAAAAACAGTGGTACATTGCCTAAGCTAGATAGCTCAAAGTGTATACAATGTGGTATTTGTAGCGAAAAATGTCCCAGTAAACTTATAAAAATTATGCAGGCACAGTCACCTATTATGCCAGAGCATCCAAAAGAGGAAAAAACAGGTTGTGCTTGTTGTGGTGGATGTGTGAAAAATTGACAAGCAAAAATTTTCTAAAAAAATTTATTAAAAGACCGACAAAAAGATTAATGCTTTTGTCGGCTTTTGTGCTTGTTTTGAGTTTTTCTACTTTAGGTTGTTCAAACAACGATCAAACTGTTGAAAGCACTCATTTTCTTATGGATACCGTTGTTAATATCGAAGTTTTCGGTAAGGATAAAAAGGAGCTTACAAATTCTGTGAACAAAGCTTTCAATGATATGCAGGTGCTTTGTGACCAATTTGACCGTTATAGCAGTCAATCAGAACTATCGCAAATAAATAAAAATGCAGGTGTAAAAGCGACGGCTGCCACTGATGATATAATGTTTATAGTAGACTTTTTACAAAAGCAAAAGTATAATCAAGTAGATATAACAATAGGGCCTTTGATTGATTTATGGAATAGTAGCAAAGAAAAAGTAGTAGTACCAGAGCAAAAAACTATAGATGATTTGAAAGGTATTATTGGTTTTGAAAAAGTAGTTATAGATAATGACAAAAAGGAGATTTTTTTGCCAAAAGCTAATATGTCAATGGACTTTGGCTCTGTAGCGAAAGGCTATGTAGTAGAGAAAATAAGCCAAAAGCTCGCTCAAGATAAAGCTATTAGCTATGCCATTATAAACGGCGGTGGCAATATTAAAACAATCGGGCAAAAAGCCGATAAAAGCCTTTGGCGCATAGGCGTACAAGACCCAATGGACAAAAATAAACTTCTTGGTGTATTGACACTAGGTGCTGGAAAAGCTGTCGCGACATCTGGTGATTATCAAAGGTTTTTTGAAGTTGACGGCAAACGTTATCATCATATATTAGATGCTAAAACAGGTTATCCACGTTGGGAAAATATTAGTGTAACAGTCATTTGCAATGATGCTTTTCTTGCGGATTATTATTCGACTTTACTGTTTTTGCTACCGCTAGAGGATGCTATCACGCTGGCTAAAAAACAAAATGTACAAGCAATATTTGTCCATAAAGATAAAAAAATATACCTTAGCGAAGACTTGAAAGGGATTTTCAAGAAAAATGAGCAAAACAATTGGCAATATGTGCAAAAATGATTGGTATATAATAGCCATAATAATATTGTTAGCATTGATAGGATTTTTATTGCAATTATTTACGAACAATTCTGGCGATGAAAAAGTTTTTGTGTATAATGATAACAATTTACTTTATAGTACTAACCTTTCGCAAATGAAAAACTCCTTTAGGCAAACATTCACTACAGAAAAGCATTTTGTAGAATTAGAGTTTAACAGAGATAAAGGGGTTAGGGTTGTAAATTCTTCTTGTAAAGATAAAATTTGTCAATATAGAGGTTATGTAAATTCGAACAAACAGTCGATAGTTTGCCTTCCGGCAAAAATTCATGTACAAATACAAAGCTCAAAAACAAACGAGGATCTTGATGCAACAGTCTATTGATTTAAAAACAATAATATTGACGGCACTTTTAGTGTCTATTGGTATAGTTTTAAATATTGTTGAGGCAAGCTTACCTATAATGCTACCAATACCAGGCGCGAAGATAGGTTTTGCCAACATTGTTATTTTATTGTGTTTATATTTATTTCCTGCCAAAGTCGCATTTTTGGTACTTGTTTTACGGTTATTGCTTGTTGGTTTATTACTTGGAACACTTTTTTCAACTAGTTTTTTTATTGCTTTGGCAGGTGGATTGTGTAGCTTTGTGGTAATGGCATTACTAAAAAATTTCTGTAAAAACATCTCTATATTTGGAATAAGCTTGGTAGGGGCTGCTATACACAATACAGGGCAACTCTTAATGGCAAGTATTATCATTAATTCCCAGGTGTTAAATTCTTATTTACCGCTTGCACTTATTTTTTCTTTGCCAGCAGGTCTGATAACTGCTTTTCTTGCCCAAAAAATTTTGAAAGTTTTTGGACAAATGAAAAAATAAAAGACTTGCTTGTTGCCTTGGGCAATAAACAAGTCTTATATTAATATAATTGGAGGCGGCGCCCGGAATTGAACACGGGACTCAAAGTCTTGCGAACTTTTGCCTTAACATTTGGCTACGCCGCCATTATAGTGCAGATATATTGTAAACTCTTGAGTAAATTAAGTCAAGTGCTGCAAGCTTGAAAAAAACTTTGCATGTAATATTTTATTTAATGTATATGAGCAAAAATTATCAGGATTAATTAAACAAGAGGTAGACTTTATCTAAGTCTACCTCTTGTTGGAAAGTATTTGTTTAAACAGTTTTAAAGTGCGATAACCTATGGATATATAACAAAATAAAAATACAATCCATATTAACGTTGTGTATTCGAGAAAAAACGAACGAAAATATAACCCAAACAAAATGCCCAAACTAACTAATGCCATTTTCAGGCAACCCCAGTCCCAAATACTATAATATCCAGTAGCGGCAAGCAAATTTTTAAGCATAATACACCTCCAGTTATATTTATAGTTTTTTGGTAATCAATAGTTTATTATTGCAATTTTAAAATGTATATTTTACTAATTAAATTATAATACAACTAGATTAAAATATAAAGATTTTTTTAAAAAGTATATTTTTCTTTTTATTTGTGTATTATAATTAAAACATAAAATTTTTTGGGAGGTACTGTAGATGTCAGTAGTCGCAATGTTAAATGGTCAATTTATAGATGTTGATCAGCCGGTTGTTTGTATAGAAGATAGAGGATATCAATTTGGGGACGGTGTATACGAGGTTGTGCCGATTATGGACGGCAGGCTTATTGGCTTTGACTATCATATGCAAAGGCTTGACCGTTCGCTACGTGAGATGAAAATTCCCGCTGTTTACACTCATGAAGAACTACATGAATTTCACACAGAAATTATACAAAAAGGTGAAATTATAAACGGACACGTTTATATGCAAATAACTCGTGGGGTTGCACCAAGAGACCATTTGTTTCCAGATAAAGTTGTGCCTGTTATGACAATGATTGGTAAGGATAAAGATTACGATAAAATCAACAGGCAATATGCTGAAGGTTTAAAACTTTTAAGTGTATCTGACATTCGTTGGCATCGCTGCGATATAAAAACACTAAATCTTTTGGGAAATGTTTTAGCTAAACAAAAAGCGCATGATGCGGGGTTTGATGATGCGGTATTATTTAGAGAAGATGGTAACATAACAGAATGTTCGTCAAGCAACTTTTTTGTTGTAAAAGAAGGTATTATTTGGACGCATCCTGACTGTGAATTGATTTTACCGGGCTGTACCAAAAGAATAATAATTGAAGATATTTGTCCGAAACTAGGACTTACGGTTGTTCAAAAAGCTTTTGATGTAGAATTTGCTAAATCAGCACAAGAGACATTTATGAGTGCTTCTAGCTATTGCGGTATGCCAGTTGTAAAGATTGATAAGACTGTTATCGCAGATGGTAAACCTGGTAAAATAAGCAAAGAGATTCAAGCAGCATTCAAAGAATATGTAAAAGCACAACAGGTTGTTTTTTCTAAATAAAATTTAAATAGCAACTAGCTTTGTGCAATTTATATTAAACAAAGTTAGTTGTTCTTTTTTTGAGGGGATTTTTATGAATCAGTTAACTGCTTATAGAAGATGGACGATTTTTGCAATTATTTCTATTGGCACATTTATGGCGTTGTTTAGTGCCACTAGCGTAAATGCAGCATTGCCACTGTTAGAAAAAGAATTTAACGCCTCATTGTCAGGCATTCAGTGGGTTGTAACATGCTATTTTTTGATTATTTCTAGTTTTTTGCCGATTTTTGGTTGGGCTGGTGATATGTGGCAGAGAAAATACGTAATTGCTCTTGGTTTTTTAATCTTTGGTATCGGCGGCTTTTTTTGTGGACAGGCAGATACTTTGCCTGAATTAATCATAGCAAGGTTAATACAAGGTATTGGCGCTAGTATGAACATGGCAAATTCCTTTGCGGCAATGACAAACACATTTCCTGCTTCACAAAGAGGGAGAATACTTGGTATGCAAGGGAGCATGGTTGCATTAGGTGGGATAAGTGGTCCACCTATTGGCGGCTTTATTTTGGATTTGTTTGATTGGCACTGGATATTTTTTATGACTTTGCCGCTGGCTTTAACGGGTTTTGTAACAGCACTTTTATTTATTCCTAAAGATGATAAGGGTAAAACAAGTAAATTTGATTTTATAGGTGCAATTTTGCTTGTTATTGCAATTTCTAGTTTGACAATCGTTCTTAGCCAGTGGGGTAGAGAAGGTTGGTCAAATACAGAGATTTTATGCTATTTAATTGCCACTATCATAAGCTTTTTGGTATTTTATAAATGGGAAAAACGAATAAAATATCCATTAGTTGATATAAATATGTTTAAGAACAAGGTGTTTTTAATGGGTAACTGTGCTGGTTTGTGCTCGTTTTTAGCGCTCAATTCGACTAATATGCTTACACCTTTTTATCTGCATAAAGTATTTGATGCAACACCAAGTACTATTGGTATGATATTGATTTTTTTCCCAATAATGTTCGCCATTGCTGCACCTGTTAGCGGCACGCTTTCAGATAAATATGGAGCGCCTAAGTTTGCTATTGCTGGCATGCTTTTGATGACAAGCACTCTTATTTGTTTGGCATTTTTTGCTAAATCTATGATACTTTGGATAATAGTTGTTTTGCTGGGATTACTTGGAGCGTCCAATGGTATGTTTCAAGCACCGAACAATTCAACTACACTTGAAGTAATACCAATAGAAAAACACGGTATGGCAGGTAGTATTGTAGCATTAATGCGCAATTTTGGCACGGTTGTGGGGATAGCACTTGGAGTTAGAATTTGTGATAAAATAGCCGATATTAGTCTTACGGGTAACACCATAACACCACAGGCAGAAAAGATAGCATTTATTTATGGTTATCAAGCAGCGATGCTTGTAGGTGCATTTTTTGCTTTTGTAGCGTTGTTGTTTTCTTTGCAAAAAAGAAGTGATATTACCAAAGCCAAAGAAGGAGCAGAGTGAAAATATGGCTCATAGTCGACTTATTGCCAAAGGAGCTTTGTTATTAGCGTTAGTACTGATAGCTCAGTCTTTACGGTTTTTTTTACCACTACCGCCTTTTATACTGGTTTTTGTTATAGGTAGTTTGGTAAATGCGTTTTTACTAATTGCTCTTTTGACAACAAACCTTAAAATGGCTATTTTAATAAGCGTTATCGCGCCAATAGTAGCATTTTTGCAGGGAACATTACCAATAATAATATTTGTCCCTTTGATTGCTATGGCAAATATTATTTACATATTAGTCTTTAAAATTATTTATTCACGCTTTTTGTATGCGGCAATATTGCTCTGTAGCATAACCAAGACAATAGTACTATATTATACAACAATACTACTTCTTGATATTGTCCAACTGCCACCGGCACTAGCAAAATCAATCACTTTTCTTATGAGTATGCCACAACTTGTTACAACAATAGTAGGTTGTTTAATAGCTATTTTGGCTGTAAACAGACTACATAATATTAAAAGTTAGATTTTACTTGACAATAGCTGGCTAATAATATAATATCTTTATATAGCATTTTTGCTATACATGCCGAAGTGGCGGAATTGGCAGACGCACTTGACTCAAAATCAAGCGTAGTTCCCTACGTGCCGGTTCGAGTCCGGCCTTCGGCACCAAGTAATAACAAGGCTTCTAGGAAAAACCCTAGAAGCCTTTTTTGTGCATAAATTGCTATTTTTTGTCATTTTGGGAACATTTTGGGAACAAGTCTAATTTTCATCAAAAATTTTACTACCTATTTGTAGTGCTGCTTGCTTTTTACTGTCTTGTAAAACATGAGTGTATAAATCGGCTGTAAGTTGTTATTGTACTGTGTCCTAATATCTGCGAGGCAACCTTCATAGGTACACCAGAATTGAGCATAAGGCTTGCGCAAGAGTGTCTTAAATCGTGGAAGCGAATTTGTCTTAGTCCTTTACTTTTGAGCATATTTTTAAAATTAGCAGGAAAGTTACTAGGATTTAGAGGCTCACCGTTGATTTTACAGGTAACAAAACCGCTATCTTTATACTCTACACCTAATAAATCTTTATAATACTCTTGTTTTAGTTGATGGCGTTTAATAATTTCAAACACTTGATTTGGCGCACTTATAATGCGGTTACTGTCATCGCTTTTTGGTTGAGTTAGCATCGCTACACCATTAATAGATATGAGCTGTTTAGATATTTTAATAGTATTATTGTCAAAATCCAAATCGCTTATCTTAAGCCCTAGTATCTCGCCACGCCTCATACCGCATATTGCAGCAAGTACTACCGGCACTTCATACCAAGTATCATATACTGCTTCAAATAAATCTTTTATCTCTTTTGTATCATAAACTTCTACCTTATGCTTTTTGGGCTTTGGTACATTTATAATAGAAGTCATAGGATTATAATGAATTAAACGTTTTTTAACCGCATGTGCCAAGGCTTCTTTGAATACCCTGTGCGTATAAAGCACACTTTTAGCGGACAAACCACCTTTGCCATCTGCTCTACCTTCTTTTATAAGGTAAGCATAAAATTCATCAATGTGCTTTGAACAAAGAGCTTTTAATTCAATATTACCTAATCTTGGAATTATTTGCTTGATTATAATTCTCTTGTAGCCGACAAAACTACTTTTGCGTAAGTTGACTTGTGCATAGTCATCAAGCCACTGCTGCAAATATTCTCTCACTGTTATAGATTTATTTACCACAAAAGTATTGTTGTTTTGCTGATTGTTTATGCCAAGTAAAAACTCTTCGGCCTCGCCTTTAGTCTTAAAGCCACGTTTTTTGGTATGTTTAGCCCTGCCTGTTACAGGGTCTTTGTACCTGTACTGTACATCATACACTTTTAGATTTTGGCGGCGTTTACCCTTACTGTCAATGCCTGATTGTAAAATGCGCTCTTTTATAGTACCATTCATTGCAATCTCCTTTTTGTAATGTAGTGCCATATTGTATACGGCACTACGCTTAGTTTTTTATACAGCTTGTTTGCTGCTTGCAGTTTCTATCCAAGAATCCAGGCTCTTTTTAGGGACTTTTATTTGTCGACCTATTTTTATACTCGGGATAGTACCGTTATGAACTATCTCATAGGCTTTGTTAACGCCTATGCCTAGATATTTAGCCATTTGACGTACTGTCATAGTTGCTGGCTCTAGCATTGTTCTCACTCCTTCTTATAAATAATATATACATATATTTTTTGCTTTTAGCACAACTTGTGTCAGTTGTTTTTACACATGGCACAGCCAAAAAGATAGATTTAAAGCAGGTTTTTAGCTAAAATGTGCTGTTGTGCCAGATGTGGAGAAATATTTTTTTCATTTTAATGCTATGCCTCCTACACCACTTTGAGGATTTTTAATTCTCAGACCTGTCTCAGGATTTACTCCTCTAAAGCGATCTATTGCATAAACACCAGGGATGTTATTAAGCTGGCTAAAAAAATCTTTATTTGTTAGCTGCTCATCTTGTTTGTTACTCTCTTTATGCCACTGGCAATAGGCTCTGTACAAAAACTCTTTGTTAATCCTCTCGCTAGAGCCAAAGTAGCACTTATCTTGTAAAAAGCACTCTACCTGCTGGTCGTTGATCAAATTGTTTTGACTATTGTAAAATATTTTATGTGCCAAAAGGCTATCTTCTGAAATGTCAAAGACCATTTTATTGTGACATAGCTCTGTCAGACTATCTATTAACAGGCTTAATATTTCCTCAGCCTCTTGGTTAAATATTATCTCATCTAGATCTAAAACTCGATTTTCACTAGATACTGGATTATAAAAAGGCAAAAACATAATTCGGTCAAACAAAGCAGGGTCGTCAATAGTTCTTGCTAGCTGAGATACATTATTAGCGGAGAAAAACAATTTTGCATGAGTCTTAGGTGCAGAATTTTTTCTAAACTTCTGCTGACTGTGCTGCCTAGTTTTTGACACTACAGCCTTTATATTTGCAGCATTTTTCAAACTCTTGTTTGCTATCTCATCGCCGTAATTTATACGAGCCTCGACTAGAGTACTGCTATTAAACCCTGAGCCAATATCGTGCAATTTCGTCATCATTGTAAAACCGCAAAAGAATATTTGCTAGCAGTGTTTTACCACAATTGCCTGAACCCAAAAATATAGGCATTTTCTTTATTTCTGGACCAAAATTTGATACCAAATAGACCATAACTTGTAAAGCAAATTTTAAATTCTCTGGTGTATCGAACATACGCTCAACTAGTTTCATAAATCTCTTTGGTAGAGGAGCGTTTTTGTTGTACTTTACAGGTATATGACGCAACATTTGGTACTTTGGGCTATGCGAGAGCAAGTTGCCGGTTTCTACATCTATAACGCCATTTTTCACACAGATTAGGTGCTTTTGGCTATCAAAATCATTACTGGTTACTTGAATTTCGGAGTTTTGATAAATTGCAGCAAAAACATTACTTAAAAAGCCAGTTGTTAAAAGTGCTTCAATATCAGTATTACTCCTAAAAATATCTCGTACAAACATACAAAACGCATCTTTGTCTAAAGCACTAAAACAACCTTTTGGATAGCTGTATAAATAAACCTCTTTCTTTTTATAGTTGGCGAGCAATAGTCCACTATGCTTTTCTAAAATAATATTGACAACATCATTAAAATTAATTTTCTCTTTGGCAATGTTTTCGATATTAGCAGTATTGGCTTTTTTAATATCATCAAAATATGTAGGTCTTGATGAAGCTGGCAACACTGCTAAACTTTGTGTATTGAGATATTGAGAATTATCGTCGCTATCAAAATTATCGTCTAGATTAATTGTTTTTTCTTCTATATTTAGTTCTTTGACATTTTGATACTCATCTATTGTCTCATTAAATGCTTCATCTGGGTTTGAACTGCCTGTTGGAATATCTAGGGTACTATGCGTGTAGTCGTCATCAAATTCGCTGATTTGTGCTTTGGTGGCTTTAAAATCCAATGCTGGCCTGTTTATAAAGTCATTTTGGTAGCCTGCATCAAAAAAATCTTTATTTGGATCGAACTTGCCAGCAGAAGCTGGCAAATTCGAACTTTGATAAGACTCATTATCATCATAATTAGGACGAGAGGTCAATGGCGCAGGAGTTAATCCATTATTTACATATTTTCTATTATCATCTGGGTTCATTTTTGTCACACCCTTTGCCCATCAAAAAGATTTGTGCCATTTGACGCATTAAGGCTTTAACTTGCTTGTCTTTACCTTCTGACACAAAGACAATTTTTCTAGCCAGCTTTATTGCCGGCATATATGACAACAGCACATCCCCTTCTTCATCTGATACATAAATTTGGCACCAGCCCGCTATATCCGTAGTGTTGTCTGTAAGTATTATTTTACCTAGCTCGTTGCCATTTATTTGTATGGCTACCTTAGATTTTGAAAACAAAATATCAATTTTAAAAAATTCGACTTTTTGCTCAACCCCGTTTACGCTGGTATATAGCAGGTTTCCTGCGTAATAAGCAGCCATGAATATATTTGTTTGTAGCTTTAAATTAATGATTATACTGTTGACAAAGACCTTTCTTGCTGGACTTTTCAGCGATTGCCTTATGACACATACCCCATTTTTTAATAGTATCTGCATGTGATTTAGATTTTTACTTATCTTGTGATTTTCACCAAAAAAATTGTCAGCTGTCACCAGTTCTACTAATTTCTTATTGTCTTCATAATGATTGTTCATGAAAAATCCTCCTTTTGCCACCGCCAGTAGGGTAGGCCTTTGTTTTTTGCAATCGGCGCCGATCGCTCGCCTTTTGCTTATAATAAATATACATCTGCTAAAAGTGCTGCTTTTTTGTCAATTGCCATTTTTTGAAAAAATATAAAAAAGCAAAATAGGCTTCATACAAGGTTTTTTATGTAATGGGGTATTTTTCAAGCGCTAAAAAATACCCAAAAAATTGAAATGCATAAAAAATGCTGTATGCAGATTTAACTGCACACAGCAAGCATCTTGGAACATTAAATTTTTTTTAAGACTTTTTCCCATACCTGATAAATAGTTAGCCCATCAATAACTACATTAAAATCATCGTATTCTATTGCTTTTGCTCTAAATTTTGTTGCTATAGCACTTTTGATTGAGTCAACTGACCATTGTAAATCAAGACTTTTTTCTTTGCTTGAAGACGATAATTCTAATGTATAAAGTTCTTTTAGGTCGTTTATAAAGTTTTGTTTATCTATATCATGCAGAGAAGTGAAATAAGATAAAAAATTATTTAAAGAAAAACTGGTCGTTTTTATTAGTGCTAATTCAATACTATCTGACGATTCTAGTCTTTGATACTCCTCAAAAAGCTCTATAGCAATTGTTGCTGGATTGTTTGGGCTTTTTAAAATTTCGGCAAAAGTATTTGATGGCAAATCTTTTATTGGAAGGCTCTCTATAAGCCTATATAAAATAAATTTTTCTACATCTGAAAAATCAGTGATTGGAATTTTTTCATAATTATAATTGATACTATAAATTATATCTTCATCTTTTAAGATTGTTTGATAAAAATTTATATACTTTTGTAAATATAAATCAAATTCATCTAATAATAGTCCTCTCAATTTATATAATAAATAACAGTTTTCTCGATTATTTTCTTTGACATTTTTTAATAATGACCATTTTTTAGATATCTCTAAAGCTTTTTCATTCTTACTTATAAAGGCTTGCCACAATAGACCGCGTATTGTAGTGGCAGTATATTTTTCGGCAAAAGTTTTTTTAATATCATTGCACAAAGCAGTAACTAAACGTATTTTTTCAGTAGATGTATAGCTTTTTGCATTTGAAGTCGTAAAGATGCCATTGCCAAAATATTCATTGTCATAGTTTGTGTGCCCATATTTAGGCTTAATTACGTACAACTGTAGATGCAAATCATTGTCATTAAAAAATATAACGAAGTATTTGTAAAAAATAAATAGCAAAACCATTGCTTCAAGAAGGTCATTTCCAATGATATATTTATCAATAGATGTACGCAGATAATTATATGAAACATTGTTGTTTTCTTCATGAAAAGAAACTGATTTTATCAATAACTTATGATAGCTAGCAATAAATTTGTCTAGATCATTGGAATAAAGCATGTTGCCTGAATAAATGAAAAAAGTTATATATACATGTTCATACAACATTAAATCATAGTGAATTTGATATAGCTTTCGCAACAAATTATAGTAATTATTTTTGGACTCTTGTAAAACAGCTTTTTTTATATGCTCATTGTGTACGTAGGTATCTATAAATTTTTTGAAATTTGCATGAGGCAATACATTTTTAAATCGTTGTTCCTTAACATTTAAATTATCCTCATTATATTGTACATGGTAGCTTTGCTTTATATCTGGCTTGATATTTTGCTTGATTTTGTATAGCTGCTTGATTGTATCAGAGTATTTTTGTCTTTTAGCAAAAATCAAGTATTTTTTATGAGTTTTTATAAATAAATCAATATTCAATTTATCTATAAAGAACTCTTCTGGTTTATCATCTAACATTTGCGATAAGTATGATGCTATATCATCAAATTTGAGTAAAACAGTTCCTAAAATATAGTGAAAGACTCTGTAATCAGAAATAAAACCTACTCTGACATCAGGCGTTTTATAAGGGCTTATAAAATTGCCGAGTTGAATTGCACAGTGATTGTAGATAAAGTTTATTGCAAAGCTACTGTTAGTATACAACCGTAAGCATTGATGGCTTATCTCATTGAGTTGCCTTGGCTCTTTGCCTACAAGATTTATAAGATATAGATAATCTAAAAAAGTATGTTCTTTCTTATTACTTAAAATTAAATCTTTATTTTTAAAAAATAAAGATATTGCATAAAGATTGCCGTTTTTTGCTTTTTTGTCAGATAGTTTTCCAAGTGCAACTTTTAGAGTGGATAAAAATTTTGCTTTAACTTCACGAGGATGATTTAACAATCGCTCAGAGCAAATCTTATGGTGCATATTTTGGATTTTAGGTAGTGTTTTTTCAAGTTTTTTTCTTTGTAAATATAATATCTCTAGAGTTAAATGTTCTTGGATCAGTTTTATAATCTTTTCAAATAATATTTCGGCGTGTTTAGGAGATATTGCTTATAAGAGTTTTTACTTTGATTAAAACGCTTCTTATCGTCCTTACTTTGAGGTTTATTTGCTAAGGTTAGGTATTCGCAGTAGAGATTGTAGATATCTTGCGTTGTTAATAATTGTTTGCTAAGTATTTTTTTTACCTTGATATCCTCAGACGGTTCCATTGCATAAGTTATTTGCTCTTTATATAAACCAGAGGCTAAAAGCAAAGGCACGACAATCAATCTTGCCATATATTGATCAAACTTTAAATTTTCTATAAAAAAAGTAAGATTTTCACTATTTATTTTAGCTTTAATGTTGGTTTTGCAGCTTCGTGAAAATAGAATTTTTTCAAGTTTTTCCATATCAAAAAACATTTTAAAACCGCCTTTATCTTCTTATAAATATACTCTCTTACCCCAACTATTATATCACTGCAACTTATCCATACAGTATTGTTTTAGTGCTATTTTCTCATATCATCAGGTTTCATCTAGGTTTATCTAGTATACGTTGTTCTATTTCATCTGTTTTCACCTTATTTTGCTACTGTATTTAGTTTCAACTGATTTCATCTAGCAGGTTAATTATTTTCATTCATTTTCATCTATTCTTATATAAATGTTAACAAAATAACAAATAAAAACGCAATATAATTTTAAAAAACTCCTAACAATATTTTAATAAAATGAGGTGAAACTGATGATAGATACACTTAAGATAACACATGAATTTAGCCAAAAGACGGCAAAAGAAGAGTTTTTACTATTTGTCAATTATTTAACCAAGCATTATAAGCTAAAAGAGAAGATAAAAGGTAATCGCCCAAGCTTTATTAGCTATAGTTTTACCCTATTTGGCGTACTGCGGTTAGAACTATGCAAGCACGAGCCAAGGTGTGAGAATGGCTATTTTATAAAACTTGTCATAAATCCAAAGTATATGTTGCAAAAAGAAAACTATAACCATATTTCTCTATCGGAAGAAAAAGATTATCCTGCTTTTGAACAGGCGTTTAACAATTTTATCTTAGCCATTAGTAAATTAAGTACAGTAGAACTACCTGCTTTAGATAAATGGATACCTACAAGATTAGATTACGCGATAAATATTTTTGATAAGCCTACATCTGCTTACATTTATCTATTTAACAAAGGCAAAGCTCCACCAAATGCTAAGCTAAAAAGCCCACTACAAAAATGCTTTAAGTTCAAAGACACCTCTTACTGGCGGGCTTACACAAACTTTACCCTAAACTTTTATAACAAAATAGCCCAAATTAAACAAAACAAAAGCCTATACAAACAACTTTTAAAAGAGAAGATAATAAACAAAAGCACGCAAATATTACGCCTAGAAGTGCAGCTTAGCTTAAAAGACAAACACAGCATAAGTTCGATGCTTGGCTTGGATAACTCTGCCGGACTTTATGTAAAAGACCTATGGAATAATAAGCTCGCTTACAATACACTACATAAATACCTTGCCTATACTGTAGGGCTTGAAGATTTTTTTAACAAGCAACTAGCCCAAAGTAAGCTAAGAGAGTCAGAAAAAGGCGGATTGTTTCACACAGCTAAAGAATTTATGGACATACTAAACCTTAACAATCGCTACTTTAGAGGGGCACAGATAGCTTTTTGCAAACTCAAACCTAACTACGACCCACATTACCTTCGAGATAAAATAATGCCAGTTTTCAAAAGGGTACAAATAAACCCTATAACAATACCGAGTAGTTACCAAATACAAAGTTTAGCTAACCCGATAAAGTTTTTGCAATTGCTAAAAGATAGCTAGATTAGCAGCGTTTCTTTATGTAGTATGAAAGTTTACTGTACATTTTTTGCTTTATACATTCTAATAGCAAAATTCATCTCAAAGCATATAAGACTAAAGTCTCAATTTTCATTTAATAAATTAAGCAAAGACTGCTAAGCAAGGCAACTTACAAAGATGAATAACAAATCATAGTTTTTAACAATAAAATTAAGCCTGTTTTCTATTGAATAAAAAAACATAATATGTTATAATAAATTACATATAAATTGCTTTTAATTGTGCATGAGATATAAAAATTATTGCACATAAAGCCTTGAAAACTGGCAACATATTTGTTTGATTTATTTTAATTTTTACAAGTAATGAGGGAAATTTTGTTAGTATTTAACTAAAGCAAAAGACTTGAAGGCTTGTTTAAATTTCTTTTCAGCAGTTTTTAATATTGATAACAGACTTTTCTTTACAATTTATTTATCATATACATTCGCATTTTACCAGCCTCAAGTTAAGCTTAAGTTAAATTAAGCGGGGTGAGTGAAATGCGAATTTCTGTTTTCAGAACTGTTTGTCAAGCAATGTTAGTGATGTTTTTAAATGCAAATATACAAGCATATGCCCAGCCGGTAAACTCCTTAGTACAATCAGAACAACAAGATACGGCAAAAAAGCGCATTTTACAGCAACAAGAGCAAATAGACGCTCCGTTTGTAAGTTTAGAGAAAAAGCAAAAAGATAAAGACAAGACAATACAATTACCAACAGAGGATTTTAGCTTTCAGATAAACAAAATTGTTATCGAAAGCTCTAATCCTCTGTTTAATTTTAACTGGCTAAATAGACTAGCCAAACCATATGAGAACAAAAAAATCGGTATACAAGGCATAAATTTAATCAACAAACTACTTACAGACAAAATTATAGAAAGAGGCTACGTTACAACAAAAGTAATTGTCCCAGAACAAGATCTAACAA
>CAZKFG010000021.1:0-31468 GCA_964551985.1 uncultured Acidaminococcales bacterium
GGGCTACGCCCGTTAAAGAAATACCACCAGCTAGGCTGGTGGATTTTTATTATTTTTTACAAATATAATTATTCTACTTGCCTAGCAAGATAGCAAAACTATAAAAATAAAAAGTTATTTATTAATTTTACTCAACAACCAAACAATATTCTCACCTAAATTTTGCATATTAAAAAGTGCTTCTTCATCTTTTAATACATCGCCTTTGTCAAGTCCATTACCAAAATTCCAGTAAGTAGAGCCAACAACAAACATCTGCGACATTAAAAACATATAGTTTATTGAATCAAGCACACTTGTCCCTCCACCTCGGCGCTGAGCAACGACTGCAGCACCAAGTTTATGCCTAAATAAGCCGCCATTAGCGTGAGAAACAAAACCTGCTCGATCAATTAGAGATTTTAGCTCTGGGGTCATAGCGGAAAAGTAACTTGGTGAGCCGAGAATAAAGGCATCAGCATCAAGCATTTCGCTTAAGCATTCATTTAAAATATCATCATCAAAAACACATTTTTTATTTTGCTGTTTTGTACAAGCAAAACAAGCATTGCAAGGTTTTATACCAGTATTGCCTATCTGTATTAGTTTGGTTTGGATACCCACATCAGAAACAGGCTTTAGAGCTTTTTCTAAAAGCAAATGAGTATTTCCGTCTTTACGTGGGCTGCCATTAAAAGCAAGTACTTTCATTTTTAACACCTCTTTTGTAATTTATATATCCATTTTAAAATAAATGCAAATGTTAAACAAGTAGTGTGAAAAATGTATTTTTTAATGGTAAAATTATTGTAGTTGATAATTTATATAATGTATGATGTGCTTTTCGTCAAATAAAAAGGTGTGATTTTATGATATTAAATGGATTTAGGTTTGGGCTGCTGTTACAATTAGCAGTAGGACCAATGTGTTTTTTAGTTTTTAATACTTCTGTAAATAGTGGATTTGTTAGTAGCTTTATGCTTGTTTTGGCAATTACATTAGTAGATGCTATTTTTATTGTTTTATCGATTTTAGGTGTTGGTAGCATACTCAACAAAAAAAATATCAGAAATGCAGTAAAAATTTTTGGCGCAGTTGTATTAGTTTTATTTGGACTAAATATGCTTTTTGTAGCGTTTGATAAAAATTTGTTGCCCAATATGAATTTATTTTCAGCAATTATAGGCACAAATATTTTTGTGCAAGGTATAGTTTTAACTGTTTCTAATCCACTTACTATTATTTTCTGGAGCGGAGTTTTCTCTGCTCAAGTGATTGAAAACCAGTATAACAAAAAAGAATTGTATTTATTTGGCTTAGGCTGTATATTATCAACCCTGATTTTTTTAACAGGCATTTTGGCATTAGGTATGATTATAAGCAGCTTTTTGACAAAATTTGTCATGCAGTTATTAAATATATGTGTAGGATTTATTATCATTTATTTTGGTCTAAAATTAGTATTTAATGCAAAATAAAGGCTACTTTTAAAAGTAGTTAGTAATAAATGTAATGTTTGTTATTGTACTTGTTAAAAGTTATATTTTTAGCTATAATAAAACTATTGTAGGTATTTTAAAAGGGGGATAAACAGATGACTAAACAAGATAAATGTATTTTCTGTAATCAAGTTTTACCCGAAATTAAAGATGCTAAATATTGCCCTTTTTGTGGAATGATGATAGAAACAGCGTCAGATAAAGGCGTTGTAGAGAGAGTTCCACCTGAGGATTTACAACAAGAAAAACCGCTTTTAGAAAACAAAAAATCTTTATTGGATTTACAAAATGCAACCAGAGGCAAATATGAAAAAATAGCTCAAGAGCAAAAGGTGAAATTTCTAACTCCAGAGGAAAAATATACTTTGATATTAAAAGGTTGTGAAGATAAGCAACTGCTTTTAGAATGCTTAAATCAGCTTTTATTGCGCGGGGAGACAGCGGTAAAGCTAGCTATTATATCTATGCCATCAATGCTTTTATATAAGGTTAATAAACAATCGGTAGATACTATTGCAAGCGCTTTAAAGGATTTTGATGCTGTTTATTCAATTATAGAGGGAGATTTTGATCTTAGTGGTTTTTATAAATCAGAATGCTTTAAAAATCTAAGTCCTGCCAGTCGCGCTTTTTTAAAAGCTATTGACAAGACCATGTGGATTGGCGAAAATGTTGTATTTATAACTGATAATATGATTTTTGAAGGTCAAGAAGGTTACGGTGTTTTAAGTGAGAATGCGTTTTTCTTTTTTGCTAAAGGCGATAAAGAAAAAAATTGCTTTTTGCCAATTTATAAATTAGAGAGTTTTGATTTGTGGGAAAATAATGGTCGTTATTTGGGCGAATGGATAACTGCTTATGGCAGAAGCTATCAAATGGAATTTAGCAACTGGCAAGATTATAATGCTATAAAAGAAATAGCTGAAAATATTAATATTTCATAAAATATACAAAAGGTGGTTATAGTTATGGTTAAAACTAAAATAGCAAAAGCACTTACTTTAGCTGGATCTGATGCTAGCGGTGGAGCTGGACTAGAGGCAGATTTAAAGACATTTCAAGAATTTGGTGTTTACGGCATGACTGCAATTACTGTAATAGTAGCACAAACTCCAAATACGTGGGCGCACGAAGTTTTCCCTATTGATTTGAATGTAATATCCAAACAAATGGATACAATTTTAGAAGGTATCGGCGTAGATGCTATGAAAACAGGTATGCTTGGTACAAACGAAATTATAGATATTGCTACAAGTTATGTCAAAAAATATAAAATAGCGAATTTTGTTGTTGATCCTGTTATGGTTTGCAAAGGTGCTGATGATGTGATGAATCCTGACACAGTAAGGCACTTGAGCAATCAACTTATTCCGCTTGCTAAAGTTGTTACACCTAATTTATATGAAGCTGGTTTTTTAAGCGGTATGGGTGAGATAACAACTGTTAATAGACTGAAAGAAGCGGCGAAAAAAATATATGATCTTGGCGCAAAATTTGTTTTGGCAAAAGGCGGAGCAAAACTAGAACATAAATATGCTGTGGATGTTCTTTATGATGGTAAAGATTTTGAGCTACTTGAGGGCGAACTTGTACAAACTACTTGGACACATGGGGCAGGTTGCTCTTATTCGGCAGCAGTTACCGCAGGACTGGCTAATGGCAAAGAAGTTAAAGAAGCTGTTTATGATGCTAAAGAATTTATCAGTGCAGCAATAAAAGCTTCGTTTGCTATAAATAAATTTGCAGGACCATTAGACCATGCTGCTCGTCGTCGTAATTAAAAGTTTTTGATAAAATTAACAAATAATTAAAATTACTTGACAAAAATGCTTGCAAGTGAAATAATATCTATAAATATAATTAAAAGTAATGATTGGGACAAACGCTTTTGTATGTACTTTTAGAGAGCTGGGGTAGCTGAAAACCAGTGTGCTGGCAAAAGAACTAAATCACCCAGGAACTCATTGGTGAAATTTTATTTAGTAACCAGATGCGTATCTCATACGTTATAATGAGATCGATTGATTGATCGGTTAAAGTTAAAATCAGGGTGGTACCGCGTTATTTACGCCCCTGTCCATAAGGACAGGGGCTTTTATTTTTGAGGTGAATAAAATGAATGTAGAGCTAAAAATTATTGCAAAAAATGATTCTACCGCACTTCCTAGAGTGTTGCGCATTGTTGATAGACAAGGTGTGAGCCTTAAAAAACTTGTCTTACAGCCAAATGAAGATGTGTTAGAAATTGATTTAATTGTCGGTTGTCCACAAGGACCATTTCGTTTGGTTAAGCTTTTGAAAAAGCAAATATTAGTTTTTGATGTACAAGCATTTCAAGACAATGTTTGTATGGCAGTTTGATAAAGGAGCTTAAAGATGAAAATTACAGGTGCACAAGCTATTGTAAATGTGCTTTTAGAACAAGGTGTTGATACTGTCTTTGGTTATCCTGGTGGTCAGGTTATGCCGCTTTTTGATGCCTTATATGATGCGCCACTAAAAACTGTTTTGCCGGTTCACGAACAAGGCGCTATCCACGCTGCCGATGGTTATGCCAGAGCAAGCGGGAAAGTTGGTGTTTGTATTGCAACATCAGGTCCGGGAGCAACAAATGTTGTTACAGGCTTAGCCACTGCATATCTTGATTCTATTCCGCTTGTTGTAATTTGTGGACAAGTGGCAACACAACATATCGGTAGAGATTCTTTTCAAGAAGTTGATATAGTTAGTGTTTCTTTGGCTATAACTAAACACAGCACGGCTGTTTTACGCTCTGAGGATTTAGTAAAAAGCTTGCAAGAAGCTTTCGCTGTTGCACGTAGTGGTAGAACTGGTCCTGTTGTTATAGATGTACCGAGTGATATACAAAAAGCGCTTATCGATTGGGACGAGCAAGAAGATATTGAAGATTTAGAAGAAGAAGTAATAGAACTTGATTTATCTGCTGTTAAACAAGCGGCAAATCTTATTTGTCAAGCTAAAAGACCTGTTATAATGGTAGGTGGTGGTGCTATACAGGCTGATTGCAGTTGGGCAATTAGGGAATTGGCAGAAAAAACCGGTATGCCTGTTGTAAGCACATTAATGGGGCTGGGTGCTTTTCCAAGTAATAGTAGCCAATTTTTAGGTATGAGTGGAATGCACGGTTTAAAAGTAGCTAATTTAGCTATAAGCAACGCTGATACTATTGTAGTTATTGGTAGCCGCTTTAGTGAGAGGGTTACTGGTGATAGGGATAGGTATGTAAAAAGCAAAAAAATAATTCACTTTGATATTGATCCTTCTGAAGTAGACAAAAATGTAACTGTTGCTTTGCCGATAGTAGCGAACTTAGCGAACTCTATGGCGGCACTTGCAGCACAAGTAGAGGTTAGACCAGATATATCAGAATGGTGGGAACAGATTGGTTTTTGGCAAAAAATGTACTCACAACAAGTAAAAGATACTTTAAATCCTTATTGGGCATTAGAAGAGATTAATAAAGAATTTAAAGAAGATGTCATTTTTGTCACAGATGTTGGTCAAAATCAAATGTGGGCAGCACAAACACTTAAAATCAATGAGCCAAGAACACATCTTACCTCAGGTGGTTGTGGCACGATGGGCTTTTCTATGCCAGCGGCAATTGGGGCAAAGATTGCTAAACCACAAAAAACAATTGTGCAGATAGTTGGCGATGGCGCTTTTAAAATGACAGGAATGGAATTATTTACAGCTGTCAATGAAAAATTGCCAATCATAACTATAGTATTTAACAATCAAGTTTTAGGAATGGTCAAGCAGTGGCAAGAATTGTTTTTTAACAAAAGATTTTCATCAACTCTTTTAAAACCGTTTGATTTTGTTGCTTTTGCTAAGGCTTGCGGAGCGGATGGTTGTAAAGTAGATAGTCAAGAGGAATTTATTTTAGCTCTTAAAAAAGCTAAAGATGCCAATGCTCCTTTTGTAATAGATTTGAGTATAGCATCAGATGCTATGGTTGAACCGATGGTAGCACCGGGTGCGGCGATAGATGAATTTTTAGATGTCTAACTAAATAGCCGGGGGACTTTATAGTTGAGAAGGTTAAAACCTGACCCGTTGAACCTGACAGTTAACACTGTGGTAGGGAGCGTTATCAAGAGCAATAAAAGCGTTCACTAGCCGTGAACGCTTTTATATTTAAGGAGTTTTTATGGAAAAGGCAAAATTACGTCGGCTGACTTTTTTATCAATGATAATAGCGTTAGGTGTTGTGTTATCGCCCATTTTACGTGTTCCTGGCATGGCACCAATGCAACATTTTATCAACGTTATTTGTAGTGTGTTTTTAGGTCCTAAATATGCTTTTGTTTGCGCTTTGGCAATTGCTTTTTTGCGAATGGCGTTATTTGGAATTAATTTACTTGCTTTAACTGGAGCAATTTTTGGGGCACTCTTAGCAGGTATTTTTTATAATATGACGAAAAAGATATTAGCTGCAGTAATTGGTGAAATTATTGGAACAGGAATTATTGGAGCGCTTGTTTCTTATCCTGTTATGGCGTTTATTTATGGAAATGGCGATGTCGCTTTATTTACATATATACCATCTTTTTTGGCAGGAACATTTATAGGTGGATTTTTGGCACTGCTGTTTTTAAAAATACTTGAGAAACAAGGCTTAGTGGAAAAAATACAAAAAAAACTTTGGGAGAATTAATATGCTCAAAAAAATCCTTTCAATCAAAAAGGCTATACGAGAAAAACAACCACTTATACATTGCTTGACAAACGAGATAAGTATAAATGACTGTGCGAATGTTGTTTTAGCGGTAGGGGCAAAGCCGATAATGGCTCAACATCCTAGCGAAGTTGCACAAATAACAAAAAATGCCAATGCGCTAGCAATTAATTTAGGTAGTATAACAGATAGCAAAATGCTCTCAATAACTACTTCTATGCAGATGGCAAACGAGAATAACATACCGACGGTAATAGATTTAGTAGGAGTGGCGTGCAGTGATTTGCGGCTTAATTTTGCTAAAGAACTATTAGAGAGCAAACCAAAAGTTTTAAAAGGGAATTTATCTGAACTAAAAGCACTTTATCTAAATAGTATTATTACGGCTGGAACAGATGTAGACGAAAATGATAGTAAAGATAAAACAGCAGATACAGTTAAACTGGCTAAAAAACTTGCTAAAACTTATAATAGTACTATTTTAATAACAGGTAAAATTGATGTTATAGCAAATAGTAAAAAGATATTTTTGCTAAATAATGGACATAAAATGCTCTCTAACATCACTGGCACAGGTTGCATGCTAAATTGTCTTGTTGCGACAAGTTTGAGTATTAACCCTAAAATTGACTCAGTGTTATTGGCAACTCTTACTATGTCTATAGCTGGAGAAAAAGCGGCAAAAATATCCAGAGGTACAGGCAGCTTTAGAACAAACTTAATTGACGAAATAAACATTTTGTCAGATCAAGATATTATAAAATATGCTAAAGTAAAAGAGGTTTGATATGACAAAAAAGCTTGATTTATCCTTATACTTGGTAACAAATAGTGATAGTATGACTGAGACGGAATTTTTGCATAAAGTAGAACTGGCATTGCAAAATGGCATTACTTGTGTTCAACTGCGAGAAAAAGAAAAAAGCAGTCTGGCTTTTTTTTCTCTGGCAGAGAAACTACGTCATTTAACGAAAAAGTATAACACGCACTTTATTATAAATGATAGATTAGACATTGCTTTAGCGGTAGATGCCGATGGGGTACATTTAGGGCAAGAGGATTTACCTATTTATGTTGCAAGAAGTATTCTTGGTAAAGACAAAATAATAGGCGCTACAACAAAAACCTTAGATCAAGCTAAATCCGCACACGAGCAAGGAGCAGATTATTTGGGTGTAGGTGCTATTTATCCCACGACAACAAAAGTAAAAACTGTTTTGACAAGTGTTGATACGTTAAAAAGCATTTGCCAGAACGTCAATATTCCTGTTGTGGCAATAGGTGGATTAAATGAAACTAATTTAGATGTGCTGCAAAACACTGGTATTTACGGTATATGCGTAGTATCAGCAATAATGCAAAGCGAAAATGTAGCGTTGACAGTAAAAAATCTAAAAGGAAAAGCTATCAATCTAAAGTAAGACAAAATTGGTCTTGCTTTTTTTCTTTTTTGTTAGCAAAAATAAACTTAAACAGTGTATAATAAAATTAGTAATAACAAAGGGGATTTTCTCTTGAAAAAACTAATTGTAAATGCAGATGATCTAGCACTTACAGATGGATGCACTGTTGGGATTATAAAATGTTTTAACGAAGGTATAGTTACAAGCACTACAATACTTGTAACTGCAGATGGTTGGCAAAAATCAGCATTAATTGCCAAAGATGCGGGAATAGGGCTTGGTTTACATATTTGTTTAACCTATGGTAAGCCGCTTACACAACTAGATAATATGCTAGATGATAATGGTTTTTTTAAAAAGATAGATAAAATTCAACTTCCAATAGATAAAAAAGCAATAGAAAATGAATGGCGAGCGCAAATAAAGGCACTTTTTGATATGGGTATAAAACCTGATCATTTAGACTCACATCATCACGTGCATACTTTAAATCAAGACCTTTTGAATATTGCAATTAAGCTGGCAAAAAAATTAAATATACCTTTAAGACAGACAAACGATAACATTAAGAAATACTGTCGGCAGCAAAAAGTAAATACAACAGACGTTTTTGTTCAAGATTTTTATGGACAAACTGCAAGTAAAGAGAATTTATTGAAAATTTTACAAACAAATTGGCAAGGAACAATGGAAATCATGTGTCATCCAGCAATTGTAGATGATAGGCTTTTAAAAATAAGCTCTTATAATACTTATAGACAAAAGGAGTTTGACATACTAACTGATAAAGATATAAGAAGCTTTATTGAAAAAGAGCAAATACAATTAATATCTTTTGCAAATATTTAGGTGGTGATTTTATGTTTGATACTCATTTACATACGAATTTTTCCTGTGATGCTAAGATGACCTATAATGAGGCAATTGATTGCGCAAGCAAAAAAAATATGGGTATAATTATCACAGAGCACTTTGATCTAGATTATCCAGAAAATCCGTTATCTTTTGTGTTTGATTTTGATGAATATTTTAAAACTTTGCAACCGCTAAGAAGTGATAAAATTCTTATTGGCATTGAGTTAGGACTACAAATACCTAGCAATAAAAGCATTGCTGGGCATATAAAAGATAAACCTTTTGATGAAGTAATAGCATCAATTCATGTTGTAGATGGCTTTGATATTTACAACCCAAGTTTTACAAAAGATAAGGATAAAAAAATAGCATATAAGCAGTATTTGGAAGTTGTATTAGAAAATGTAATTTATTTTGATGATTTTGATACATTAGGGCATATTGATTATATTTGTCGCTATGCAGCATATCAAGATCCAGAGATATATGTACAAGATTTTTATGATTTGTGGTCAGATATTTGTAAAGTAATTATTCAAAAGCAAAAGGCGCTGGAGATAAATACCAGACGCTTTGACAATGATGTAGCGCTAATTGCTTTAAAAGACTTGTATAAAAGATATCAAGAACTTGGTGGGCGATATGTTACAATAGGATCTGATGCGCACAGACAAGAGGCAATAGGTAGTTTTTTTTATAAAGCTTGGGATTTTGCCCAAAGCATAAATTTACAGCCAGTCTATTTCAAAAAACGTAAAATGATTTTGGATGCAAAATAATAAATATAAAAAATGAGGAGGATACAAAAATGAATGATTTTGTGAAAAAAGCTGAAGAAACTGGTGCCGAAAAGTACAAATCGGGTATTAATTGTGCTGAATCGATAGTTGTAACTTTCGATGAGCTTTGCCACTTGGGAATTGGCGAAAATGTTAAACTGTCTAGCGGTTTTGGTGGTGGCATAGGTCAAGCTGCTGATTTGTGTGGAGTAATGTCAGGTGCTGTTATGGTACTTGGTGCTCTAGCAGGGCGTCCAAATCCGCCAGAAGGTGAACGTGAGCCTATTTACAAATTAAGCAAAGGTTTTTATGATAAATTTAAAGCGGAACAGGGTGCAACAGATTGTCTAACTCTTAGAAAATATCCGTCTGGAACTAGAGAACAAAGAATAAATTGTTTAAAACTGGTTGCAGCAGGTGCTAAATCATTAGCAGAGTATTTAATAGAAAAAGGTTTGGTTAAGCAATAATTTAAAGGAGCAAAATTATGGCTAAATATCTTGTTGTTGGCGGAGTTGCAGGCGGAGCTGCTTTTGCGGCTAAAATGCGTCGTTTAGATGAGCACTGCGAAATTATTGTTTTTGAAAAAGGACCATATGTTTCTTATGCTAACTGTGGGCTACCTTACTATATTGGCGGAGTAATTCAAAAAGAAGCCGATTTGCTATTAAATACACCACAAAGTTTAAACAGCAGATTTAATATGCAAGTACTTGTGAATAACGAAGTTGTAAAAATCAACAGACAAGAAAAATATATTGAAGCGAAAAATTTAATTGATAATACAATTGCTCGTTATGACTATGATAAACTGATGCTATCGCCTGGTGGTTACGCCGTAAAGCCAAATATCGAAGGCATTGATTTGGAAGGGGTATTTAAAGTAAAAGACGTTCCAGATACAATAGCTATAAAAAACTTTATCAAAGACAAAAAACCAAAAACAGCAGCAGTTATTGGCGGTGGTTTTATTGGGCTGGAGATGGCGGAAAATCTGCATGCAGCGGGACTACAGGTTACAATCGTTGAGGCGGCAAGTCAGGTTATGATGCCACTAGATAGTGAGATGGTAGCATTTTTGCATAACCATATTCGCAGTAAAAATGTAGAGCTCAAGCTAAATCAGACATTAAAAGCAGTTGAAAAAAGCCAAGAACAACTGTTGTTAAAGCTAAACGCCATTGATATAAAAGTTGATATGGTAATTTTGGGCATTGGTATGAAACCAAATACTGCGCTTGCAGTTGAAAGTGGTTTAAAACTTGGTACAACGGGCGGCATTAAAACAAATCAATACATGCAAACATCTGATGAGAACATATATGCTGCAGGTGATAGCGTAGAAGTTGAGCACAAAGTTACAGGTAATAAAGCGATCATTGCACTTGCTGGTAATGCAAATAAACAAGCTCGTATTGCGGCAATGCATATTGTTGGTAGACATAAACAGGTAAAAAACGTATTGGCAACTTCAGTTGTCAAAGTGTTTGATTTGACTGTAGCTACAACGGGTGCAAATGAAAAACAACTTAAAGTAGCTAACATAGACTATGATAAAGTGCTTCTTTTCCCTGCTAACCATGCTACATATTTTCCAGGCTCTGCAACTGTTGGGATAAAACTTTTATTTTCTAAAAGTAATGGGAAAATACTTGGTGCACAAGCTGTTGGTGAGGATGGTACTGACAAACGCATAGACGTTATAGCAGCAGCTCTAATGAATGATTTGACTGTTTATGATCTAGGTGATCTAGAACTTTCTTATGCTCCGCCTTATTCATCGACAAGAGACCCTGTAAATTACGCTGGTGATATTGCGGCAAACGTCTTAAGCGGTGATTTGTATCAATATTTTTGTGAGGATTGCAAAGCTTTAGCAAATGAAAATGCATTTTTTTTAGATACTAGAACAATGGCTGAATTTAATGCAGGTACTATTTATAATGCTGTAAATATACCTTTGCACGAGTTGAGAAATAATCTTGATAAACTTCCCAAAGACAAAGAAATATATGTTTTTTGTCACTCAGGCTTGAGAAGCTATATTGCTAATCGCATTTTGCGTCAACACGGCTTTAATTCCTATAATTTAAGCGGCGGTTATCTTTTATGGAGTGAAGTTGTAAAGGATAAAAATTTAACATATGGTGAAAAATAGGTGCAAAAAAAGCAAATAATTCAATCATTCACACTTACAAAAACTCAACTAGAAGAACAAGCAGAACTTGTTGCCAAACAAATCAAAGACGGCATACAGAATAAACCATCATCTTTTGCACTGTTGCCGTCTTTTTTGCAGTTGCCAAAAGGATTTGAACAAGGAAAGTTTTTGGCACTAGATTTTGGTGGTAGTAATGTGAGAGTCGCTAACATATCTTTGGACAAACAAACTATAATCTATGAAAAAACAGTTAAAAAAAGCTTGAAAGAGCTTTTATTAAATAAATCCAATACAGCAGATGAACTTTTTTTGCAGATAGCTTTTTTGATAAGTTCTGTGGCGGACGAAAAAGAAATGTTTTTAGGACATACATTTTCATATCCCACAAAGCAAACAAGCGTAAATAATGCCATGTTAAAAAAATGGACAAAAGAGAATTTTTTTATTGGTGGAGAGAATGTAGATATAAATAATTTGTTGTACAGCAAATTAAAACAAATAGGTAATGAGAATATTTATCCATCAGCTATACTAAATGATACTGTTGCTACTCTTTTGACAGGTTCCTATTGTTGTAACACTCAAAATGCTATAGGAAGTATTTGCGGAACA
Source organism: uncultured Acidaminococcales bacterium (assembly GCA_964551985.1). Taxonomy (GTDB): domain Bacteria; phylum Bacillota; class Negativicutes; order Acidaminococcales; family JAISLQ01; genus CAZKFG01. Next base: position 11,991 of record CAZKFG010000021.1, read on the forward strand.
GGACACAACAGTTGTTATTTTGATCCTGTAAAACAGATGGTCATAAATATGGAGTCAGGGAATTTTTCGCCAAGTTGTAAAAATCAATTTGATGCTTTGCTTGATAGTCAAACAATGGATGTTGGACAACAACATATGGAAAAAATGACTGCTGGTAATTATTTATTCAAAATTGTAAATTTGGCGCTACAAAAAGCGAATGAACAATACTATAATATAAATAATACAGAGGAATTAGCGCAGATAATTGAACTGAATAAAAATAATTTTTTGACAGATATTTCAAAATGCATTGTTATTCGAGCAGCAAAGCTTGTTGCAGCAGAGTATTTTGGTATTTGCCAATATCTTTTTGAAAAAAATATTGTAATAGAAAAAGTTTTTTTAGATGGAGCTGTTTTTAATAAAATCAAATTATTTCAAACACAATTAAAGGCAACCTTGCTAGATTTAATGCGCAAACAAGCACCAGAACTATGCTTAGTAGAAAAAGCATCGTTGACAGGCGCTGCTATTGCCAGTGCTATTATTGAAAATAAAAATTCATCTTAATGCTAGACTAAAGCAAAAAAAAATGATAAAATTTATATATATTTAATATATATAAAATGAAATGAATATACTCTATACAAAGTAAGGGGATGATTTTTTGGAATTATCGACAGCGTTAGGTATGCCAGTAGCGGTAGTTGCTGTTTTGGTAGGTATGGCTGCAAAAGGTGCAAGTCCGGTATTGCTTTTAAACCCAGCAGCTATTTTGATTATAATTGTTGGTACAGCAGGGGCTGTACTCAATGCTATGCCAATGCACATAGTCAAAAAAACACCTGCTTTAATCAAAAAAGTTATGAAAAAGCAGGATTTGGCATCTGTTGCTTCTCTAGCAACTACTTTTGTTGAGTTTTCACAAGTTGCCCGTCGTGAGGGACTACTTGCACTGGAAGGTCGTTTAAATGAAGTAAAGGATCCTTTTATGCGTGCTGGTCTTAGTATGATGATTGACGGTCTTGATGCAGAATTTATAAGAGATGTTATGGAAGCTGAAGTTGCGGCTATGGAAGAGCGCCACAGACATTGTGCAACTATTTTTTCGCAAGGTGGTATGTATTCGCCAACACTTGGCGTTTTAGGTGCTGTTATAGGTCTTGTTGCGGCACTTGGTAACTTAAGTGACGTCGATCAGCTAGGTCATTCTATTGCTGCTGCATTTATTGCAACAATGTATGGTATATTTTTAGGTTATGTTGTTTGCCATCCTATTGCTACAAAATTAAAAGTTTTAAGTCAAGAAGAGGCAACAATAAAAAGAATAATAATAGAAGGAATATTGTCTCTACAAGCAGGCGATTCTCCTATAGCTGTTGAAGCGAAAATTAATGCATTTTTACCACAATCAGAGCGTAAAACTAATGCAGGCGGTGAATGATAAATGGGCAAAAAACATCATGGACCACCGCATGAAGAACACCCGGATGAAACTTGGTTGGTTCCGTATGCGGATTTACTTACACTGCTACTAGCTTTGTTTATTGTTTTGTTTGCAACTGCAAAAGTTGATAAAGATAAATTTGCACAAGTTGCAGTTTCGTTAAATTCTGCCTTAGGTGGTGGCGCGGGTCCCTTTAATGGTGCTGCTGGCGCTTCTATTTTATCAGGTGGGGTTGGTGTAGCTACGGGTCCTGGTAGTACTCCGACGTCTGTAATGAGCCCAGCAGAATTAGAAAATGCACAACTAGAAAAAGCTAAAAGTGAAATAGAGGCTTTTATAAAAAGTGCTGAGAATTTGCCTGTAGAGCTAGAAGCAATAAGCACAGATCAAGGATTGCTTATTAGAATTCGCGATACAGGGTTATATCCGTCAGGTAGCGCGCAAATAACACCAGAAATAGAAAAATTTGCACGCTTGGTTTCTGGAATTTTAGGAACAATGCCACAAAATGTACTTATTTCCGGACATACAGACAATATACCAATTAATACAACGACATACCCATCTAACTGGGAGCTTAGTGCTGATAGAGCGGTAAATCTTATGAAATATCTTTTGAGGCTAAACCCTAGTTTAAATCCAGCACGTTTTAGTGCTGTTGGTTTTGGTGAGCACAGACCTGTTATGACTAATGATACAGCTGAAGGTCGTTCTAGAAATAGACGGGTTGAAATTCTAATACAAAAGAAATATCCTGAAGGAAGTGAAACCGCTACCAATACTCTAATAAATCCGGCAGAACCAGGATTGCCATCAAAAACAAATTAAAACAGGCTTGATGCCTGTTTTTTATTAACTATTTTGAGGTATTTATGAAAAAATTTTTATGCTATACACTAATTTGTATAATGCTAGCAATACAGCCTAATATTACTTTTGCCAGATCAAAATCTGATACAGATAATGCTAGAAAATTTGAGTCTTATTATGGACTTTATCCAGATGAGAATTTGCAAAATAAAATAGCACAGCTTGGCGATACGATATTAAAAGCTAACGGTATAAATTCGGCAGAATACACATTTAAAGTAATAAATTCTAGTGAAGTTAATGCTGTAACACTGCCTGGTGGCTATATTTATGTTTATAAAGGGCTAATTGACTTTATGACGACAGAAGATGAAATAGCCGCAGTTATAGGTCATGAAATAGGTCATGTTACAGGTAACCATCTGGCTAGAAGACAAAGAGAACAGCTTTTGACAATGCTTCTAGGCGCTATATTAGGCGGAGCAGAAGGAGCAATAGCGGCTAATGCTGCACTAGTTGCTCTGCCTGCCTATGGTCAACGTGACGAGCGTGAGGCTGATGACAGTAGTTTTAAATTAATGTATAATGCCAAACTGAATCCTTATGCAGTCTTGGTAACTATGCACAAACTTGGCGATAGTAATGATTCAAAAATAAAAGTTAACTTTGCTCAACATCCAGAACCATTAGAAAGAGCAAAGAGAATAGAAGGCTATTTGCAAAAAATGCAAATAAAGCCTATTGTTATCCAAAATATAAATAGCGCTACAGTACAAGAAGACAATTGGACATATATAATTAATAGACCACAAGGAAACAATAATCCTTTATATAGGGCATGGTTGCTTGCAGGAAACCTATACTCATTATCAAAAAAGCCTGATTTGTCAAAAGAAATGTTTTATACAGTAGAACAGCAAGAGAGCATACAGATTTATTATCAAGACAAAGTAATTTATACCATTAACCAAATGGATATAATTTCAAAGAATACCACTCTAAATAAAGAGGCAAAAGAATTTATAAAACAGCTATATATATGGGTTGACTTGCAAAAAACTAAGTCTAATAAAAATCAGTAACACATATTGTTACTGATTTTTTGTATTTTAAAATAATATTTAAATTAAATATTTTATAAAGCACATAAATAGAAGGAAAATAGGAATACTACGGCGAATTAAAACAGTTAATATAAATATTTGAAAAAACAAAACCCCTTTTTGCGAGAGGAGGAAATGATTATGTTTACAGGATTTGATCGGCACTTATTTGCTGAAGGCAAACATAGTCAACTGTTTGACTTTTTTGGAGCACATAAAATCATTAAAAACAATCAAGAATATGTGCGCTTTAGTGTATGGGCGCCAAATGCTAAAGCTGTTTTCATAACAGGTGATTTTGACAACTGGCAAGGTGATAGATTCCCAATGCAAAATACCGGTGATGGAATTTGGCAAACAACCATTGACTCTTTACCCGAACAAGCAAATTATAAATATAAAATTGTTGGCTGCAACGGTCAGATATTTTTAAAAGCAGATCCTTTCGCTTTTGCAGCACAACTTCGCCCTAATACAGCAAGCATTGTTGCAAGTATAGATGGCTTTTCTTGGACGGACGAGAAGTGGATAAAAAATCGTAGTAATAATTCTTATGAAAAACCTTTGAACATATATGAAGTACATTTGGGTTCATGGCGTTTAAATCAAGATGGAAGTTTTTTAAGCTATAGACAACTTGCCGATTTGTTACCTGTGTATGCTAAAAAAATGGGTTATACTCATATAGAACTTATGCCTCTTGCAGAACATCCACTTGATAACTCCTGGGGGTATCAGATCACAGGATACTATGCACCAACAAGCCGTTATGGTTCGGCAAAAGACTTGATGTATTTTATAGATGTTTGTCATTCTCAGGATTTAGGCGTAATTATGGATTGGGTACCAGGACATTTTTGCAAAGATGACCAAGGATTAAGGCAGTTTGATGGTAGTTTTTGTTATGAACCAGAACACCCACTAAGAAGGGATAACGAGGGCTGGGGAACATCTTATTTTGATTTAGGTAAACCGCAAGTACGAAGTTTTTTGTTGTCTAATGCTTGTTATTGGCTGGAAAAATTTCATATAGATGGACTTAGAGTGGATGCAGTAGCTAGTATGCTGTATCTTGATTACGCTAAAATGCCTGGCAGATGGTTGCCTAATGAATATGGTGGCAGAGAAAACATTGTAGCAATTGATTTTTTAAAAGACTTAAATAGATTGATTTTTCAAAAACATCCTGATGTATTGATGATGGCAGAAGAATCTACGTCATACCCGATGGTTACTTGGCCGGTACACGATGGAGGACTTGGTTTTAACTATAAGTGGAATATGGGCTGGATGAATGACGTTTTAGATTATGTTGAAAGACCGACAATACATCGCCGCTGGCATCACAATAATATAACATTCTCTTTTATGTATGCTTTTACTGAAAATTTTGTGCTACCATTTTCACACGATGAAGTTGTACACGGTAAAAAATCATTGCTTGATAAAATGCCGGGAGATTATTGGCAAAAGTTTGCTAATGTTAGAGTGCTTCTAGGTTATATGATGGCACATCCTGGCAAAAAACTTTTGTTTATGGGTCAGGAAATAGGTCAATTTATAGAGTGGGACGAAAAAAGACAACTGGATTGGTTTTTACTGGAGTATGATCTACATAAAGCGCTTAATAAATATGTTCAAGAATTAAATGAATTTTATTTACAAGAAAGCTGTTTTTGGCAGATAGATTCATCTTGGGAAGGCTTTAAATGGCTTGAGGCAGATGATAGTGGACATAGTATAATAAGCTTTTTGCGGTTTGATAAACAAGGTAGGCATATAGTTGTTGTGTGTAATTTTACAGAGATTGCGCATGACGGATATAGAGTAGGAGTACCACAGATAGGACCATATTATGAAGCTTTTAATAGTGATGAAATAGAGTTCGGCGGTACAGGACAGTGGAGTAAAAAAATTGTTGTGTCAAATCCTGTCCCTTGGCATGACCAGGAAAATTCTTTGGTTGTAAGAATTCCGCCGCTATCTACAGTTTATTTATTACCAGGATATAAGAAAGAAAGGTGATATTTATGAAAAGACCAGCGTGTATTGCAATGTTATTGGCTGGTGGCCAAGGGAGTAGATTGGGTGCATTAACAAAAAAAATCGCTAAGCCTGCAGTTTATTTTGGGGGGAAGTATAGAATAATTGATTTTGCTTTGAGTAATTGTTATAATTCAGGCATTTACACTGTTGGAGTCTTGACACAATATCAACCTTTGGAACTTCATAAATATATAGGTATTGGAACATCTTGGGACTTAGATAGAAGAAACGGCGGTGTTTATATTTTGCCACCTTATGCTAGTGAAGGTGGTGCAGACTGGTATCAAGGTACAGCAGATGCCATTTATCAAAATATAAGCTTTATTGATAGTATGAATCCAGAACATGTGGCAATACTGTCAGGGGATCATATTTATAAAATGAATTATGCCAAGATGCTTGAATTTCATAACGAGAAAAAAGCTGATGCGACAATTGCTGTAATTAATGTATCACTTGAAGAAGCTACAAGATTTGGCATAATGACAACAGATAAAAATAACAAGATAACAGAGTTTGCTGAAAAGCCTAAAAAACCTAAAAGTACATTAGCCTCTATGGGTGTATATATTTTCCACTGGCAAGTTTTAAGGCGTTATCTTATTGAAGATAGAAATAATCTTAAAAGCTCACGTGATTTTGGCAAAGACATAATTCCGACAATGCTTGCTAATAAAGAAAAACTCTATGCTTATGCTTTTGACGGATATTGGAAGGATGTTGGAACGGTAGAGAGCTATTGGCAGGCTAGTATGGATTTGCTTTATGATAATCCACCGTTTGATTTAAATACTCCAGACTGGGTAATAGGTTCAGAAAATCTTGCATTACCTCCTCATTACATAAGCAAAAATGCAAAAGTAGCTTGTTCTTTGATAAGCGAAGGTTGCCAAGTTTATGGAACGGTAGACAATAGTATTTTATTTAATTCCGTGTATATAGAAGAAGGAGCAGTAGTTAAAGATTCAGTAATCTTACCAAATTCAAGAATTGGCAAGAATGCTGTTGTAACCAAATCAATTATAGCAACAGATACTTATGTTATGCAAGATAAGAAAATAGGCTCTGAGAACAGTGCAAATGTTACTGTATACGCACAGGAAACTACAATCTAAGCATAAGGAGGTTTTATTATGTATCGTGTTATGGGTTTAATTAATTTGCACGAAGCCGCAGCTTTGGATGTTTTAACAGATATACGCCCTTTAGCCGCAGTTCCTTTTGGCGGAAAATATCGACTTATAGATTTCGTTTTATCAAACCTTGTAAATGCTGGTATATATAGTGTTGGTATTTTAATCCCTGAAGATGCAGGTTCACTTGTTAAACATATGCGTGCTGGTAAAGAATGGGACTTAGATAGAAAAAGAGATGGAATGCAATTATTATTACCTTTAAAAAGGACAGCACTTGCCGGCACTGGTGATATAGATTATTATTCGCAGCATTTAGAGTATATAATGCAAAGTAATTTTGAACATGTGATTATAAGTGGTAGTCAATTTTTGTGTAATATTGATTATAAACAGGTGTTTACACACCATTTAAAAACAAATGCTGATATAACATTTATTTATCGGAAGATGCAGTCAACAGAGGCAAGACCGCAAGGCGCAGTTATGCTGGATTTTGATAAAAATAATTTAGTAAATGATATGCAAATAGATCCACCAGTAAGTGACAGTCAAAACTTATATATGCGTATGGCAATAGTTAAAAAACAACTGCTTATTGATATAATAACTCATGCAATGAGTCGTGGCGGCGGTGATTTCATAAGACAATTACAAGCTCGCGTTGACAAAATGAAAATTACTGGCTGGCAATTTAATGGTTACGTTGCTAATATTGCTAGTGTTAAAGAATACTATCAACATAGTTTGGAACTGTTAAATACAAAGGCTTGGCAGGATTTATTTTTTAGACACGGTCATATTTATACTAGAATAAAGGATTCTGTCCCAACAAAGTATTTAGCAAATTCTAGTGTTATTAATTCACTTCTCGCTAATAGCTGTAAGATTGATGGCAAGGTGGAAAACAGCATTATTTTTAGATCTGTTAATATAAACAAAAATGCTAAAATAAAAAATTCTATAATAATGCAAGATTGTACTATAGGTGAAAAAGTGGTTTTAGAAAATGTCATTTGCGATAAAGATGTAACTATAACAGCAGGAACAGTATTAAAAGGCGACAAGAGTTATCCGTTAGTAATAAAAAAAGGGACGGTGGTATAGATGAAAAAAGTTTTATTTGTAGCAGCAGAGGCGGTACCTTTTGCTAAGACAGGCGGTTTAGGTGATGTTGTTGGTACACTACCTTTACAAATGATAAAAAAAGGTATAGATGTCCGCATAGTTATCCCTGCATATAGAGATATACCTTTAGAATTTAAAGAACAAGCTAAAGCTATAACAGAGTTTCCTGTAAATATTTCTTGGCGCAATCACAACGCAATGGCTTGGACATTAGAGCACGAAGGCATAACAATTTATTTTATTGACCAACCTTATTATTTTGATCGTAGCGGTCTTTATGGCTATTTTGATGATGCCGAAAGGTTTGCTTTTTTCTCACAGGCAGCTCTAGCTCTAATTGAGAAAATTGATTTTCAACCTGATATAATTCATGCTCACGACTGGCACTGTGCGCTTATACCAGTTTATTTGGAACATTTTTATCGAGCCTTTGAAACTTGGAAAGATATAAAAACTGTTTTTACAATACACAATTTAGCCTATCAAGGACGCTTTAGTCCGTCAATCATTGAAGATGTTCTTGGTCTTAACTGGGGCTATTTTACTGGTGATAAACTAGAATTTAATGGTTGCGTAAATATTATGAAAGGTGGCATACTTTACGCCAATTATGTAACAACAGTAAGCCCAAATTATGCAAATGAAATAAAAACTCCAGCACGTGGTGAAGGATTAGAAGGGGTATTACAAGCTTGTTCGAACAAATTTAGTGGCATTTTAAATGGTATAGATTATACGAAGTATAATCCATGGAAAGACTCACATATAAAAGCTAACTATCATAGTGGCACAACAATTGGCAATCGCCTTAAAAATAAAGATTTCCTATGGGATAAATGCAACTTTAAGGGTGATAAAAAAGCTCCTATTTTAGGTATGGTGTCTAGAATAGTTCCAGACAAAGGTTTTGATATAATTTGCGAGGCTATACCTGAACTTATAAAATCTGGTGCAAAAATCGTTATCTTGGGTGCAGGCGAACAGGGTTATGAAGAATATTTGCGCCATGTGGCTTCACAAAACAGTAACTCTATAGCAGTTATAACAGAATTTAATGAAGTGTTGGCACGTCAAATTTACTCAGGATGTGATATTTTCTTGATGCCGTCGATTTTTGAACCTTGCGGCATAGGTCAAATGATAGCAATGCGTTATGGAGCAGTACCTTTAGTACACGAGACAGGCGGACTAAAAGATACTATTAAACCATATAATAAATTCACAGGTGAAGGAACAGGTTTTGGCTTTAGTCAAGCGAATGTAGATAGTTTTTTGAATGTGTATTATCAGGCACTAGAAATTTATCAAGATGAAAAAGCATGGAAAAAATTGATGAAAAACGTTATGAAAGAAGATTTTAGCTGGGATAAATCCGTAGAACAATACATAGCACTATATGATAAAGTATTAGAAGGAGAGTAAGTTATGTCAAACGAACTATTTAAAAAAGAATTTATCTCCCGTTATAAAGCTTGCTTTAGAACACTGCACGGCATAAGCATAAAAGAAGGATCATTGTCGCAAAAATATGAAGCTTTGGTTATTACATTAAGAGAAATAATAGTAGACAAATGGGTAAAAACTAACGAAAACTATATCGACAAGAAAATAAGACAAGTTTATTATTTCAGCATTGAATTTTTGCCAGGAAGATTACTTGACAATTATCTTGTTAATATAGGAATTAAAGCAAAAGTAGAAGAGAGCTTAAAAGATTTAGACATAAATTTAAAAGAGCTAGAAGATCAAGAAAGAGATGTTGCATTAGGTAGTGGCGGATTAGGGAGACTTGCCTCTTGTTTTTTGGATTCTATGGCGTCAATTGGTATGGCGGGCAATGGTTGCGGTATAAGTTACAAGTATGGATTGTTTCAACAAAGAATTATTGATGGCGACCAAGTAGAATTCCCTGATCGCTGGCATACAACTACATATAGCGTATGGCAATTTGTAAAACGCGATAAGGCACTCAAGGTTCGTTTTGGCGGCAATGCCTATTTAAAACAGGAAGAAAACGGAAAATTAAGTTTAGTACACACAGACTATGAAACTGTTTTAGCTGTTCCATATGATATACCTGTTGTTGGTTATAATTGTAAAACGGTAAATACTTTAAGGCTTTGGGGGGCAGAAGTATTGCCCGAAGCTGAAGATGATATGCGCTCACAAAACGCCCAAGAACGTAAAAAAGCAATGGAATATAAATATTCTGTAGAAGCTTTAAGTGAAGTTTTATATCCAGACGATTCTAATTACAGGGGCAAAATGTTTAGGTTAAAACAGCAATATTTCATGGTATCTGCTGGTGTGCAAAGCATTATTAATTATTATAAGAAAAAATATCAACTGCCACTGGAAGAATTAAATTCTTATATTGCTCTTCACATTAATGATACTCATCCAGCGCTTGTTATACCCGAATTAATGCGTATTTTAATAGATGAAGAAGGTTTTGGTTGGGATGATGCGTGGAAAATAACTACCAGCGTTGTTTCTTATACAAATCATACTATAATGCCGGAAGCTATGGAAAAGTGGGCAATTGAAATAGTAAAAGCATTAATGCCAAGAGTCTATCAAATAATTGAAGAAATTGACAGAAGAGTACGTATTGACTTGCAAAATAAATACCCAAACGACTGGGAAAAGGTAAACAGCATGTCAATTATCCACGACGGACAAGTATTTATGGCAAATCTTGCTGTACACGGAAGTTACAGTGTCAATGGTGTTGCTCAAATACATACAGAAATATTGAAAAAAGATGTGCTGCATGATTTTTATGACTACTGTCCATACAAATTTAATAACAAAACAAACGGTGTTACACATCGCCGTTGGTTACTCAATGCAAATCCTAGTCTTGCTGATTTAATTACTTCACGTATTGGCAAAAGCTGGGTTACTCATCCTGAAGACTTGCAAAAATTGATGGAATACAGCAAAGATAAAGATTTTTTGAATGAATTGTCTAAAGTAAAGCAAGAAAATAAGGAACGGTTGGCTAAATATATTTTAGAGAAAAAGAATATAGTTGTAGATACAAATTCGATTTTTGATGTGCAAATAAAGCGCATTCATGCTTATAAAAGACAATTTTTAAATGCATGGCACATATTTTACCTTTATAATGCTTTAAAGAGCAATCCTAATTTAGATATCGTACCTAGAACCTTTATTTTTGCAGGTAAGGCGGCACCGAGCTATTATTTAGCAAAATCTATAATAAAGTTTATCAATATGTTAGGCGAAATAATTAATAATGATAAAACTATAAAAGATAAACTTAAAATAGTGTTTTTAGAAAACTATAACGTTAGTCTTGCCGAAATAATTGTTCCAGCAGCAGAAGTTAGTGAACAAATATCACTAGCAAGTAAAGAAGCATCGGGCACTGGCAATATGAAAATGATGATGAATGGTGCGGTAACAATAGGAACCCTAGACGGAGCAAATGTAGAAATTAAGCAAGACGTTGGTGAAGATAATTTCATAACCTTTGGACTCACAGCAGATGAAGTGTTAGAACTAAACAGAAACGGTAGTTATTCTGCTAGAGCAATAATCGAAAATGATCCTAGGCATATAGCTATTGTAGAGAAAATAGCGCAAGGAATATTGCAGATGGACCAAAGAAGTTTAATGAGTATCAATAACTATATTTACACCGGAAATGATGAATTTTATATAATGAAAGACTTTGATTCATATGCTCTAGCACAAGAGAAAATCAATACATTATATAAAAATCGTGACAAGTGGTTAGAGATGTCTGCTGTCAATATTGCCAAGTCAGGAGTATTTTCTTCTGATAGAACAGTAAAAGAATACGCAGTAGGCATTTGGAAGGTTAATAGCAATTTATAATCTATAAAAGAGGTGAAAAAATGTTCTCTGTCATGCACAATTCGCAAAAATTACTTTATAAAACCCCTTTTGGTGCGGGACGAGTAGGTAGCAATGTAAGCATAGCAATAGAATTTTCAAATCAAAAACCGCAAGAAGTATTTTTGCGTACATGGGATGACAAAGAACAACTTTTTCACATGAACTTAGTAAAAGAGTCACACAATAAATTTGTTTATAGCATAGAGATTACTTTACCAGATAATCCATGTAACTTGTGGTATTTTTTCATTATAAAGACAGAAGATAAATTTATCTTCTATGGCAACAATCCAGAACAACTAGGCGGTGAAGGTCAGATATATACTGTAGAGCCTCCGGCTTATCAGATAACTGTTTACCAAGAATCGCAAATGCCTCAATGGCTTTATGGTGGTATGATTTATCAAATTTTTCCTGACAGATTTTTTAATCCTTATGATAAACCGCTTGCGCTGAAAAAAGATTCACTTTTACATGATAGTTGGTATTCTAAACCACTTTATGCTAGAGATTGTGCCACAAATGAAATAATAGCTTATGATTTTTATGGTGGAAACTTAGACGGCATCACTGCAAAACTTGATTATCTTGAAGATTTTGGTGTAAATTTAATTTATTTAAATCCTGTATTTTTATCTGTAAGCAATCACCGTTTTGACACAGCAGACTATGAACAAATAGACCCAATGCTTGGTGATGTTACCGCACTTGAAAGACTATGCCAAGAGGCAAAAAAACGTAATATAAATGTAATTTTAGATGGTGTTTTTAGCCACACTGGCAGTGATAGTCGTTATTTTAACAAAGAAGGGACTTATAAAGATATCGGTGCTTGTCAGTCTAAAGATTCGCCTTACTATAATTGGTATACTTTCACAAAATATCCTGATGAGTATGAGTCTTGGTGGGGTATAGGCAATGTACCAAATGTTAATGAACTTAATCCAAGTTATATAAACTATATAATAGAATCAAAAAAAAGCATTGTAGCACGTTGGTTACAGGTAGGTGTCAAAGGTTGGCGGCTTGATGTCGCAGATGAGTTACCAGAGGAATTTATAAAGCGATTGCGCTTGAGGATAAAAATGCAAGATAAAGAGAGTGTTTTATTAGGCGAAGTATGGGAGGATGCTTCGCATAAAAATGCTTACGGTAATGTACGCAACTATTTTTTAGGTGATCAATTAGACTCTGTGATGAACTACCCGTTTAGACAATGCGTACTTGATTTTTTGTTAAATAAAAGATCAGCAACAAGTGTTTTAAAAGAATTATATAGCTTGTATGAAAACTACCCTAGAGAAAACTTTGATTTGCTGATGAATCTTTTGGGTACACATGATACCGAAAGACTGATTACACAACTGGCACAAATAGATAGTAGCAAGTTTACAGATGTGCAAAAAAGAAAATATCAGCTAAATGACAATCAGCAATATACTACTTTTAAACGGCTATGGCTTGCTTTAGTTTGGCAAATGACTTTTGCTGGTTTACCATCGATATATTATGGTGACGAAGCAGGAATGCAGGGATTTGCAGATCCATTTAATCGTGGTGCTTATCCTTGGCAACAAGAAGACCAGACTGTTTATAGATATTATTGGCGATTGTCTAGGCTAAGACAACGTTATGATGTTTTTAAATATGGCACTTGGGAACCTCTTAATGTTTCTGATGATATTTTGGCATACAATAGAACTTACAAAGAACAGGTTGCCATAGTGGCTATAAACCGTTCAGATAATAAACAAAGTGCCCTTGTTGAGTGCAGTTTACCAATGGTAGATTTGCTCACAGGTAAAAATTATTTGCCTGATAATGGATATATTAATATAGAATTAAATGATAATGCAGCAGCAATCTTGCACAATAAAATTAAATATCCAGATAAATTAAGAAAAGCAGGGATATTGCTACACCCAACAAGTTTATTTTCAGATTATGGCATTGGTGATTTAGGTCAAGCAAGCTATGATTTTATTGATTTTTTGCACAAAAGCGGACATCAAATATGGCAAACTTTACCAATTAATTCAACAGATAATTTTGGTTCGCCTTATGCTGGTGAGTCTGCTTTTGCAGGTAACGTACTTTTAATATCACCAGAAATATTATTTCAAGAGGGCTATATAAGCAAAAAAGATTTAAATCAAGCAAAAATAAGTAAAATACAATCTATTAATATAGATTTTGCTAAAGTAAGAGAAATTAAAGATAGATTATTTGCGATAGCTTTTACTAAATTTGATGTACAAAAGCCCGATTTTGAGTTGTTTTGCCAGCAAAACAAAGAATGGCTTGATAGCTATGCTCTCTTTCAGGCACTGAAAAAGCATTTTAATAATAAACCTTGGCAAAAATGGTCTAAAAAGATTGCTGCTTTTGAGCAAAAAGAAGTACAAAAATATGCAGCATTATTAAAAGATGATATTAATTATCATAAATTTTTGCAATATGAGTTTTGGCGCCAATGGGAAATATTACGCACTAGAGCTAAAGAAAAAAATATTACTTTAATTGGTGATGTCCCTATATATATATCTTCTGATAGTGTTGATGTTTGGTCAAATCAACAGTTGTTCCAATTGGATACAAACGGTCTACCACAATCTGTTGCCGGAGTACCACCAGATTATTTTTCTAAAACTGGACAAAAATGGGGTAATCCACTTTATAATTGGCAAAAATGCAAAGAACAAGATTATCTTTGGTGGAAAAACCGTTTAAGCCATGCTTTAAAATCTTTTGATTTGTTGAGGCTAGATCATTTTCTAGGCTTTGAAAATTATTGGAGTATTCCTGCAGATAAAGAAGATGCTTCTTTTGGTAGCTGGGTTCAAGGACCGGGAGCAGACTTTTTCTTGTCCTTGAAAAAACATTTTGGTAAATTGCCATTTATTGCCGAAGATCTTGGCGAGATTACACCTGGAGTAAATAAATTGCGTGATAGATTTTGTTTGCCGGGAATGGATATTTTACAATTTGGTTTGTCTTTAGATACGACAAAAATACTCTACACTGGTACACACGATAATGATACGCTTGTTGGATGGGTACAAAAGCAACAGTCAGATGAATACTTATTAAGATTTATCAGTAAAGATAATATAAAAAAGGAATTATCAGATCAGCAAAAAGCGGATTTGCTTTTAGAATTTGTTTATAAAAGTGATTATAGCTGGATAATTGTCCCCATTCAGGATTTATTAGGCTTAAATAGTACAGCAAGAATGAATACACCATCGACTGTTGAAAAAAACTGGTCGTGGAAAATGACTAAACAGCAACTATCAAATCAGTTATTGCAAAAAGCAGTTAAACTTGTTAATATAAGCAAAAGACAAAGCATACAAAATATAGATGAAATTATTTTTTAAATATGCTATTATCTAAATTATTAAGGTGGTGATATTTTGGCAGCAGACATAACATATGTCGTAGATAAAGAATGTCCTTTGTGTGAAAAGACTTTTCCGGCAACTAAAGTTCGCTCAAAGCTTCGTCTTATCAGGCAAGATAGTGATTTTAATATGATATATGAACAAATTAATCCTTTGTATTATGCTATTTTAATGTGTCCACATTGTGGTTATGCAGCACAAGAAAATACATTTTCAGAAATTACAGAAAAACACGCTAATATTATTAGAGACTTTTTAAATACTTGTACAGTTAAAATTGATTATGCAAATGATCGCTCCAGAGAACAAGCGATATTGTTATTTAAACTTGCTATTTTTTTCTCAGAGCTAATTTCAAATAAAAGCAGTCGTATAGCAGGTTTGTATTTGAGATTAGGTTGGTTGTATAGAGAAGCAAAAGATACTCAAAAAGAAAATATGGCACTTGCAAAAGCTTTAGAACATTATGAAATAACAATAGCTAAAGAAGCCTTTCCAATTGGCAATATGAACGATATTATGGCAGATTATCTTATTGCACAACTACAATTTCTACTGGGCAAATATGACCAAGCAGCGGCAAGTTTTAGTCGATTAATATCTAAACCTAGTGCTAAAGCAGAAAAACGTATATATGAACTATCAAAAGATACTTGGAATGAAATAAAAGCTAAGAGAAAAGAACTAGAGAACAAGGAAGATGACGACGAATAAATTTATAATTATGATAATGTGTAAAAGGAGTTAGACAGGAGTTTAGCTCCTTTTTAAAGTATAAGAAAGTTATGATAACTAAACTATCTGTTCAAGTTGAGCAACAAAATAATATTTATCAAATACCTATAGATTTTGAACGAAAGAAAAGGAAAAACTTAGTTTTAAAAGTGTATAAGACAACAGGGAGAATATTGTTATCTGTACCACTAAATACACCAGAAGAATATGCCAAAGAGTTTTTGCACAAACAAACAGAGTGGCTACAAAAACAAATGCAGAAAATTTTGCCTTCTTTAAATCGTGCAGAACACACTTATCAAACTGGTGATAGTTTTGTGTATTTAGGAGAAAAAATGCCTTTTATTGTAATAACAGGTAAAAAAAATCAAGTTACAATAAGTGATGGCAAAATTGTTTTACAGCAAAAGCTAGAATTGACTAAAAAGCAAAAAGTAGTTTTGCTTGACAAAATGTTTAATAGTTCCTTAATAGCAATTTTAGAAAAATCTTTAGAAAAAAATTTAACACTGTATAGAGAGCTTTTGCCTAACTTTGATTCGCCCATAGATTTGAAAATACGCAAAATGACTAATAAATGGGCAGTATGTAGACCGATTAAAAAGCAGATAAGTTTTAATAAAAGTTTAATTCAAGTGCCACTTGATTTAATTGACTATGTAATGGTGCACGAATTATGCCATTTTAGGCATTTAAATCATAGTAAACTATTTTGGCAGATGGTAGCGCGAAAAATGCCTTGTTGGCAAAATTATCGTGAAAGATTAAAAACAGTGCAGATAGATATATAAAAGAGGTGTGAGTATGAAAAAGATAGATCTTAGAAGTGATACTGTAACTTTGCCAACAGAAAAAATGCGCTTGGCAATGGCATCAGCAAACGTTGGAGACGACGTTTATGGTGAAGACCCAACAATCAATTTACTGGAAAAGACTATTGCCAAAGCTTGTAATATGCAAGATGCCATTTTTACTGCCAGTGGTACTATGGGCAATCAATTGGCAATAATGGCACATGTAAACCGTGGTGACGAAGTAATTTGTGAAGAATTGGCTCATGTTTTTATGTATGAAGGAGCAGGCATAGCAGGATTATCAGGTGCACAAACACGTACAGTAAAAGCCGAAGATGGAATATTAAAACCTGGTATGGTCGAACAATATATTCGCCCTACAACAGATGTTCATCAGCCATATACAAAACTTATCTGCCTTGAAAACACACACAATCACGCAGGTGGCAATTATTATACTCTAAAAGAACTGTCTGATATAAAAACTTTAGCCCAAAAGTACAATATACAAGTTCATATGGATGGTGCAAGAGTAATGAATGCTGCTATCGCTTTGGACATAGAGTTGTCTGAAATTACAAAATATGTTGATAGTATATCCATTTGTTTATCAAAAGGTCTTGGAGCACCTGTTGGCGCTGTTGTTGCAGGTAGCAAAGAATTTATTGCCAAAGTCCGTCGTGGGCGTAAAAGTATAGGTGGCGGTATGAGACAAGCTGGAGTCTTAGCTGCAGCAGGTCTGATTGCGTTTAATGAGATAGCACCGACGCTAGAAAACGATCATATTAGAGCTAAAAAACTTGCAAAGGGTTGTGCAGATATTGGTTTTGCAATAGATCCCAAAACTGTAAAAACCAATATAGTCATAATTGCTGCAGACAAACCAGAGCAAATAGTAGAAAAGTTAAAGCAAGAAGGAATATTAGCAAATAAATTTGGTCAGGGACATTTTAGATTTGTAACACATTATGATATAACAGACGAAGACATAGATTATACATTAGATAAATTAAAACAGATAAAAACTACATTATAGACAAAAAGCACACTTAAATAAGTGTGCTTTTTGTTAAAGTTGAATTTCTACAAATAAAAAAATTTTCAAATAGAACAAATTTTAGCAGGAAGTAGAGAAGTTTTATATAACATTATACAAAGATACTTTGTATAAAAGATAGGAAGGTGAAAAAATGATAAAGGCAATTTATTTTAGCCCTACAAAAACAACGAAAAAAATAATCAATCAAATAGCTCAAGAATTGCAAAATATTTTAAACTGTCAAATGCAAGTTATAGACATTACCTTGCCAAGCAAAAGAGAAGAACAAATGGTTTTTTCTAAAGAGGATATTTTACTCTTTGGATTGCCTGTTTACGCTGGTCGAATACCAGCTTTTTTGGAAGCTTTTGTTAGAAATATAAAAGGTAATAATAATCTAGCAGTAGCAGTAACTGTTTATGGTAACCGCGATTACGATGATGCACTACTTGAACTGACGGATATTTTAACTGATAATAAATTTAACGTCATTGCAGCAGCAGCCTTTATTGGCGAACATTCATATTCATATAAAGTAGCTGCTGGCAGACCAGATGCTAAAGACTTGCAAATGGCAACAGAGTTTGCAAGCAAATTAGCTCCAAAACTACAAAATATTAATGCTAGCATTACAACAAATAAAATAACAATACGTGGTAATTTTCCTTATAAAGAACGTATCCCTTCAGCGAAAGTTGCCCCAAAAACAAAAAATAGCTGTGTTAGATGTATGCTTTGTAGCAAGCTCTGTCCAGTTTTGGCAATTGCTAAAGACAATCCTTTAGTGACGGATAAGCAAAAGTGTATTAGGTGTTTTGCTTGTGTTAAAGCTTGCCCTAATAAGTCCAAATATTTTGACGATGAAAGTGTTTTAGCTGTTGTAAATAAATTAGAAACAAACTTTATAGTTCGTAAAGAGCCAGAAGTTTTTATTTAAAGAGGGTGCAAATTGAACGGTCCTAGCTTCTTTCAATTGATGATCATATCTATAACCAGTATCATATATAGTATAATATTTATTATTTTAGGCAAAATATTTGTTTTTTATAAAAAGAAAACAATATTTGCACTCTTTTTGTTTGTTAATTTTTTAGCATGTATTGGTATTTTTTCTAGTTTTTATAATAATAGCTATTTAACGATTTTATTTAGCCGTATAAGCGTGTTTTGGCTTATTAGCCAAATTATTTTAGTTTTGCCATTGATTTTTTTGTATAGTGTAACATTTTTTATTAAAAATAATCTTAGAAAATTAACTACACTATTAATAATATTAGCAGTTGTAACAAGTGCTTATGGGAGTTTTTATGAGAGCCAAAATATTGTATTAAATAAACAAATTCTTACTATTAAAAATCTAGACGAAAGATTTAACGGTTTTAAAATAGCGCAGATATCGGACGTGCATTTGGGTGTTTATTATACAATAGCTGATTTTAAAAATTTACTTGATAAAGTTGTGCAACAAAAACCAGACGTAATAGCTATAACAGGTGATTTAATTGATAATATGCAACAAGCGGGAGAACTTTTCCAACTGCTTGATGAATATGTAGATAAAGTACCTTTTGGTATTTATTATTGTTGGGGAAATCATGAATATATGAGAGATAGTGCAACTTTTGCTAGTTTTTTGAAAAATAGTAAAGTAAAGGTTTTACAAAATCAAAGTGTTTTACTTGCAAAGGGTACACCAAATTTGTTTCTTTTAGGCTTAGATTATGCTAGAGATAGATTCAATCAAGTACAATCTTATGAGAATATGCTCAATAAAACATTAACACAAGTGGATAAGGATTCAACTAAAGTACTTATTGCACATCATTCTATGGTTATTGATACCGCTTTTGCTCGCAATATTGATTTTACACTTACAGGTCATACGCACGGGACACAGGTTTTTCTTTTTGATAAACAGCTACTACCACTTAATTTTAAATATGTACGGGGATTATACCAAAAAGATGGT
>CAZKFG010000022.1:0-31132 GCA_964551985.1 uncultured Acidaminococcales bacterium
GGGATTTTAAAAGTAGTCTTACCGTCTAGTGTCGGCACATCTATCTGAGCACCAAGTGACGCTTGAGTAATATTTATCGGCACTTCACAAAGCACTGTTTGACCCTGACGGGTAAATAGTTTATGTGGTTTTATAGATAAATACACATACAAATCACCGCTGGCATTACCACGCACACCAGCATCGCCGCCACCACTGACGCGAAGACGTGTGCCTTCTTCAACGCCTGCAGGAATGCGCACTTTTACTGTTGCAGTTTTTCTGACTCTACCTGTACCCGAACAAGTTTTGCATGGGTCTTTGATAATTTTACCTTGACCGTCACAAGTCGGACAAGCTTTAACATTTACCATACGTCCAAACATAGTATTTTGCATAACTTTTATCTGACCTGTTCCATGACATTGCGAGCATGTCTCAACTTTACTAGAATCCTTAGCGCCTGTACCAGAACAAGTATCACATTTTTCACTGCGCTTTATTTTAACTTCTTTTTCAACGCCAAAAGCAGCTTCTTCAAAGGTTATCTCCAAATCAACCCGCAAATCAGCTCCACGCTCTTGCACTCTTGCTTGTTGCCCACCAAAACCACCGCCACCACGAGAGCCGCCAAAGAACATATCAAAGATGTCTTCCGCCCCACCGAATCCACCAAAATCAAATCCACCTGCACCACCAGCATTTGCACCTTCAAAAGCAGCATGACCAAATTGGTCATACTGCCTTTTTTTATCAGGGTCTGAAAGTACGGCGTTTGCTTCGTTTACTTCTTTAAATTTTTCTGCCGCTTGTGGATTGTCTTTGTTGACATCAGGGTGGTATTGTCTGGCAAGTTTACGATATGCTTTTTTTATATCGTCATCAGAGGCACTGCGAGGGACTCCCAGCACCTCATAGTAATCTTTTTTACTCACCTTGCTTGTCCACCTTTAGTTTATTTTTTCTCTTCATTGACAACTTCCGCATCTACTACTGTGTCGTCTGTTTTGTCGCCTGAAGCTTGTTCTTGAGCGCCTTCTTGTGGTTCTTGTTGTTTGTATAGTGCTGCAGATAGTTCATATAACGGTTTACTTAGTGCTTCTGTATCGGCTTTTATTTTCTCTACGTCGCCTGTTGTAAGAGTTTCTTTTAAAGTTGCGATAGCTTGATTTACTTTTTCAACTGTCGCCTCTTCGCCTTTGCCTTCCATATCTTTTACAGTCTTTTCTGCTTGATATATAAGTGAATCGGCTTGGTTTTTAATTTCTACTTCTTCTTTACGTTTTTTATCATCAGCAGCATGTGCTTCGGCATCTTTTACCATACGATCGATTTCGTCTTTATCAAGACCACCCGATGATGTGATAGTGATTTTTTGTTCTTTGCCTGTACCTAAATCTTTAGCCTTTACATTTACGATACCGTTAGCATCAATGTCAAATTCTACTTCGATTTTTGGTACGCCACGTGGAGCTGGTGGAATTCCTGACAATTCAAAACGTCCTAGAGTTTTGTTATCTGCAGCAAATTCTCTCTCACCTTGTAAAACATGTATGTCAACTGATGGTTGGCTGTCGCTGGCAGTTGAATATACTTGTTTGCTAGATGTCGGAATTGTTGTATTTCTTTCAATTATTTTGCTAAATACCCCGCCTAAAACTTCAATACCAAGTGATAGTGGTGTAACATCAAGTAATAATACATCTTTTACTTCACCTGCTAGTACGCCAGCTTGGATAGCTGCACCAACTGCAACACATTCGTCTGGATTTATACCACGATGCGGCTCTTTGCCAATGAATTTTTTGATAGCTTCTTGTACAGCTGGGATCCGTGTAGAACCACCAACTAAGATTACTTTGTCAATATCTTTTGGTTTTAAACCGGCATCATCTAACGCTTGGCGAGTTGGTTGCATAGTTTTTTCCACCAAATCTGCTGTAAGTTCGTCAAATTTTGCACGGGTTAAATTAATATCTAAATGTTTAGGACCTGATGCGTCTGCTGTGATAAACGGTAGATTAATGTTTGTTGTGATAACACCAGACAGTTCAATTTTAGCTTTTTCTGCCGCTTCTTTTAAACGTTGCATAGCCATTTTATCATTGCTCAAGTCAATACCGCTATCTTTTTTAAATTCAGCAATCAACCAGTTCATTACTCTTTCATCAAAGTCATCGCCACCCAAGCGGTTGTTACCACTTGTTGCCTTAACTTCAAATACACCATCACCTAGTTCTAGTATTGATACGTCAAAAGTACCACCACCTAGGTCGAATACTAATATTGTGTGATCATCGCTCTTATCGATACCATAAGCAAGCGCTGCTGCTGTAGGTTCGTTGATAATACGCAGTACTTCAAGTCCTGCTATTTGTCCTGCGTCTTTTGTCGCTTGACGTTGGCTATCGGTAAAATAAGCTGGTACTGTGATTACAGCTTGTTTTACACTTTCGCCTAAATATTTTTCAGCGTCTTCTTTTAATTTTTGTAGTATCATCGCTGATATCTCTTGTGGTGTGTATTCTTTACCATCAACTTTAACTGTGTAATTTGTACCCATATGTCTTTTAATAGAGCTTATTGTACCATCTGGGTTTGATACTGCCTGACGTTTTGCAAGCTGTCCGATTAGACGTTCGCCTGTTTTAGAAAACCCAACTACCGATGGAGTTATTCTTGCTCCTTCAGGGTTTGGAATAACTATTGGTTCGCCGCCTTCCATAACAGCAACACATGAATTTGTTGTTCCTAAATCTATTCCAATTACTTTTGCCATTTTTATTTTCCTCCTTGATTTTGAGAACTATTGATTTATTTTTTATAATTATTATTACTTAGAGTATTATCACCCCAAGCAAATAATAAATTTTAGCAATTGTTGATAACTCTTACTTTACTATATCTTACAACTTTATCTTTTATTTTATATCCTTGCTCAAACACCATATCTATTTGACCATCAGGCAAATCAGGATTTTGAGCGTTCATTAAAGCCTCATGTAATTCTGGTGAGAACTGTTCACCCATTGACGGAATTTTCTCGACGCCCATATCGTGCAAAGCTTTTTCCAGTTGCCTGTATATTAAGTCCATACCTTTTTTCAAGTCTTGTTCGTCTGTGTTATCACAGGCGAGCGCTCTTTCAAAGTTGTCTAATACCGGCAATAATTTTGCTGCAATGTTGACACTAACAAACAGCGACAATTGTTCTGCTTCGCTTTTACTACGCCGTTTAAAATTGTCAAAATCAGCTTGCAGGCGCTTTAGTCTTGTTTGTAGTTCGTCAATTTGCTGTTGTTGTGGGTCAATGTTAGTTTGCACATTTTCATTTACTACCTCTTCGCCGACTATCTGCTCCTCCTGTTCGTTTTGCTTATCTTCTGTCATCGTCTTCACCTTTTTCTATATTTTTTAAACATCATCTAACTTGTTTAAATCATCCATTCCCTTCACGACCGCCTGCAAATACTTGTGCAGATAATCCATAACACCAATTACCTTGCCATATTTCATGCGTGTCGGACCTAGCACTGCAAAGGTTCCTATAATTTGCCCATTAAGGCGATAGGTTGCTTGAACCATACTACAATTTTGGATACTACTAAATTTGTTCTCTGAACCGATAGTGATTTGCATACCCGTCTGTTCGCCGACTGTCAACATATCGTTGACCATACCTTCTTCTTCAAACATTGAAATAAGTTCTTTAACTTTTTCAACATCCTTAAATTCAGGCTGGTTAAACAGATTTGTCGTCCCGCCTAAAAACACCTTATCAGAACGGCTTTGCGTTTTCACCGCATTTAGAGCATCAAAAAGGTATTTTGACATAAAATCATTGCTCAAAACTTTTTCAGATAATTTATCAAGCTCTTCTTTTTTAATACTGTCAACATCAAAACCAGAGAAATTATTGTTTATCATATGAGCTATATCTTCAAAGTCCTCTATCGTCGAGCCACGAGGCAAGGGAATAATAGAATTTTGTGCAATGCCTGTCTCTGTTACAAAAACCAAAATAGCTCTATCACTGTCCATAGGCAAAAATCTAATGTATTTAAATTGACAAGATTTTTCTTCTGTCTTTCGTACAATAGACACATTTTTGCTCATGTCAGATAAAAGCCTTGCCGTAAGGCGAAAAACCTCATCGAGTTTATTTGCCTTTTGTTCAAACCATGTTTGAATAAGGGCAACATCACGCTCTGAGATTGTTTGCGGTGACAACAATGAATCTACATATAGCCTATAGCCAAGTGCTGACGGGACTCTGCCTGCTGAAGTATGCGGTTGTTCTAAATAACCCATATCTTCTAAATCAGACATCTCATTTCTAATTGTCGCAGAACTAAGTCCAAGTTCGTGTTTTCTTGAGATTGCCCTAGACCCAATAGGTTCGGCTGACGCTATGTAATCTTCAATTATCAGTTGTAGTATCTTCTTTTTTCTTTCATTTAACATTTTATCACCTTGGTGTTGTTAGCACTCTCTTTGTTTGAGTGCTAATTACAATTTTAAGATAACACTATTTTTTAAATGTGTCAAGTGTTTAAAGGTAAAAAAGTCAAAAAAATTTTATTACCTATCTTCATGCCTTGATTTGTCAAGCTTATTCTATCATTTATAACTATATGAGAGTTGTTTTTATGTATTTGCAGTTGCTCATCATACACTTTAAAAATATCTTTATTAAAGCGCCTGTAAAAATCATTAGGATCTATGCCTTCTGTTGTCCGAAGCCCCATAAACACAAATTCTGCCATAGCAATCGCTTCATATATTTGCTCAATTTCTTTTTTCTCTTGCCCTTTATATAGGAAAGAATTTATATACTCTTGAACATCAAAAGTATTAGTCGTGCGCTCATTGTGAATAAAAGAAGTACTACCCGCGCCAAAAGCTATGTAATCTTTATAATGCCAGTACTGCAAATTATGCTGGCATTCGTAGCCTTTTTTGCAATAGTTTGATATTTCGTAACGATTATAACCGTTATCGTTCAAATAATTTGTTACAAAATCATACATCTGCTCTTGCAAATTATCATCAGGCAAAAAAAGTTTGCCACGCCTTACAAAATCATCAAGCAAAGTTTCTTCTTCTAATATAAGTTCATACATACTTATATGTGTAGGATCAAGGCTTACAGCCTTATCTATGCTAGCTTTAACGTCTGCCAGTGTCTGGTTAGGTAGAGCAAACATTAAATCAATATTTATATTGTCAAAGCCTAAATTTCTAGCTAATGTTATAACATTTTGGGCAGTTTTGCTGTCGTGCACCCTGCCAATCGTTTTAAGAAGGCTATCGGAAAAAGTCTGCACACCAAAACTAAGACGGTTAAAGCCTAACTTCTTTAAAGCAAGAAGCTTATCTTCTGTTGCAGTCTCTGGGTTTATTTCGCAAGTTTTCTCAGCATTTTCCTGCCAATAACCAGCTTTTTTGAGAGTAAATACAATATTCTCTAGTTGAGCGCTCGACAAAATAGTTGGTGTTCCGCCACCAAAAAACACACTTGTATAATCAAAACAAGATGTTTTAGATTTTTTAATCTGATTGCACAAAGCACTAACATATTCATCAAACAAATGCGTCAAACCATCATAAGAAGGAAAGTCGCAATAATAGCATTTTTGAAGACAAAATGGGATGTGTATATACACCCCACAAGTTTTTTTTGTCATATTTATCAATCCATTTTCAATATAGCCATAAACGCTTCTTGTGGAAGCTCTACGCTGCCCACCTGTTTCATGCGTTTTTTACCTTCTTTTTGCTTTTCAAGTAGCTTTCTTTTACGCGAAATATCGCCGCCATAACATTTTGCCAAAACGTCTTTTCTCATGGCTCTTACAGTCTCTCTGGCAATAATTTTATTACCGATTGCCGCTTGAATAGGTATTTCAAACATTTGTCTTGGAATAAGTTCACGCAATTTTTCAACAAGCTGTCTACCTCTTGGTGTCGCTTTTTCTCTATGTACAATCGCAGACAAGGCATCTACCGCTTCACCATTTAGTAGGATGTCTAATTTAGCAAGACTTGATGCCTTATAGCCTGTAAGCTCATAGTCAAGTGAAGCATATCCTTTAGTAGAAGATTTTAAGCGGTCAAAATAATCGTAAATTATCTCACTTAAAGGAATGCTGTATTTTAACATGACCCTTGTTGTGTCAAGATATGTCATATCTTCAAATTCGCCGCGTTTATCTTGTGATAGCTCCATTACCGCACCTACATAGTCTTTTGGCACAATAATTGTCGCTTTAACGTAAGGTTCTTCTATTCTATCGATAACCGTCGCATCAGGCATGAGCGACGGATTGTCTATCTGTAAAACTTCGCCGTTTGTTCTGTACACATGATAAATAACGTTTGGCGCAGTAGTAAGAAGCGACAAATTATATTCACGCTCTAGTCGCTCTTTGATAACATCCATGTGCAGTAGTCCTAAAAATCCGCATCTAAAACCGAAACCTAAAGCTAAAGAAGTTTCCGGTTCAAATAAAATGGAAGCGTCATTTAATTGTAATTTTTCCAAAGATTCACGCAAATTTTCATATTCTGCCGTGTCCACAGGATACAGTCCGCAAAACACCATTGGCGTCGCTTTTCTATAACCAGGAAGCATCTCTGGCGCCGGATTTTGCGCGTCCGTTACAGTGTCGCCGACCTGCACATCTTTAACAGTCTTAATACTTGCGGCAAAAAAACCAACTTCACCTGCAGATAGTTTGTCAACATTTACAAGATATGGCTTAAATACGCCAACTTCTGTAACTTCGTATACCTTATTTGTACCCATAAGCAGTATCTTCATACCGCTTTTAATCTCGCCTTGCATAACTCTTATGTACAAAATAACACCTTTATATTGATCAAACAAAGAATCATACACAAGCGCTTTCAGTGGCGGCGTAGTCTTGCCCTCTGGTGGCGGAACTTTTGCAACAATTGCCTCTAGCACATTTTCAATCCCTAACCCTGTTTTAGCACTAACCAAAAGTGCGTCAGAAGTGTCAATACCAATAACATTTTCAATTTCCGCTTTGACTTTTTCAGGATCCGCACTCGGAAGATCAATTTTATTTATAACAGGGATTATTTCCAAATCGTGTTCTAGTGCCATATAAACATTTGCCAAAGTTTGCGCCTCAATACCTTGTGTTGCATCAACAACTAAAAGCGCACCCTCGCAAGCAGCCAAAGAACGTGACACTTCATAAGTAAAATCAACATGACCTGGTGTGTCGATAAGATTTAAAATATATTCTTTATTATCTTTAGCTTTGTAATCAATACGTACAGATTGTGCCTTGATAGTTATACCACGCTCACGCTCTAGCGCCATATTATCGAGTACTTGTTGTTCCATATCACGACTAGACAGTGTACCTGTATGCTCGATTAATCTGTCAGCCAAAGTTGACTTGCCGTGGTCGATGTGTGCTATAATAGAAAAGTTTCTTATTTTGGAATTTAACACTTAAAATTCTCCTTCGTTTTTTATATCTTATAAATTATACCATTGCAAACAAACTCATACAAGAAATTAATTTAATCTATTGCATAATGATAAAAATCGTGCTAATATATTTTAGAAACCATGAAATTCTTTTTGGAGGTGAACTGATTGCCAAATATAAAATCATCTATGCGCAGTGTTAAAACTGACTCCGAGCGTAACCTTAAAAATTCTTCTGCTAAATCAGCTGTGAGAACTGCTGCTAAAAAAGTTGTTGAAACTGCTAAAGCAAAAGATGCAGCTGTTGCACAAGAAAATTTAGTTAAAGCAACAAGTCTTTTAGACAAAGCTGCAGGTAAAGGCATTTTACACAAAAACACTGTCGCTAGAAAAAAATCGCGTTTGGCTAAACGTGTAAACTCTATAGCGAAATAATGATGAATTAAGCCCGAAGATCTAGGGCTTTTTTTGTTTTGCGCACCATTATATAATGGTGCTTTTTTGTTATTCGTTTGTATCCCTTACTCATATTGACATAAAATTTACAAAAACCACCACTTTAATTTTACAATAGACAAATATAATTTAATTATACAAAATTAAGGGGGATAAAAAATGAAAAAAATATTGAGTGTTGTTGCACTGTTAGCATTTAGCTTGGTGGCTTTTGGTTGCGGCGGTGGCGAAAAAAAAGAAACCGCCAAATCAAGCTTTGACTCTAGCAAAAAAATTAACGTCATCTCAAGAGAAGATGGTTCAGGAACAAGAGGCGCTTTTATTGAACTATTTGGCGTAGAAGCAAAAGATACATCAGGCAAGAAAAAAGATATGACAACAAAAGAGGCTGTTATTGTAAATAAAACAGACGTTATGCTAACGAGCGTCTCTAATGATCCTTATGCTATCGGTTACATTTCACTTGGCTCATTAAATAAAACAGTTAAGGCACTCGCAATAGACGGAGTTGAGGCAACAACTGACAATGTAAAAAATAAAAGCTATAAAATATCTCGTCCATTTAACATAGCAACAAAAGGCGAGCCAACAGGTCTAACTAAAGATTTTATTGATTTTATATTATCAAAACAAGGTCAAGAAGTTATTTCTAAAAACTACATTCCTGTAAATTCTAACGCCGGTGATTACAAAGCAACAAACCTTGCAGGCAAAATAGTAGTAGCAGGTTCATCTTCAGTAGCACCAGTAATGGAAAAACTAATAGAAGCTTACAAAAAATTAAATAAAGACGCCAACATCGAACTACAACTATCTGACAGCACAGCAGGTATGACAGGTGCTATAAGTGGAACATGTCAAATAGGTATGTCCAGTCGTGATTTAAAAGACAACGAAAAAGCAGCTTTAAAACCTGTGGTAATCGCACTAGATGGACTAGCCGTTATTGTAAACACTAACAACCCTGTTAAATCTTTAACCAAAAACCAAGTAAAAGATGTATATACAAGTAAAACAACTACTTGGAACGGAATAAAATAATGTCTAACACAAAAGAAAAGTTAATGCATGGCGTATTTTTCGCCATAGCATTAACTTCTATACTTTTAGTAATGTTAATATGCCTATTTTTAGTTGTAAACTCTGTTCCGGCACTGAGCAAAATAGGACTTGTAAATTTTATCACAGGTAAAGACTGGTCACCAAACGACCTGCCGCCTAGCTTTGGCTTACTACCTATGATTGTCGGTAGTATTTACATAACAATAGGTGCGATAATTGTCGGTGTCCCGATAGGTGTTCTGACAGCTGTTTTCATGGCAAAATTTTGTCCTCAAAAAATCTACCGCCCAATAAAAATTTCTATCGATTTACTAGCAGGTATACCTTCTATTGTTTATGGTTTTTTTGGCATGGTCTTACTTGTTCCTTTTATAAGAGAAACTTTTGGCGGCAATGGTAGTAGCATACTCACCGCTTCAATCTTACTTGGCATTATGATACTACCAACCGTTGTTGCTATAAGCGAGACGGCAATCAGAGCAGTACCCGAGAGCTATTATGAAGGCTCGCTCGCACTTGGCATAAGTCGTGAGCGCAGTATATTTTTCGTTATGCTACCTGCAGCAAAATCCGGCATACTTGCCGCAATTGTCTTGGGTATCGGTCGGGCTATTGGCGAGACTATGGCGGTAATAATGGTCGCAGGTAATCAAGCGAGAATGCCAAATGATATTTTATCAGGTGCTAGAAGTTTAACTGCAAACATTGTCCTTGAGATGGGCTATGCCGCAGAACTACACCGTGAAGCACTTATCGCCACAGGACTTGTGCTGTTTGTCTTAATACTTATAATCAATTTTTCCTTTTCAGCTTTAGCAAGGAGAGAGAGCCTATGAACCAAAAACCACTTAACTATTTTTTGCGCGCTATTGTTTATTTATCAGCTTTGACAACCGTTTGCGTACTGTTTTTCATTATCGGTTACATTTTATACAATGGTATAGGAAGCTTGAATACTTCTTTATTTGAAACAAATTATACAAGCGATAATTTATCAATGTTCCCTGCCCTAGTCTCTACAATAATCTTGTGTCTTTTATCCTTATCGATAGCTGTGCCGCTTGGCGTTTTTACGGCAGTATATCTTATTGAATACGCCAAAAAAAGTTCTGGTAAATTTATTGAAGTTATACGTTTGACAACAGAAACGCTCGCTGGCATACCATCAATTGTTTATGGACTGTTTGGACTATTATTTTTTGTAACATATCTAAAATGGGGCTTTTCGCTTTTATCAGGCGCTTGTACTTTAGCTATAATGATTTTACCTGCGATAATGCGCACAACAGAAGAAGCTTTAAAAGCAGTACCAAACTCTTATCGTGAAGGCTCTTACGCACTAGGAGTCGGCAGGTTAAAGACAATATTTCACATAATCTTGCCTTCTGCTATGCCAGGAATTTTAGCTGGTATAATACTATCTGTCGGCAGAATAGTCGGCGAAACTGCAGCTTTAATCTATACAGCAGGCACTGTCGCCAGAATTCCGCAAGATGTTTTTTCTTCTGCCCGCACATTATCAGTACACATGTATGCACTATCGAGCGAAGGATTACATACAGACAAAGCCTATGCTACAGCAGTAGTACTCTTGATTGTTGTCATTTGCATAAATTTAGTTTCAGAATTTGCAGCCAAAAAATTGGCAAAGGGGTAATCTATGAACAAAATTACAGTGTCCAATCTTAACTTGTATTATGGCGACTTTCACGCCTTAAAAAACATTGATATAGATCTTAAAAACAACCGCATAACAGCTTTTATCGGTCCATCCGGTTGCGGTAAATCTACTTTTTTACGCACTCTTAACAGAATGAATGATTTAATAGAAAGCTGCCACATTCAAGGCGAGATTTTACTCGATGGCAAAGACATTTATAAAGAGTTTGAAACAACAGTACTGCGCAAAAGAGTTGGTATGGTCTTCCAAAAGCCCAATCCTTTTCCTATGAGCATTTATGACAATATCGCTTTTGCCGTAAAAACTCATGGCATAACGCAAAAAAGCAAGGTAGATGAAATTGTTGAGAACTCCTTAAAATCTGCTGCTATTTGGAATGAAGTTAAAGACCGTTTAAAAAAATCTGCCTTATCACTATCCGGCGGGCAACAACAACGTCTTTGTATCGCCAGAGCTATTGCTATTGAGCCTGAGATAATTTTACTTGACGAACCAACAAGCGCACTAGATCCTATCTCAACTTCGATGATTGAAGATTTACTTGTCGAACTAAAAGATCAATACACAATCGTAATCGTTACCCATAACATCCAACAAGCAACTAGAATATCGGATAAAACAGCTTTTTTCATGCATGGTGAGATAGTTGAATATGATGACAGTATAAAACTGTTTTCCGCACCACGCTGCAAGCAAACAGAAGATTACATAACAGGGAGATTTGGCTGATGAGACAAGTTTTTGAAGATAAATTAAACGACCTAAACAACCATCTAATTGAGATGGGCGGCTATATAGAATACGCTATAAAATCAGCCGTAAGCGCTCTTGTCAATCAAGATTTACCGCTTGCTAAAGAAATTGTCGAATATGATGATAAAATTGACCAAAAAGAAAAAGTAATAGAACATTTATGTATCCAACTACTTTTAATGCAACAACCTGTAGCGCGTGATTTGCGTTTTGTAACGTGCGCTATTAAAATGGTTACAGATATGGAAAGAATAGGCGATCAGAGTGCAGACATTGCCCAAAAAATCTTGCAACTTAAAAATACTCACAACTTAAAAAAATTAACTACAATCCAGCTTATGGCAGATGCCGCAATTAAGATGGTAAATGATGCTATAGATGCTTACATAAAAAAAGATATAAAATTAGCCCACGCCGTCATTAACTATGATGATATTGTTGATGATTATTTTGCCAAAGTCAAATCAGAGCTAGTCGAGATGGTAAAAAAAGACAAAGAGAATTGCGAGAGTTTTTTTGATTTATTTTTAATTGCCAAATACCTAGAACGCATTGGCGATCACTCGACAAACATTGCCGAATGGGTGGTATTTTCTTTGACAGGCACACACGATTATGATAAAATTTCTTAAAAGTACAGGAGATTTTTATGCAAAAAATTTTTATTGTTGAAGATGACGAGAGTATTAGAGAACTTGCCATATATGCCTTAAACTCGGCTGGCTTTTCGGCTATTGGTTTTGAAAATTCCGACAGCTTTTTTAAAGAACTAAAAACCAATCTACCCGATTTAATCTTGCTTGACATAATGCTGCCTGACCAAGACGGTATTGCTATTTTGAGCATATTAAAAACAACTAAAAATTACAAAAAGCTACCTGTCATAATGCTTACTGCTAAAAGTAATGAATATGACAAAATAAAAGGTCTGGATATTGGGGCGGACGATTATATAACAAAACCTTTTTCCATACTCGAACTTATCGCCAGAATAAAAGCAGTGCTAAGGCGCTACAACACCTCTGATACACAAGTTAATCCTTTAACATATAAGCAAATATCTTTAGACAACGTTACCTATACTGTGAAAATAGCCGATAACATTGTCAATCTGACATTAAAAGAGTTTGAACTGTTAGAGACTTTGCTCATAAATCAAGGACTTGTGCTATCACGCGAGAAAATCATCACACAAATATGGGGTTATGAGTTTGAAGGCGAGAGTCGCACTATAGATATGCACATAAAATCTCTAAGGCAAAAGCTAGGTCAATGCGGCTCATACATCCAAACGGTTCGTGGCGTTGGTTACAAACTAGGAGAAAGCTAATGAAAAAACGAATTTATTTAAATATGCTCATAGTTTGTATCATTTGTATAACAGTAATCTCTTTACTGCTATCTTTTGTCTTTTATGAACTATTTTCAAATGAATTAAAGCAACAACTAAAAACGAGTGCCACAAACTTTGCCAAAATATTAAACAATCAAAGCGACCCGCAAAACTACTTAAGTAGTATAAATTTCCCCTCCCAAGATTATCGCATATCGCTAATAGGACCTGACGGTAAGGTTTTATATGATAATTATAAAAATATGTTGGAGCTAGATAATCATAAAGATAGACCAGAAATAATTAATGCACTGTCAACAGGTCAAGGTCAAAGTGATCGGTTCTCTAGTTCACTAAATAAACAAACCCACTACTATGCTCAAATTTTGTCAAACGGTCAAATAATCCGCATTGCCAAAACTACCGACAGCATAATAGGTATTTTTTATTCTGCCCTACCCTATATAGTTTTCACAATAATTTTAGCGTTTATAATCTGCTCTATACTTTCCGCTTATCTGACCCGCAAAATTATAAATCCAATAAATGCTTTGCAACTTGAAGGTGGCAACAGTATTGTCTATAAAGAACTAGAGCCGTTGACAAACAAGATAAACCATCAGCAAAAACAAATACAAGAACAAATACAAGAACTAGAAGGTAAAGCTACCGCTATCCAGACAATCATCAAGAATATGAAAGAAGGCTTAATCTTTTTAGATAAGACAGGTAACATAATATCTCTAAACGATAGTACTTGTAAGCTATTTAAAAAAACTTTTGATGAATGCCAAAACAAAAACATCCTCACTCTAACGCGAATCCCTGCAATCATAGAACAAGTAAAATCAGCACTTGTCGGCGAAAAAAGTGCTTTAACCCAAACAATTGACAACAAGACCGTTGAAATATTTTTTAGTCCCGTATTAGATGATAAAGGTATAACAGGTGTTTTGGTCTTGTTTTTAGATATAACAGACAAAGCACAGATAGAGAAAATACGGCGCGAGTTTTCTGCTAACGTCTCACACGAATTAAAAACACCACTTACGACAATTTCAGGCATATCAGAGATGCTTGCCAAAGGCATGATAAAACAAAATGATATAGCATCTTTTGCTTGTAAGATACACGATCAAGTTTTGCACCTTATAAAGCTAATTGAAAACATTATAAAAATATCTCAGCTAGATGAAAAGCTCATCCAAACAGACTTTGAGCAGTTTGATCTATTAGATTTGGCTAATAAAACTGCCGAGAACTTTAAACAACTTGCTCAAAAAAACAATATAACCCTTGACATAATTGGGGAAAAAACTAATATAAGCGCCAATAAGATGATGATTACAGAGCTGTTGACAAACCTAATTGATAACGCCATAAAATATAATAAACCAAATGGTAGTGTGAAAGTTGAGATAATGCCAAATGATAAAAGCATCACTATCAATGTAACAGATACAGGCATTGGCATAGAGGTAGAGCACCATTTACGCGTATTTGAGCGCTTTTATCGTGTTGATCCATCACGCTCTAGGCAAACAGGCGGAACAGGACTGGGACTATCTATAGTCAAAAACATTGCCAAATACCATAATGGTAGTGTACAAATAAACAGTACACTTGGCAAAGGCACAAGCATAACAGTCAACTTAAACGAGCAATAAAAAAACCACCCTAATGGGTGGCTTTTGTTTATTTTCTTTGCAAAGCATTTTGCACTTCTTCAGTAAACAAGTCTTTTATTTGTTCACAAGGAATGACAAATGTTGGCATTCCATAGACATACGCTGCTATTTCATATTGTTGGTAGTATATGACAAGCGCTTCTTCAGTGATATAGAATTGTGTTTTCTCATCAACGCCTTTAAAATCAATGTTTGGGTCAATCTTTTTTTGTTTGATGATTTTATTTAATTCTGCTTTGTAATCTACATCTTGTTTAAATAAATCCTTTAAAGTATAGAGATTACCTGTTTTTAAATCTGCCGTTACAGAGTTTTGCCAACTATTACCATGTGCTCCGCCTGTATATTGATAGGTGTTTGTTGTCATACTAAAAAGTTCATTTTTATTAAATTTTACAGCATAGCTAACATACAAGCAGTATTTTCTTTCTTTTGCTCTTATTTTATCGGCATGGTATGCTGCTTCGTATTCTTGGATTGCTTTTTTAATCGGATCTTGCACAAGAGCATTGATTTTATGTTCAATTGTTTTGTTTTTATCCAAATCAAGCTCTGGAATGTAGGCACAGATACCATTTTTACTTGTTATAGTCTCATGATCAATTTTTGCTATATAATGTGCAAATCCTGTTTGAGTAAAAGAAAAGATACTCAAACTTAAAATCATTGTAATTAAAAAACTTTTTATCATTATAACTCCCCCTAATATTATTTATTTAGTTAATTATATAATAAACTGCTAACTTATAAAAGCTTTTTATGTTAAAATAAAAATATATGAGGTATTTATGAAAAATTTAATCGATAAACTAGAAAGAGATAAAGGCTTGACACTGCAAGAATTTGTAGTTTTATTGACCAGTTTTAATAGTATCAAGGACTACTTATTCGAAAAGTCTGCTGCTATTACCAAAGCTAATTTTTCCAACAAAATATTTATTCGCGGTCTTATAGAATTTACCAACTACTGTAAAAACAACTGCTACTACTGTGGTTTGAGATTAGACAACAATATCGCTCGCTACAGGCTTAGTGTAGATGATATATTAGGCTGTTGTGCTGCTGGATATGAGCTTGGCTTTAGGACATTTGTCTTACAAGGCGGTGAAGACGTTTTTTTCACTGATGAAAAACTTTTTGACATAATAAAACAAATTAAAAAAACATACCCTGATTGCGCTATAACTTTATCTTTAGGCGAACGCAGCTTTGATAGTTATCAAAAATTATTTGATGCAGGCGCCGATCGTTATTTGCTCAGGCACGAAACAGCAACAAATGAACATTATCGAAAATTGCATCCAGATAATATGTCTTTAGACAATCGCAAGCAATGTTTGTACAACCTTAAAAAAATTGGTTTTCAAACAGGTGCCGGTTTTATGGTCGGATCACCTTTCCAAACTTTGCAAAATATCGCTCAAGATCTGTTGTTTTTAAAAGAACTCAAGCCACAAATGGTAGGAATTGGTCCATTTATAGCAAATAGCTCCACACCTTTTGCCGACTATCCTGATGGCGATGTAGAGCTTACAATCTTTATTTTGGCATTGGTAAGATTGATGTTACCAAACGCTTTGTTGCCAGCAACAACTGCACTAGCAACACTTGATGTTGATGCTAGGAAAAAGGCTATTAAAGTGGGGGCTAATGTTGTGATGCCAAATTTATCGCCAATAAGTGCACGAGAAAATTACACTCTGTACAATAATAAAGCCTTCCGAGGACTAGAGGCTGCCGAAGGGAAAAAAGCGCTAGATGAAATGCTTCAATCAATCGGTTATGTCAGCGTTGTCGATAGGGGTGATTACTTTTTGCAATAAAAAACAAAAGCAGGCGGAACATTAAGCGGTACAAAACTGACTTCAACATGTGAAAATGTTCGCTTTAACATACCATACATTTGTAAAGAATATTGAAAAGCGACAAAAACTCCATCTTCACTTAAACAATCATGAGAACGCAAAATAATCTTTGCTCGAAGTCGTTTAGGCAAAATAGCAAAAGGCAAGCCAGAAATAATACAATCGGCTTTAGGCAGATTAAACACTGTAAATAAATCTTTTATCTTCTCAGCTCTATCGGCATATAAAAAGGACGGATATTTAGTTTGTAGCGCTTCTTTCATAGTAAAATCCTGCTCAAAGATAACAACTTTACAATCATCACTAATATTTTGAGCAATATATTCTGTAAACACACCAGTACCTGCTCCCAATTCGACGATCGTCTCAACATCAGACCAAGATAAATCGCCTAACATCTTTTTCGTTAAAAAAGAAGAACTTGGTGTAATACTACCAATTTTCCTAGGGTGTTTTAAAAAGTTTACAAAAAACTTCATTCTTTCTTTCAATTTTTTGCTCCAATCACTAATAATTATATTACCCATTATAACAATAAAATTAAAACTATAAAAGTAGTTTTTAAAATTACCATAACAAACTACTAAACTTTAAAAAAATAAATTAGAATTTTACTTTTGTAAAATGTAACATTATTAAACCATTGTTTTTTACTAATAACTGATGTATAATCTAATAGGTAGAAAAACTGATAAGGCAACTTAACGATGCACTTTTAAATTAAAGGATTAACTAAATGCTCAAGAAAAAAATCTTTTTATTTTTTATTTTTATAACATCTTTAATTTTCTTTAATAAAATACTTATTGACAATCGCATAAATGAAACAGTGTATGCTTTAAAAATGATTGCCAACAACGCCTCTGATCGACTAGATAGTGCTAAATCGCTAGTTGAAATAGCCGCTATCTCAGAAGATGTATCAAGGCGTCCAGCGATTGATGCCGAATGGTTTTTACGCAAAATTGTGCGTTCTGACGAGAAAATGTGGTCGCATTTTTTGATGACTGATACTCTTGGCACAGAATATGTCCATACAGAAGGCGAACAGTATTACGGCGTTTCGCTTGCCAATCGTGATTATTATTATGTTCCTAACAGTCAAAATAAAACTATTATTGCCTTGCCAATTCATTCTGTTAGTACAGGCAGAAAAATAATTGCCATTGGCACACCCGTATACGAAAACATGCAAAAAAAAGCAGTACTTGTAGGCTTTATTCATTTGCATTATGTATCGGCAATTTTAAATGAAAACTTTTTATCTTCAGATACTTATATAACAATGATAAACCCCGATGGAATGATATCTGCTCATCCAAATGATATGTATGTCTTGTCAAAAAATTTTTCTGAAATCTACTCTAAGCCCCTTCAAGAACATATTTTAAATCAAAAAAGCGGTTACACAATAGCTCTAGAACACGGCATGCCTTATTTATTTACTTTTATGCCACTTAGAAATCTACCTCTTATTATTATTTCCGTATCACCTTTAATAGAAGTATTCTCAAGTATTATAATTATAAATATCATCTTGTTGATCATACTTGGTGGATTTTATCTATTATATCGCTTTAGGAAAAAATTGCATCTTACAACAAAATACGCTAAACGTATGGAAAATCAAGCTACAATAGACAAATTAACAGGACTTAAAAATAGACGTTATCTAGAGAACCTTTCAATTGAAAAATTCTGCAAAGAGGGCTTTTGCGTAATATTTTTTGATATAGATGATTTTAAAGATTTTAACGACCTACACGACCACAACTATGGCGATAGTGTCTTGAGATTTGTCGGCAAGATGATTTTACTTCATACAAGACCCTATCAAGATGTCGGCATTCGTTATGGTGGTGATGAATTTTTAATTTTACTGAAAGACACCAAAAAAGATGATGCCGAAAAAATAGCACAAAGATTGCAAGAACATTTGGCAACATATATTGATAAAGACGAATTGGCAAATCCTATTTATATAAGCTGTGGCATTGCTTATGGTAAAAACAAACCACAATCACTAGCAACGACAATTGTCAATGCAGATAGCGCTGTATACAAATCTAAAAAAGCTGGTAAAAATACTATTACAATATACCAAGAAGATGAGGATCAAGAATAATAAAAGCCCTGCATAGCAGGGCTTTTATTATATTATTTTTTAGTTTCTGTCGTTATAGTAGCCTCATTTTTATCTTTATCATCTGCTACTTGCTCTTTTGCATTAGGCTGTTGCTCTAGTTCTTCTTTAAGTAGTTTTGCCCACTCTTGTACTATTTCTGCTGGTATCGTATAAGTCTCTTTACCACGCGGTGAAAAATTGACTTGAACAAGCAGTGGCTTTGCCTTTTCTATCGCCGCAACAGTCATTGATGGAAGTTCTTTAAAACCAGTTCTTGCTGTTGGCACTGTAGAAAAGCCAATTCCACTTACAACATTTGGTCTAAGTGGCAAAGCATTTACATAAACAGGAGTTACTTGTATATCAAAACTGTCACCAAGTCCTTGACCTTGTGGCAAAGTAAAATTAAGTAAAAAATATGTTTCTATCTGTACTCTTTTATCTTTACTTGTTACAACCCCTTTGAGTGGTTTAAACATTTTAACTAAAGCTATAGAGTGCATATTACGCTGATCATCAGTAAACATATATTTACTTGTATAGGTAACAGCGCCTGTAAACGGCTCTACTGCCCGTACTATCTCGGCAGAACAAACACTTGTTGCCATAAACATCACAACAAAAAAAACAATGGACAAAATTTTCTTATTCATAAAACCCTCCTGACAAAACTTATATTACTAATTATCCATTATAAAAACAATAAAATCAAGTCCAAAAACTTTAAATTGCTCTTATAAAATGTTAAAGTATAAAGAAAAAGGAGTTTTACAATGAAAAAAAGATGCGACTGGGCGGGAGAAGATCCAATATACATAGAATATCACGACAACGAGTGGGGCGAGCCTATAAAAGACGACGATAGATTGCTATTTGAATTTTTATCACTCGAAGGAATGCAGGCAGGACTAAGCTGGATAACCATTTTAAAAAAACGTTCTAATTTCAAAAAAGCATTTGCTGATTTTGACCCTGAAATTATCGCACGCTTTACCGACAAAGATGTAGAGCGGCTGCTCAGTGATAGCAGCATTGTCCGCAATCGTTTGAAGATCCTCTCAATAATAAATAATGCTAAAATTTTTTTACAGCTGCAACAAGAATTTGGCAGTTTTTCAAACTATATTTGGTGCTTTACCGAAAACAAGACAATTAAAAACAGTTTTTCTGACATCAGCCAAATACCTGCTAAAACAGATTTGTCTGACAAAATGAGTAAAGATTTAAAAAAACGTGGTTTTAAATTTGTCGGCTCGACAATTTGTTATGCATTTATGCAAGCGGTTGGAATGGTAAACGACCACTTAACATACTGTTATAAATATGCTAAGGAGTGATCATATGAAAAAACTTTTTGTTGCTTTTTTAATTTTTTTCGCTGCAAACACTACCTTTGCCCAACCAAAAGAGTTAGCTCCAGATGTTTTAGCATTACTGGGTTTTTATCAAACACAAGGATATAACTTTATTATAAGAGAAAATAACGGCGAACTTGAGCTTTTATACTATGTAAGAGATGGCGATTATGCCTTTTCTAAAGCAAATATTTTCCAAATGCAAAAAGAGCGTTATGACGAATATACAATCATCGCGACAAATCCGCGCGAATACTCCAACAAACTTACAGCCAAATTTGAGCGAGACAAAAACGGCAAAGCCATTACTTGCATAATTGATAAAATTCGCTATACAAGAGCATTTTTCCCCAATGAAAACAACAATCCGTTTACAATAAAATTAGTTAAACCACTATCAGAACTTTCTGCCCAAGCACTTTTAGCTCCTGAACCTAAGCAAAACGACAAACTACTAAGCGCAGAGCTTGTCGATATTGCAAAATTAAATTCTACTATAAAAATTGCTTTGCCTTACGCCGCAGCAAACAACCCGTTTGGTCAACCTCTATACGAACAAAATAAAGCTGTATTGGACAAAAACGCTGCACTTGCACTAATCGACGCTCACAGTAAACTAAAAGATTTTGGCTATGGAATAGTAGTGTTGGATTCTTACAGACCATGGTATTTGACTAAAGCTGCTTTTGATGCTCTACCAGAAGGTCAAAAACATCTTTTAGATAACCCACAAATAGGTTCTAAGCACAACACTGCCCTTGCAGTTGATGTTACTTTATACGATTTGGCAACAGGTCAAACACTTGATATGATAAGCGGTTTTGACGAGCCATCTTTGCAAGCTTACAGCAAATTTCAAGGTTCAACAACACAAAAACGTCAATTAAGAGATTTGCTCGTTTTATTCATGCAAAATGCCGGATTTACTACAGTCACTCATGAATGGTGGCATTTTGACTACAAAAATATTGATAACTACCGACTTTTAAACAAGAAAATTGCTCAAGTAAATTAAACTATGTTATAATAAAAGTTATACTTAACCCAAGGAGGACAAAAATGTTTTTAATAAAAGAATTTGAATTTGACTCGGCACACTTTCTGCCACGATATAAAGGTAAATGTGAAAACCTGCACGGTCACACCTATAAACTTGTCGTTAAACTAGAAGGGACACCTGCGCACGAAGGCATGATAATGGATTTTGTTGAATTCAAAGAAATCGTCAAAACAAAAGTAATCGAAAAAATAGACCACGTCTGCATAAACGATATACTAGAACAACCATCTGCCGAAAATATGAGCGTCTGGATTTGGCAAAATCTAGAAAAAGAGCTAAAAAGAGACAACTGCCACCTCTATGAAATAGAACTTTGGGAAACTCGCACAAGCGGCGTTTGCTATCGAGGAGAAAAATTGTAATGAAAGATGTCCAAGGACAAAAAGACGTAAGACGCGTGCCACTCAAACATGTCGGCATTAGAAACCTTGCCTGGCCGATAACATTAAAAGACCGTGATCACGGCACGCAAAACACTGTCGGTAATATCTCTATTGCGGTCGATTTACCGCACGATGCCAGAGGTACACATATGAGCCGTTTTGTTGAATGCTTGCAAAACGTAGATGTAATCTCGCCAAAAAACTTAGAAAATATATTAGACGATTTAAAAAGGCGACTTGGCGCGCAAAAAGCTATGATAGAAATAGATTTTCCCTATTTCATATATAAAAAAGCACCTGTAAGCGGACTGTGTGCTCCTCTTGATTTAAATTGCGTTTATATAGCGGAAAAATCTGACAACTATTCACTTAAAATAAAAGTAGATACACCTATCTTGACGCTTTGCCCCTGTTCTAAAGAAATAAGTCAATATGGCGCTCACAACCAAAGGGCAATAGCCTCAATAGAAGTTATTACAACAGGGCTTGTCTGGATAGAACAAATAGCTGAAATCGCCGCGTCTGGTGGCTCTAGCGAAGTTTATTCACTTTTAAAGCGCCCAGATGAAAAACAAATAACCGAGCAATCCTACGAGCAGCCGCGCTTTGTCGAAGACGCTGTCCGTGAAATCGCCTTAAAGCTAGAAGAAAACCAAAAAATAAATTGGTACAAAGTAACAGTTGACAGTATGGAGAGCATACACAACCACAACGCTTTTGCTTGCGTAGAAAAAGGATGGTTTGAGTGATTTTACCTATAAATATTAACCTATTACAAAGAGAGTTGCAAAAAATCGACGTGCACCCAGCGAGTATAAATATATTTGAAAACCGCTCGCAAATACT
This sequence comes from uncultured Acidaminococcales bacterium, assembly GCA_964551985.1. Classification (GTDB taxonomy): domain Bacteria; phylum Bacillota; class Negativicutes; order Acidaminococcales; family JAISLQ01; genus CAZKFG01. The sequence goes on from CAZKFG010000022.1 coordinate 22,055, forward strand.
ACCACTTAAAATTCTAGCTGTCAGAACACCGGCAGCAAATATAATAAAACAAGAACTACTCAGCTCTGGCGGCGACTGCGCTATTAATAGACATTGCATAACAGGAAAAATTGACCATACAGACATACTCCTTTTGGGTACAAAAAAACACTACTACGAACTTATAAAAAAGCTTGAAAAAATGCCTTTTTTCGGACTGCAACAGCTAAGGCAAAATTTGCAAGATTATCTAGACAGCCAATCTGTTACTACAACACTCGCCAGCGGCAAAACACTTGATTACTCTGATGTAATGCTGATGGGCATAATCAACATGACAGATGACTCTTTTTACGAACAATCAAGGCAAAAAGACGAACAATCCGCCCTAAAAACAGCCCAAACAATGGTTTTGGACGGTGCCAGTATTTTAGACATCGGCGGCCAATCGACAAGACCAAGAGCTAAAATAATTGATTGGCAAGAAGAAGCAAAAAGAGTAGTGCCAATAATCAAACAAATTAAAAAACACTTTCCAGAGAGCATAATCTCTATCGATAGCTTTAACCCCGAAACTTTAGAACAAGCACTAGACGCTGGTGGGGATATAATAAATGATATAACAGGCGCGAGTAATCCTAAAGTAATCGCACTTGCCAAAAGTTACAACGTGCCCATAATTATAATGCACATGCAAGGCGACGTCCAAACAATGCAAGATAACCCTACCTACTCTGATGTAACAGCCCAAGTATGGCAATTTTTGCAAGATAGAGTAAGTACACTTATAAAAAACGAGATACAAAAAGATAAAATCATTATCGACCCTGGCATTGGTTTTGGCAAAACCCTAGAGCACAATATCTCTTTGATTAAAAATCTAAACGCCTTTACAAGCCTTAACCTACCAATTTTGCTCGGCGCATCAAGAAAATCAATGATAGGTCAACTGCTTGGCGACATATCGGCAAAAGACCGCCTTGAAGGTACAATTGCACTTACCTGTCAAGCTATAAACAAAGGTGTGAACATTTTTAGAGTACACGATGTCAAACAAAACGCTATGGCAATAAAAATATTTGAGGCAGTAAAATAATGGTAACAGCATACATCGCACTTGGCACAAACCTTGGCGACAAACAGCAAAATCTAAGTATCGCACTAGAAAAAATGCAACAACAAGGACTATCAGTACAAAAAATTTCAAACTTCGTCACAACTGCACCTTATGGCAGTGCTGCGACACAAGATTTTTTAAATGCTGTCTGCCAAGTTTTGACAGACCTTGAGCCAGAACAACTACTTGTAACACTCAAAACAATAGAAAAACAAATGGGTAGAACGAAAGTTGAGCGCTGGGGCAACAGGCTTATAGACCTAGACATAATTTTATATGATAACATAACCTATAAGAGCGAAAAACTTACAATTCCACACCAAGACATGCTAAAACGTCTATTCGTCTTAGAACCTTTAATGCAAATAACAAGTAGTAATTTTATTTTGCCAAACAACAAAACAATTGCTAAACAGATAAAAATCCTAAAGGAGTGTTAATATTGAACCACCTTCGGACATTAAGTAACCTTTTTCTCTATCGAAACCTACTACAAGACGACCTATTACAACAAATAACTCATAGAGAACTACAACAAGACGAGAGCCTCATCGCAAACCGCCTAATAGAAACCGCAGAAAAACTAGGCTTATCTGGCAATCTATTTAACCAATACCTAATATATCTTATCTCTAAAGACGCTAATACCTTTACCAAAACAGCCGAACAAAAAGGTGGCAAAATTGGCGATAGCCTCTTTAAAGCTGCAACAGGCGATATAAAAATTCTGCGCGAAATACTCTCACACAACACACAAATTTTCAAACAAGACTTTTTAACCGATTACAAACCAACAATAACAAGCAAAAATAAATCTATAGCAAATATAAAAAACATACTACTTGCACAAACAGATGACGAAACTGCAACTAAAAACCTTTGCCAGCACTATCAAAAATATGGTTATGGCATGTTCTCTGACTTTATGGCATTTAAATATGACAGCGACGAGAACCAACTTATCGGCATAAATAGCTGTGACGACATAACTTTTGATGACCTTATCGGCTACGAGCGCCAAAAACAAGAGCTTATTGACAACACTAAAGCCTTCTTGCAAAACCTACCGGCAAACAACGTTCTACTTTACGGCGAACGCGGGACAGGTAAATCCTCATCAATAAAGGCGCTAATCAATATGTTCTTTGACGATGGTCTTCGGCTTGTCGAAATCTCCCGAACCCAATTTGGACAGTTGCCAACGATAATGAGCATCCTCAAAAACTGTGGCAAAAAATTTATACTATGCCTAGACGACCTTTCTTTTGAAGAATTTGAAGTTGAATACAAACAACTAAAATCCACTATAGATGGTGGTCTTGAAGTAAAACCCGACAATGTCCTTATCTACGCCACATCAAACAGGCGTAACATAATAAAAGAAGTCTGGGCAGACAACGATGGCAGTGAGCTGCACCGTACTGACACAATAAACGAAAAAATCTCGCTTGCCGATCGTTTTGGCGTCAAAATCTTTTTCATTTCACCAGACCAAAATGCCTACTTTAAAATCATAACCGAACTCGCCAAAAAAAGCGGACTTAATCTAACAGAAGAACAGCTCAAAAAAGAAGCAATAAAATGGGAGATGACCCACACCGGCAGATCAGGACGCACCGCCGAACAGCTCATCACCTATTTACTCGGTTCAAAACAAACAAATTAATCAACAGCTTACCTTTTGGTAAGCTGTTATTTTTTACCCAAAGCACAAATAACAACGCAAAACTCTCTTGCAAAGCAATTATGAATCATGATAATATAGTATAAATATATATAATCTGTAACATTTTGCAAAACAAGAGAGGAATTATGTATGCAAATTAGTACACTAAAAATGCAAAAATTGCCGCATAGCAAGGAAAAAAATCATATGAATGGAGAATTCACTCCTCAAGAAGACTACAAAAAAGCGTGGTTTGTTTTTTTATTAATTTATATTTATATATTTGTATGCAATTATTGTGCTCCTCTTTTCGCTGATGATTATGCTTATGCTATGAACTGGGCAGCTCAAGGTCAGCATATAAAAAGTTTTACAGATGTTATAAATTCACAAATACATCACTATATGACCTGGGGTGGAAGAAGCGTTACCCATACATTAGCACAATATTTTTTACTCTTAGGCAAGCCGATATTTAATGTATTAAATGCTGGAATATTTATTACATTGATACTGGCAATATATTGGCATATTGTTGGAAAAATCACTTTAAAATGTGATTATAGATACCTTTTATTTATATTTGCATCCATTTATATCTGTGTTAAAAGTGTTCCCGAGCCTATATTTTGGTTAATAGGCGCTTGCAATTATTTATGGCCAACAACTTTTATACTGCTTTTTTTACTTCCCTATAGAATAGCATTAACTAATAAAAGCTTATTTACTACCTACAATAAAACTTTTATAGCTTGCTTAATGTTTTTGTTTGGCATTGTATCAGGTTGGACAAATGAAAACACAGCCGCCACAATGCTATTATTTACATTTTCAGTTTGCTTATTATTTTACAAACAAAATAAACTGGATACATGGATGATATTAGGCTTTTTAGGCGCTATAATAGGCTTTTCTTTTTTAATCTTAGCTCCCGGAAACAAAATTCGCTTTGATGCACTAAGACAAATGGGCTTTACATTTGAAAAAGCTTTTTTTAATAATCTTTTTAACATGTCAAAAATTATATTATATCAGTGGTTATTATGGCTAATTACAATTTTTATTTTCTTTAACTTAGTGAAAAAAAGATTGTTATCTTACAATGTAACCATCTTGTTACCACTATCTTTTATATCGCTTAGCATACTTAATAACGCAGTAATGCTTTTTTCACCAATTTTTCCGTATAGAGCTAGCTTCGGCTCTACTATTTATCTAATAATAGGCGCTTTAATGTTGCTAAAATTCAATTATAGCCAATACACCATCAAACACACAATAACTAAAACAATGATCTTTTTATTAGCTACTTATATGACTATTACCTGCTATATAACTGTAGAGCGCTACATACTATTGTACAAAGAAACACAATTGAGAAATGTTGATATTATGATGCAAATAAAAGAAAATAAATCTGATATAATTATCAAACCATATAACATTTATAGTAATAGATATTTATATATGAATGATATACGATCAGATAGTGAAACGTGGACTAATAAAGCATTCGCTAATTATTTAGGAGTAAAATCAATAAGATTGACGGAAGATTATCATGTCAAATAAAAAATTAATTTCCATTCTTGTGCCTTGCTACAATGAACAAGAAGTTTTAAACAAATTTTATACTAGAGTAATATCAGTCATAAATAATTTAACAAAATATAACTGGGAAATCTTATTTGTCAATGACGGTAGCAAAGATAAGACATTAAATATTATAAAACAACTACATGCTAAAGATAACCAAGTATCATATGTTGATTTATCCAGAAACTTTGGCAAAGAACTAGCTATGATTGCAGGTCTTGACTACACAAACAGCGATGCTGTAATTATAATGGATGCAGATCTACAAGACCCACCGGAATTAATTCCTGAACTTATCATACATTGGGAAGAAGGATTTTCTGATGTATATGCCAAGAGAAAAAATAGAGCTGGAGAAACCTTTTTCAAAAAGCTATCATCAAAAATCTATTACCGTATATTACAAAAATTGACACGCATCCCTATCCAAACAGATGTTGGAGACTTTCGCCTGCTAGATCGGCAATGCATTCAAGCTTTAAAATCCATGCGTGAAACACAACGCTATACTAAAGGCATGTTTAGTTGGATTGGATATTCAAAAAAAGAAGTAATATTTGAACGAGATGCTCGTGCCGCTGGCAATACAAAATGGAACTATCTACGCTTAACTGAGTTAGCAATAGAAGGAATAACCTCTTTTACAACAACACCATTGAAACTATCATCTTTTATAGGAATATTTGTATCTATCCTAGGCTTTATCTACATGATCTGGATAATCATAAAAACACTTTTATATGGAGAGCTAGTAGCTGGCTATCCATCACTTGTGAGTATTATGCTGTTTTTAGGTGGTCTTCAGCTGTTAGTCTTAGGAATTATTGGAGAATATCTAGGTCGAATATTCAACGAAAGCAAAAACAGACCACTATATTTAGTAAACGAATATAATAACCAAAAGATAATTATAGACAAATGAACACTCTCGACAAATACAAACAAATTATAGCCTACCTAATATTTGGCATAGCAACAACTATAATCAATATTACTACATACTCTTTTTTAGTAAAATACTGTTTAATTGATTATAAAACGTCCACAATATTCGCTTGGCTAATAGCCGTACTATTTGCATTTATCACCAATAAAAAATGGGTATTTAAAAATCGAAAAACAGACGTTTTAACTACTGGCAAAGAACTGCTACTTTTTTTACTATCAAGAATTTTTTCCTTGCTACTAGATTTAGGTAGCATCATTATTTTCATTGAAATATTCAAAATAAATGCAATTTTAGCTAAAGTTTTATCTAACATCATAGTTATCATTGCAAATTATTTTATCAGCAAAATATTTATATTTAAAAATACAACTAAGCTTTAGCAATTGTAATCATCACAAATAAAGACTTTCAAATTAAAAGTACTGAGAACTTTTTTATATGTGATAAAATTTTTTTAAAGGGGTTGATTGTATGATAATTACAAAAGCTGATGAAGATGATTTGCAAGCTATACTAGATTTGCAATATCTTTGTTATCAAAGTGAGGCGAGGCTTTTTCGCAGTTTAGATATTCCGCCCTTAAAGCAGACTTTAGTTGAAGTTAGCGCAGAATATAAAAAAGGGATTATATTTAAAGTTTTGCATGATGATAATACAATAATAGGCTCGGTTAGGGCATATTGCAACGGTGATACTGTTTATATTGGCAAACTGATTGTTCACCCTGATTGGCAAAAACAAGGTATTGGCACAAAGCTTCTTTTGGCAGTTGAATATGAGTATCCAAGTAAAATATTTGAACTTTTTACAAGTAGTAAAAGCGAAAGCAATCTTCGTTTGTATGAAAAATTAGGTTATAGGGTTTTTAAAGAACAGTCAATCACTGATGAGCTGCGCTTTGTTTATTTAGTTAAAAGTTTAAAACCGTGCTGATAGCAAGGTTTTTTTATTTTTTAAATAACATTATTTTGTCAAAGCTAATGTAGACATCTTTGCCGACTGCAAATTCTTCAAAGTGGTCGGCTTTGTTGATTATGCGTATTTCTTTATTACCTATTTGCACACGGTAGTCAACAGAATCACCAAGATAGACCTTAAAAGCAAGTTTGCCTTGTACAGCGTTTGGCGCTGCCACCTCACTAATTGTTATGCTCTCTGGTCTTACAGCAACGACGACTTCGCCTGCTAGATGAGAGTATTCTTTCGGCACCTGTAAATCCAGCCCATGTATGCGAACTGTAGCATTTTCAATCATGCCGTCAATGAAATTGACAAGTCCAATAAAGTCTGCGACGATATGGTTTGCAGGATTTTCGTATACTTGTATGGGGTGTGCTATTTGTTGAATTGAACCTGAATGCATTACAACAACTTTATCAGACATAGCCATAGCTTCTGCTTGGTCGTGTGTTACGTATACTACGGTAACTCCTGTTTTTTCTTGTAGTGCCTTTATTTCAAAACGCATACTCTCGCGCAATTTGGCGTCAAGATTTGATAGTGGCTCGTCAAGCAGTAGTAGTGCCGGTTCTGCCACAAGCGCTCTGCCTAGTGCAACACGTTGCTGTTGTCCACCAGATAATTGATGCGGGTACCTTTGGGCATAAGGCTCTAAATGTACCATCTCCAGTACTTCTTCTACTCGGGTTTTTATTTGTTCTTTAGCCACTTTTTTTATTTTTAGTGGATAGGCGATATTTTCAAATACTGTCATGTGTGGCCAGACGGCATAAGACTGAAAAACCATACCAATGTCTCGTTTTTCAGGTGGGACAAAGGTGTTTTTTTCTGACGAGCTGACAAGTTTGTCGCCGATGTATATATTTCCGCTTGTCGCACGCTCAAAGCCTGCAATCATTCTGAGCATTGTTGTTTTGCCACAACCTGATGGTCCTAGTATTGAGACGAATTCGCCGTCTTTGATGTCGACGCTAAAGTCGTTGACTGCTGTAACTTCGCCAAACTTTTTGTATACGTTTTCTATTTTTATCTGTGCCAAGCGAGTTCTCTCCTTTAAATACCGATATTTCCTTTGCTTACTTTGTTTAAAATTATATTACCGATAAGTACAATGCCAAGTATTATTACTGATAGTACTGATGCGTTTTGTGAGTCGGCGTAAGTTTGCAGTTCGTATAACAAAACGCCGATTGTTTTGGTTTCTGAGCCGTATAGTAAGATGGACATTGTAAGTTCGTAAAATGATGGCATGAAGATTAAAAACCAGCCTGCGACGACCGATGGTGCGATAAGTGGCAATATTATGTCTTTGCAGGTTCTTATCCAGCTAGCACCTGAGTTTAACGCCGCTTCTTCTAGCGAAGTATGCACTTGGCTAAGTGAGGCGCTGATTGTTCTAACTGACATTGTAAGGTATTTGACAAGGTATGCTACGACAAGTATGCTAACTGTCGAATAAAGGTTTAAGCCAAAGTTTCCTGAAAACGCTATTATAAGAGCAAGTGCTATAACAATGCTCGGTGTAGCGCCGCCTATAGTAACTAAAAGATCAGGCAAATTTCTGCCGACCGTTTTGGTTTTGACAAGTAAGTATGAAATAAATATTGCCAAAAAAGTTCCGACTGTTGCGGCAATTGTAGCGTATATCAAGCTGTTTATTATAGGTTCAATGTATTGTGAGCTTTGGATTACAGGGTGCCAATTGTCAAAGGTAAGGTTGTCAAGTCCTATAGGTTTACTCATCGTACCGATAAGTGAAGTTAAGAGTATCGCACCTAATGGCAATATTACCGATATTACAGAGTAGGCAAAAACGCCAATCATTGCCGGGATTTTCCAAATACCAAGGTTGACAATGTTAGGTCTTGTACTTTTACCGCTTATAGTTGTGTAGTCTTTTTTGCCGACAAACCAAGTGATGGCAAAAAGCAGCGTATTGGCAAACATCATAAGTGCAACTGCAAGTGCTGTGGCATCTCTTATGCCTTTACTGTCGCCCATATACACATATGTTACTATCCTTGTTGTCATAACTTCTATTTTGCCAGGCATACCAACAATTGAAGGGATCCCAAAGCAGGAAGCCGCAGAAATAAATACTAACAGTCCACCAGCTAATATGCTCGGCGCCATTAGTGGAAGTGTAATATCTTTTAGCGTTCTAAGTGGAGAAGCGCCAGCTATTCTTGCAGCTTCTTCCAGTGTTGGGTCCATTTTTTCCATCGCTCTTGAGATTGTGATAAATGCAAATGGTGAATAAAAGAGTGTTAAAACCCAGCTTAGTCCGCCCATTGTGTAAATGTCAAATGGTGAAGCCTCTAAGCTAAACATCCATTTTAAAATCATGTTTAGGTAACCCACGCTAGGATTTAGCAGTTGTACCCAAGCGATTGCGCCAACGTATGGTGGGATCATGTAAGTTGCGACAAGTGTTGTGCGAAAAAAGCCTTTGCCGGGCAGGTTTGTTCTGCCGACAAGCCAAGCGAGTGGGAATGTTATTATAACGCTATATATCATTACTAAAAGTGCCAGCTGGAGCGTATTGACAAGCGCTCGCCAGTTGACATCTTTGCTATATACGTCTTTATAGTTGCTAAAATCAATACTGCCACCATCAAAAAAGCTGCTGACAATAAGGTATAGCATTGGAAATACGATGAACAGCATTAGCAAAATAACGCAAAATGAAATTATTATAAATTTGCTGTCAAATCGAATTTGAGAAAATTTTGTCCGTAATGAATTCACTTTTGTAACTCTCCAAAAATAATGTTTAGTACACCTTTTATCACTATAAAAGGGGGCAATTGT
>CAZKFG010000023.1:0-21177 GCA_964551985.1 uncultured Acidaminococcales bacterium
CGAGGGGAGTCGAACCCCTGTCCAAAAGCATTGCTGCAAGATTTTCTCCGAGTGCAGCCATTTATTTTAAATTCGCCGACAGATCGCCAAACGGCAGGCTATGTGTCAGCTAGTTCAATTTGTTGTCCTTAAAACCCCACTGAACGATAGGTTCTAAGCAAGCCTGTATTGTGACGCCCTATCTAAACCCACAGGCGATGGCTTAGTAGAACGTAGCTTTAAGCAGCTAATGCAAAATTATCTTCTGCGTTTAAAAAAGGTCCAGAGTTAAACGGTCTTCTGGGACACCGACTCGCTTTACTTGCCACAACTACCCCTGTCGAAACCAGTACGCCCCCATAATGGTGGTAAAATTTATTATAACATTTTTTATCTTATGTGTCTATGCAATACTTTTATTACGCAGCTTTTTGTTTAGTAAAAAAGATCGTTGTTCTTTTGGCGACATTTTCTTGTAGATTTTTGTAGAAAAATTGATAGTCATATATATGATATTCACCAAGCATAAAAAGTGGGATAATAGGCGGATAATCTTGCTTTTTTATGTCAGGAACTTTCAAAGTGCCGCGGTTTTTGTCAAGATATGCTCCTGTTAGGTGTGGAATTTGTTTTTTTATAGTACCTGAATAGTCTGTAAAACAGGCGGCAATATTTTCTTTTGCCTTAGCTGGAGTTGAATTTGTCTTCCAGTTAAGCGGATTTATTGCCAGCGTTTTTACGCCTTGCGGCACAATAAGTGATGATTTTATATCAGGCGTTTCACTGTTAAAGGAAATGATAACACCAGTGTCCGTTTCGCTTTGTGCCATTTTCAAAAAAGGACTGGTTTTGATCATATCAGCGGTTATGCCCCAACCGATTAGGTAGGCGGCAATAAGTTTATCAGAGTATTTGGGATCACTAAATAAATCTTGCATAAGTTTAATACCTAGTTGTGACCCTTGCGAAAATCCTGCTAAAATAAAAGGCTTACCTTGATTATAGTTTTCAAAATAGTAAATAAAGGCATCTTTAACATCTTCATAGGCTATGTCTAAATTGTCATTGTAATTGCTTTTGGCATATGCAGATAAAGTCATTTGCCGATAATATGGCGCATAAATGCTGCCTGTTTGGCTGTAAATGCCCAGCTGCATATTTAGTGCTCCGACAAAGTTTTGTTTTGTCTTTTCGTCGTTAATGTCCATGTTGTGTCTAGTATCTGTTCCTAAATCAACTGTTGGACAGAGAATAAATACATCTACTGCTTTGTTTTTACCGTAAGCTAGATATGCCCAGTTGTTTGAAAGAGAATAATCTACAGAATCGAGGTTTTTAAATCCACTAAGTGATAGGACACATAGTAAGATTAGAGTGATTTTTATTAGTTTTTTCATAAATCTTCCTTTAATAAGCTAGACTGTTTGTTGACGTTCTTTTTGTGCTTGTTGGATTTGCCTTTGCGCATCTTTTTGGGCAAGATCTTGGCGTTTGTCATAGAGTTTTTTGCCTGTTACAAGTGCTAGCTGTGCTTTGGCTTTACCGCGAACAAAATAGAGTTTTAGCACTATAAGTGAATAGCCTTTTTCTTTTATTTTGCCAAGTAGTTTGGTTATTTGCTCCTTGTGCATCAATAGTTTTCTTGTTCTAAGTGGATCGTGGTTAAAACGGTTACCCTGCTCGTATTCGCTTATGTGCATGTTGTGCAAGTATATTTCAGCGTTTTTGTCTATTTGGGCATAACTGTCTTTGAGGTTGGCTTTGCCTGCACGAAGTGATTTTATCTCTGTGCCAGTTAGGACAATGCCTGCCTCAAAAGAGTCGTGTATAAAGTAATCGTGCCGTGCCTTGCGGTTTTCGGCTATCGTTTTTGTTGGTTTTTCCGACATTTTTTCACCTTGCTTTTTTTGTCTTTGGGTTTACCTTTAAATTTTTGTAATTTTTTATCTAGTTTTTGCTCTTTAACAAGTAGCTTTTGACCTGGAAGAATAAAGTCAATGGTTTTATCTTCAATGCTTACTTTAAATACCTCAATTTGCAAATTATCGCCAAGACGGTAGACTTTTTTAGTCGATTGACCGATAAGGCAGTAGTCATTTGGAAGGTATTCATAGTAATCGTCCAAGAGACTTGACATGTGCAACAAGCCTTCTATGCCATTATCTAGTTCCACAAACAAACCATATGAGGTTACCGAGCTTATTGTACCTAAAAATGTTTGACCGATAAAATCCATCATATATTCGGCTTTTTTAAGATCCAGCACTTGCCGCTCTGTCAATTCTGCTACTCGCTCTTGTTTTGAGCAATGCTCGGCTAGTTCTGGTAGAGTAGCTTCAAGTTGTTGTTTTTTCTTATCTGTGAGCTTTTTTTGCATGAGTAGTTTTAACAACCTGTGTATTATCAAATCAGGATAGCGACGGATAGGCGAGGTAAAATGGGTATAGTAGTTCATTGCAAGACCAAAATGATGTATGTTTTGCGTGCCGTATTCGGCTTGTTTTAATGAACGCAGGGTGACTTTAGATATAAAGCGCTCTTCCGGTTTGCCTTTTAGTTTTGTGAGTATTGTTTGTAAGTCCATTGGTTTGATTTCTTTTTTATAGCTAAGTGTTAAGCCAAAGCTAAAAAGGAGTTCTTTTAGTGATTGGATTTTTTCATCATCTGGTTTTTCATGTACTCTGTAGATGGAAGGGATGTTATTGTCAGAAAGATGCTTTGCAACAGTTTGGTTGGCAAGTAGCATAAATTCTTCAATAATGCTCTCGGCGATACTTCTTTGCATAGTTTTTATTTCGGCGACTTTGCCATTATCGTCTAAGATTACTTTTTGCTCTGGTAGGTCAAAGTCTATTGCACCTTTAGCTAGACGATTTTTTCTTAGTGTTTGACTGATATTAGCCATATCTTTTAACATGCTTATAAGTTCTTGTGGCAAGATGCTTTCGTCGTCTTCTAGTGCTTGCTTGACGATTGTATAGCTAAGTCGTTGAGTGATATTGATTACAGCTTCAAATATTTCATGTTTGACGACCTTGCCATTTTTGTCTAAGTGCATTTGGCAAGTCATAACAAGTCTGTTTTGGTGCGGGTTTAGACTGCAAATGCCATTGCTCAAGCGCTCTGGGAGCATTGGTAATACTCTGTCTGCTAGATATACGCTTGTAGCTCTGTTTTTTGCTTGCAGGTCTAAAATATCATTTTCTTTTACGTAGTGGCTTACATCAGCTATATAAACGCTTAAAATAAACTTATCGTCAATCTTCTCAAGACACACAGCATCATCTAAATCTTTGGCATCTTCACTATCGATTGTTACAACAATTTTATGTGTCATATCACGTCTGCCAACAAAGTCTTGTTCAGAGACTGTATCGCTTACTTTTTCGGCAGCTTGAAGTTCTTGCTCACTAAAATTAAGTTGTAGATTGTTCTGTTTTATAATTGCGGCAACGTCAACGCCTTTAGCATCGTTATCGCCGATTATTTCTATAATTTCGCCTTCAGCTTTTTTCCCGCCAGTTGCCCAGCTTGTTAGTTTTGCAACTACTTTTTGACCATCTTTAGCACCATGGAAATCTTTTTTAGCGACAAAAATATCTTGAGAGAGTTTTTTGTTGTCAGGTGAGACAAAGCCAAAGCCTTTGTTAGCTGTAAAAGTACCAACGATTGTAGTGTTTGCACGTTCTAATACACGGATGATTTCGCCTTCCGGCTGTTTTTGCGAAGGAGTAGCGTTTATACGAACCATTACTTTATCACCATGCATAGCATCTGCAAGATGTTTTGGCGGTATAAAAATATCTGGTTGCTCTTTATCTATAATGACAAAGCCAAAGCCAAAGCCTTTGCTGCTCATAGCTAAAGTTCCGACAAGTAAATTCATCTTTTCAGGCAGACCATAAGCACCAAAGCGCGTTTTGACAATAGTGCCTTGACCTAAAAGATTTTGCAGGCAGTCCCAAAAAGCCTTTAAATCTTTACCCTTAAAATGCAGGTATTCGAGCATTTGTTCTTGAGTAAGCGGTTTTTGGTTTTGCAATAATTTCATTATAGTGTCTTTTATAACATGTTTTTTCATTTATTCTGCCAATAAAAACTTGGCGTTAGCCTCGGCGGCAACACTGCCATCTGCTAACAAAAGTTTACCTTTCATTTCGTATAGTCGACCTTTTTTCCTCACTAAGTTACTGAAAATCTTGACTGTCTCACCAACTGGTACAGGATTTTTGTAGCGAAGCTCTAGTTTGGCGGTAAAGGCTGGTTTACCTGCTAATTTATAGGCATGATCGCCTAATGTTTCGTCAAGTAAAGTTGCAATAAGTCCGCCGTGCATTTGATTGTTATAGCTTTGATGTTCAGCTTGCGGTGTAAAATAAGTGCAATAGCAATCATCATCAAAGACAAATTTTAATTTTAAACCAATAGGATTATCTTTGCCACAACCAAAACACCAGTTAAATTCTTGGCTCATCTTTGTTCTCCTTTAAAAAAATCCAGCGTTTTTGCAAAAACCATCTGGCGATTTTCTTCTAAAATAATCATATGACCAAAGTTATCAAGCCATAAAAGCTGCTTTTGGTGGCTGGATATTTTATCGTAAATATACGAAGCGCTCTTGGGTACTACTGTATTTTCCGTTTTCGACTGGATAATTAATATAGGCACTTTAATATTTGTCAAATCGGCTTTTACTACTTCGATTAAATTTTTTAATTCGCATAGAGCGGATAGGGGATATTTTTCATAACCGTCATTATAATCATCGCCTACATTGTAATAGCGATTTCTTTTTTTATTGTATTTTTTTAAAAATCTTAGATATTGAACAAAATTAAACCTTTTATCATAAACCTGAATGGGAGTTGACATTATGACTAATTTATCAACAGTAAAATGAGTTGCTAGTTTTAGTGCCAGTAGTCCACCTAAAGATAGACCAACTACAAAAATTTTATCACAGCAACTTTTCAGCTGGTAATATCCATCTTGCACACTTTTAAACCAGTCTTGCCAGTTTTTACAAGCTAAATCAGATACCTCTGTTCCGTGACCTGATAATCTCACTGCTAAAATGCTAAAGCCGCTATCATGCAAATAGTCAGCTAAAAGACGCATTTGTGCAGGTGAACCTGTTAGTCCATGAATTAAAAGTATTCCTATATTGCTGCCCTTTAAAAAATAGGGCGTGGATTTTTTAGATATAAACACTTTTTACCTCTTGTAAAATTACTAATTACTTTTTAATTATAACATATTAAAAGGTGCAAGTATTATAAATTTCGTTTAAGAAAAAATGCACCATTAAGTTAACTTAATGGTGCATTTTTTTAATAGCCCAAACTTTCGCCAACGATTAAAACAAAAATATTGCTAGATGATGGACGTTTGTGCATTATTGTTGTAACATTACAAATTCGTGTCGGCAAAGAACAGTTCATACAAACACCGGTAGTAGTGCAAGGGTTAGGCAGATTAAGCCTTTTGTTGTTTTTAGGTGCGGCAATTTGCTGAATTCGTTTAAGACCTGTGTCAATATCGGGCACAATCTTGTTAATACCAGCAATAATAATTACTTTGTCTGGGCCAAAAGCAATCGAGCCAATACGGTTGCCTGTACCATCAAGGTTAATTAATTGACCGTCTAGAGTTACAGCGTTAGAGCTTGCCAAAAATACATTGCATGTTAGTGCTTTGCGTCTTGCGGCAATCTTTTCTGGTGCTGTCATATTGGGTATATGCCAATCGATCATCTCATGACCTCGTTTTTTAAGTTCGTCCATAAGTCCAATTTCATTTTTAGTTACTGAACCGCCGCAACCAATGCTAGCACCTTCTGGTATCATTGTGAGCAGTTTATTAAGCGCCGTTTTAATATCAGGCACATAGTCCGCTTCAAAAAGATTGCGCTTTAAAGCTTTGACAACCATTTGACCAATTTGTTCGTTGTGCCAGGCGTTTACAGGTACATCCATAATAAAAAACCTCCTTAATATAACTTATAAGAGTATTTGACAAAAAAGCGCTAAATCCTCTTTTACAAATAGACATTGATAAATTAATATGCTATAATGCAAAAGCAACAAAATATACGCCTGTAGCTCAGTGGATAGAGCGTCGGCCTCCGGAGCCGAGTGCGTAGGTTCGATTCCTATCAGGCGTGCCAGAATATTGCCACCAAAAAATTGGTGGTTTTTTTATTTTAAAATTGTCCAATAAAAGGTATAATGAAATAAAAAACGAGGTGGTTTTTGTGATTGTAAAAGCTCTAGTGGAAAATACTACCAGTCGTTGTGATTTGGGTACAGAACATGGTCTTAGTTTTTATATTAAGACGGACAGACACAAAATATTATTTGATGTAGGGCAGGGGAGCTTGTTTTTGGAAAATGCCCAAAAGCTAAATATTGATTTATCATTTGTCGACATTTTGGTTATATCACATGGCCATTATGATCACGGTGGTGGGCTAGAGCAGTTTTTACAAATTAACAAAAATGCTAAAATTTACTTGCAAAAAGAGGCGTTTGATGAGCACTTTGCCAAAAGAGGTGAAAATGATATTGCAAATATAGGCTTGAACGCTTTGTTAAAAGATAATGATAGGATTATTTTTTGTGATGATTATTTAAAGATTGATGATAGTCTTGAACTTTTTGCGGGTGTAAAGACAAAAGAACTATTTTCCACTGCCAATAAGGTACTGCTTAAAAGACAGCAAGATATTTTGGTTGAAGATGATTTTGTACATGAGCAAAATTTGATTATTCACGATGAAGGTAAATTTATATTAATTGCAGGCTGTGCCCACAACGGCATTGTTAATATTTTAAAAAGATTTGTCCAACTAAAAGCTGTTCAGCCAGATTATGTTATCGGAGGTTTTCATCTATCTAACCCAAGCACACAAAAAAGCGAAGCTGATAGTTTAATTGATCAAGTTTGCGATTACCTTTCAAACTGTAAAAGTAAATTCTATACTTGCCATTGCACAGGAATTTGCGTGTATGAGAAGATGAAACAAAGATTAAATGATAAGATAGATTACATTGCGGCAGGTGATGAATTGTTATTATAATAGAAAAATTAAAACCTGATGCTTTCACATCAGGTTTTTTGTTTATTGTACGACATTTTGTGGTATTTTATTTAGTCTTTCGGTAGCTTTTTGTAGTAGTTTATCTTTGCGTACAACTAAACGCGTGTGTTTGCCTGTACCTGTTAAACCAGCATCATCTCTAAACTCAATATCAAAAAGTAGTTTGTTATCAATTACATCTGTTAAAATTGCTTTTACGCTAAGATACATTCCAAGGCAAGATGGTGCCAAATGTGTCATTTGTGTGCTTGTACCTACCGATACCATGTAATCTGGTAAAAGGTGGTCTACCATATCTGTCGTCGCCTCTAGCATCATTTCCAAATAAATAGGTGAAGCTATAAGATTTCCCAATTGTTTGCTTCCATAATTTGCCGCTGCGTCTTCTTGTGTGACCATACGTTGCACGATGGCATTTGCACCTGGTTTGATTGCTGTTTTTACAGAAAATTCCATGATTAGTACCTCCGTAAGATATTGTTAATTAGTATGTCTATATTATAATACTTATATAATACTATGTAAATAGTTTGATGATATTATTTTATTTTCTGCAATAAAAATTGCATTTATTTTGTTTTTAGTTTAAAATATTACAATATAAACTTTTGCATAGGAGTGGTTTAATGGAGACTCTTGCCCATACAAGTATGGTTGGTGGTTTGCTATTTGTTTTGGTATCCGCTATATTATTTTTTAAAAAAAATCTAATGTGGAAAAATTTTGCTATAGGTGCACTGCTTTGTTTTATATTATTTTTATCATCGTTGGTTTTAGGACCGAAGATTGATGACATTAGTAAAAAACAAGAGATGCAAAAACCTGTTGCTCAGCTTATACAATACAATATTCAGTCTGTTAATGCATCGTCTGATAGACAGCTTAAATCTTGGCGAAAAGGCGAACTTGCACCTCTTACTTATAATATTTTTGTTGAAAAAAGCAACCCCACAGAGGCGGAATTTGAGCGTATTGCTCAAGACATTGTAGAAAAAGATGCTAAAAATCGTCAGAATTGGAATATAATATACTTTTACTTGAAAACACCAGAAGGACTTAAAACTGGAGTTGCATATATGTTTGGCATGTATGCTGTAAATGGTCACCCAGAACAGAGCAATAAATTAAAGCCTGGTGATTCTAGCAATAGATTTAAATTTGTAATTAAAAATGATTAAAAAAAGCTTGTTGTACATTTGTACAACAAGCTTTTTTAATTGCCATTTTAAGCTTTAGGACCTGCTGAGGCAATTTCTGGTGAAATGTTCGCAGAAAATTTGTTGGCGTTTTTGATAAACAGTCCAGCAAGTTTTTTGGCTTGTTCTTTGTAAGCTTCTTTATCTTTCCAAGTGTTTATAGGATTTAAAATTTCTGTTGGTACATCAGGACAAGAAGATGGAATTGATATATTGAAAATTGGATCTAATTCCCAAGTGGTATCATTTAACCTACTGTTTAATATAGCGTTAATTATAGCTCTTGTATAGGTTAAATTCATTCTTTCCCCTACACCATAAGCACCACCTGACCAGCCTGTATTGACTAAATACACGTTAGTTTTGTGTTTTTCGATTTTTTCACCTAGTAGTTTAGCGTATTCTAGTGGTGATAGTGGCAAAAATGGAGCACCAAAACAAGATGAGAATGTAGCTTCAGGTTGGATTATACCGCGTTCTGTTCCTGCTAATTTGCTTGTATAGCCTGACAAAAAGTGATACATTGCTTGTTCTTTGGTTAGTTTAGCCACAGGAGGCAAAACACCAAAGGCATCGGCAGTTAAAAAGATTATTGTTTCAGGATGCGGTACTACTCCGCCTTCACAAAGAGCGTTTGGTATGTATGATAGTGGATAGGCAGCACGAGTATTTTCTGTGTAGGTTATATTAAAATAATCTACTTGACGGTTGGTCTTATCCATCCAGATATTTTCTAGAACTGTACCATAGCGAATAGCATGGAATATTTCAGGTTCGGTCTCTGGTGTGAGTTTTACGCATTTTGCGTAGCAACCGCCTTCAATGTTGAATATCCCGTCATCACTCCAACCATGTTCATCATCGCCTATTAAAATTCTGTCTTGATCAGCAGATAGCGTTGTTTTCCCTGTTCCGCTAAGACCGAAAAACAGAGTTGTTTTCTTATCTTTACCCATATTAGCTGAACAGTGCATTGAAAGAACATTTTTTTGTGGCAATAGGTAGTTCATAACAGAAAAAATTGATTTTTTCATTTCGCCAGCGTACTTGCCACCGCCAATTAAAACCATCTTTTCATCAAAGTTAATGATTATAAATGTGTCTGACTTTGTTCCATCTACATCTGGATAAGCTTTGAATTTAGGCAAGCAAATTACAGTGAAATCTTCTTTGACAGTAGCTTTTTCTGTTGTTTTAATAAAAAGTTGCTTTACAAACAAATGGTGCCAAGCAAGTTCATTGATAAATTTTATCTTCAAAGAATTTTTTGGGTCTGAGCCAGCTTGTACGTTGGATACGAAAAGCATTTGATTTTGAGCGTACTTTTTCATTTTTTCATATAAATTTGTAAATATTTCTTCGCTTATTGGAGTATTGTTTGACCAGTCGATTTTATCGTGTACATTTTTGCTATAGACAATAAATTTATCGTTAGGGGATCGTCCGGTATGTTTGCCTGTAGTAACACAAATAGCGCCTTTGTCTGATAAAATACACTCTTTTCTCGTTACAGCCTCCTCGATTAATTCAATTTCGTTAAGATCATAAGCAGTCTTTCTAGCGTTAAGCAGAAAGTCTTCACTAGAGATTTTGGGTTTTACATTTTTGCTCATAAATAACTCCCCCTTGATTTTGAAAAAATAATATTTATTATTAATTCGCGAAAACTTTACAAAACCCTTTTAATTTGTAAATTTTCATTTACCTTTATTTTGGACAATACCTGCAAGCAAGTGCAAAACGAGCCAAGACACTGTATGAGAAGATACGTTATTGGGGTCTTGGTTTGGATATAGTTCGACAAAATCAATGGCATTTGCTTTTACGAGTCCGCACTGGTTAAGAGCATAAGCTAGTTCAAAGCTTGTAAGTCCACAAGGATCAGGTGGTCCTGCCGGATTGTTTGCGACGTCTAAAACGTCTGAACATATTGATATGTATACGGCATCAGTGCCGTCAGCAACTATATTTATAGCTTTTTGTATGGCTTTTTGTATGCCCATTAGCTTTATCTGTAGTGCAGTGATAACTGTTGCGCCGTACTTTTTAGCAGATTTTAGTCCGTCAGGATGGTTTCGCGGTCCACGTATACCAAAGTGTACGATTTTTTCGGGGTTGATGTTAGGGTCTTCATATAAACGATAAAATGGTGAACAACGGGCAAGTTGTTCTTCACCAAAGCTCATAACATTGTCCATATGGGCATCAAAGTGCAGTATACCAATATTTTTATTGTGCTTTTCGGCAAATAGGCTTATTAAAGGGTAGGATATAGAGTGGTCACCGCCGAAGATAATCGGCATTTTTTTGTATTCTATTATATCATTTAGCTTTTCTCGCATTTTAGCAAAGGAAAATTCATAGTTGCCATTTTGGACAGCGGTGTCGCCATAATCGCCGCCTGATAAGTAATCGAATATATCTACATCGTAATCTGGCATAAAGCCGCCATAACGCACGGATGCTTGGCGAATTGTTTTTGTGGAAAGTTCACAACCGGAAAAACCACCATAAGTGCAAACTCCTTCCCACGGTACACCCATTATGACAATGTCGCTATTTTTTATTTGCTCTTTATTTTCGATTTTTGGCAGTCCTAAAAATGTCGGCACGCCACTGTATACTTGTGGTATTTGCTTACCAGGAACATAGCAGATGGGTTTGTTGTTCATAAATATCAGTCCTCTTTTTTCATTGTAAAGGTCATATGGCAACATTTATCGCCATTTAGTAGGTGTGTCTTTTCTTCGTGGATTAGGTTTTTGTTAAATCCTTGAGCAATAGCGGCATCTATTTCATCGCAATATAGTTTGCCAAGCTCTTGTTGACCTGACTCAATCCAAGCGCTGGCAAAAGGGCAGGTGTGGAATTTTTGGTCTATTACAGTATCTGTTTGGGTTGTGTCATAGACAAATAAATCAGAGCGCTCCATATCGTAATAGGGTAGATAGTTTTCTAAAGTATTTGGTTTACCGTCACTTTTAGCATTTTGGGCGATTGTTTGACCGCGCTTTGTGCCAAAGTTTTTAACGCCGCGGCGGATAGCCTCTTGCCCTTTATCGCCAAATTCTTCGGCTACTTCTTTTGCCACAGCAGAAAAAAGCTGGGCAAAGATTGTATAGATTGATACCGGTTTTAAAGTATCAGACATTTTTATCTCTCCTTTATAAGCCTAAATAAGCCTTTTTTATTTGGTCGTCTTTTTGCAAATCTTTGGAATTTCCACTTGTCGTTATTTGTCCTGTTTCTAAAACATATGCTCTATTTGATAACAATAATGCCATATGGGCATTTTGCTCTACAAGCAGTATTGTAGTATTGTTTTGCCTGTTGATATTTCTAATTGTTTTGAAAATACCTTCAACAACTATCGGAGCAAGTCCCATTGACGGTTCGTCAAGTAAAAGCAGTTTTGGTTTGGACATTAAAGCACGACCGATTGCGAGCATTTGTTGTTCGCCGCCAGAGAGTGTGCCGCCTGCTTGCCACAAGCGTTCGTGCAGTCTTGGAAATATTTCATAAACTTCTTGCAGGTCTTTAGATATTTGTTCTTTATCTTTGCGAAGATAAGCGCCGAGTTGGAGGTTTTCTAAAACTGTGAGGTTTGGAAAAACACCACGACCTTCAGGGACGTGAGAGATACCAAGTTCTACAATTTTGTGTGCAGGCATTTTGGTTATATCTTTATCTTCAAAACAAATGCTTCCCTCAGAGCTTTTGACAATCCTTGATATTGTTTGTAGCGTTGTGGTTTTACCTGCGCCATTTGCGCCTATTAGAGCAACTATCTCGCCTTTATTAACAGTAAAAGAAATTCCTTTGAGTGCAGGGATGACACCATATTTTACATGTAAATTTTCTACTTTAAGCATTTTATCACCTCGCACTAATCGTCAAAAGCAAAAGTCTGTCTGCCAAGATATGCTTCTATAACTTGTTGATTATTTTGTATTTCATGTGGTAGACCTTCGGCAATTTTCTCTCCATGGTCTAGTGCTATAATGTGTTTGGATATGTTCATGACAAATTTCATATCATGTTCGATTAACAAAACATTTTTTTTCATCTGATTTGTTATATGATAAATCAGTTTTGTAAGTTCGTCTTTTTCAGTAGAGTTCGTACCAGCACCTGGTTCGTCAAGTAGCACAAGCTTTGGGTTTGTAGCAAGCGCTCTGCCGATTTCTAGCAGTCTTTGTTTGCCGTAGGGAAGGTTTGTAGCAAGTTCATCTAGCTGGTCTTTGAGTCCGACAATTTCAAGTATATTTTCGCATTCTTCAACAACCATTTTGCGTTTTTTCTTTAACCTTAAGCCGCCTAGAAAACTTTCTAAAACACCTTCATTGTTACAAGTTGAATTGGCTATAAGTAGGTTTTCTAAGACTGTCATCTCAGAGAATAAGCGAATGTTTTGAAAGGTTCTTGAAATTCCTTTTTGTACTCTTTGATGTGGTTTTAGGGCGGTTATATCTTCACCATAAAAATTAATCTGTCCACTTGTTGGTTTGTAAACGCCTGTAAGCAGGTTGAAAAAAGTAGTTTTACCAGCACCGTTTGGACCAATTAAAGAGATGATATCGCCGTCATTTTGGGTAATATTTACATTGTTTACAGCAATAAGTCCGCCAAAGACAATGGTAGCGTTTTTAACGTTTAGAATTTCAAGCATTTTTGCCATCTCCAGAATTTATTTTATAGATATTTAAAATCCTCTTATCGGCGCCCCAAAAACCGCTCGGACGGTAAATCATCATAAAAACCATCAGTGATCCGAAAATGATCATTCTGTAGCTGCTTAAAAATCTTAAAAGTTCAGGTATTAACGTAAGCACTGTGGCGCCTACTATTGAGCCTGGAACACTGCCCAGACCGCCTAGTACGACCATAGCTAAGATTGTACAAGAATCGTTGTAAACAAAAGTGTCAGGGCTGATAAAAGATATGTAACTTGCGTAAAAACTACCTGCAATTCCGGCAAAGCCTGCGGAAATGACAAAAGCTAAAAGTTTATATTTTATAGGATGTATGCCAATGGATTCGGCAGCTATTTCATCTGCCTTTACTGTCTGCATCGCCATACCGACACCCGAATTTGTCAGTCTGTACATAAATACTATTGTGAATATTGCAAAAAATAAAATAAGATAATAAAAAGATTCTTTAGAAAAGAAGCTAAAACCAAATATTTCTGGTGATGGTATGCCAGGAAGACCCATAGGACCTCTTGTAAGCGAGTCCCAGTTGACAAGTATAAGTCTTATTATTTCGGCAAACCCAAGTGTTACGATAGCTAGATAATCGCCGCGAAGACGCAGTGTCGGGAGCCCAAGTAAAAAGCCAAACAGAGCAGCGACAATGGCGCTGGCTATTGTTGCAAGCCAAAAGTTTAAATTAAAATTGAGCATTAATAGGGCTGACGTGTAGGCACCAACACCGTAAAAGGCTACATGACCAAGTGATAATTGACCTGCAAAGCCTGTTACAAGGTTTAAACTCAAAGCGAGTATTATGTATAGTCCTATTGATATAAGTATGTGCAGAAAGTATGAGTTATCAATAATAAAAGGTACTAAAAATAAGACGCCGCAAATGATGTATGGCAGGTATTTGTATTTTAAAAATATGTGCATTTTTCTACATCCTATACTTTCTCTATGCGTTTTTTACCGAGTATTCCTGATGGTCGTATTATAAGTACTATTATAAGTATGCCAAAAGCAAAGGCATCACGGTAACCTGACGAAATGTAAGCAGCACCCAGATTTTCTACTAAACCGATGACAAAACCGCCAAGCATAGCGCCCGGTATACTGCCTATGCCACCTAGTATTGCGGCAGCAAAAGCTTTAAGACCTGCCGAATAGCCCATCATAGGGTATACTGCATCATAATATATACCAACAAAAATACCAGCAAGGCAGGCTAGTGCTGAACCTATACCGAAAGTGAAAGAAATTATTTTATCTGTGTTTATGCCCATCAATCTAGAATGGTTAATATTATGCGATGTAGCACGCATTGCGATACCAATTTTTGTTTTGTTGACAATAAAGTAAAGTAAGAGCATCAACAGCCAAGAGAGTAGTATAACGGTTATTTGTATATTAGAGAGTGTAACTGAGCCGAAAGTATATGTTTTAATAGCAATCCCAGAATTAAACGGGTGAGTTTCAGTACCCCAGACCAATTGCGCAAAATTTTGTAAGATTATTGACATGCCAAGAGCACTTATTAAAACAGCTAGTTTATCAGCTACTCTAATCGGTCTGTAGGCTATGCGTTCTATAAAGATACCGATAAAAGCAGTTGTGATTGCAGCTGTAGGAAAAGCAATATAAAAAGGCATTTCAAAGGAACGCATTAGAATAAGTCCTAAAAAAGCACCTATCATATATACGTCACCGTGTGCAAAATTTACTATTTGCAATATTCCGTAAACCATAGTGTAGCCTAAAGCAATAAGTGCATAAATGCCACCAATTACAAGACCATTTAAAATTTGCTGGGTAAGCATTGAGTCGTCCCTTCTGCATTATATCAAGATAGTTTAAAAAAGTGCCATTGTTATGGCACTTTTTTAATTGTTTTATTTTACAATTTGGAATTTACCATCTTTTATTTGTAGACGTAGTGGCTCTTTCATAACATCGCCATTTTCGTCAAAGGTATTTATTCCTGTTGCACCTTGAAATCCTTTTACTTTTGCCATATTATCACGGATAGCTTTTCTGTCTGTGCCGGCTTTGGCGATAGAGTCGATAACTATTTTAGCGGCATCATAACCGTAAGCGGCATAAGTTGCAGGGTCTTTTTTGTATTTTTCTTTATAGGCTTTGATAAATGATTGAGCTACAGGGTTTGTTGTTTGTTCGTGGAAAAATCCCGGTAGCAAAACTCCCTCTACAGACTCTTTGCCCAAATCAATCAAAGCATTAGAGTATATAGCGTCAACACCCATTATCGGAACGTTTAGCCCCATTGCTTTTGCTTGTTTGGCAATTAGTGCTGTTTCATTATACAAACCACCGATAAATAGCATATCTGGACTTTGTGATTTTATTTTAGTTAATATAGCACTAAAGTCTTTTGTTTCACCAGCGAGATATGAATCATTTGCCACAATTGTTGCACCAAGGTCTTTAGCTTTTTTAGCGAAAACATCTGATAAACCTTTGCCGTAATCTGTGTTTTCATAAATGATAGCGATGCGTTTGAGTTTTAAATCGTTAATTGCCCAATTGGCAACAAAATCTCCTTGATACGCATCTGTTGTAATTACTCTAAAAGTGTATGGACCGGCTTTAGTCACAGCAGGGGAGCTAGAACCAGGCGATATTTCCACAACGCCTGCCTTATTGTAAATAGGAGCACCTGCTAATGTTGCAGAACTGTTAAAATGACCAACAACAGCAAGAACAGATTTATCTTCGGCTAATTTATTAGCAACTATTGCAGCTTCCTTAGGATCTGATTTGTCATCTTGGATATTTAAAGCCACTTTTTTACCATTAATACCGCCTTTAGCATTTATTTCATCTACAGCGATTGTAACACCATTTTTAATTGATTCACCGTCTTGAGCAGATGAACCTGTAAGCGGAATGGCAACGCCGATTGTGATTGTGTCAGTAGCTTTTTTATTGTCTGAGCCGCCACAGCCTGTTAGAACAACAGCAAAGCAAATAAGCAAAGCTATCGGTAGAAAACTTTTGATTTTTTTCATTTAATAATGTCTCCCTTCAAATATTTAAAGTCTAGATTTTGCTTGTTGACTATTTCGTTTTGTTGGTATAAAATTAATCTGAAAAACGACATTATAGTCATGCAAACTACATTGTCTTTTTTATAACATAATAACAAGTTGTTTGTCAAGATGTTTTACAAAGTATACATTGCATAAATAGCTTAAAACAAGGCAAAAAGAGGATAATATTATGAAAAAACCTGTAAGGGTGATCCAATCAATACAAAGGGCTTTTGATATAATAAACTGCTTTAACTATAACGACAAAGTGCGACTTAGTTTGCAGGAGATAAGTTCTTTAGTGCAGCTTAATATAAACACAACAAGAGGCATTGTAAATACTTTGTTATATAATGGTTATCTAGAGCATCATGAAAATGAAAATGATTATTCTTTAGGGCTTGTATATATTAGTAAAGCTGAAATTATAAATACTACAAATATGGAAACAATTAGGATTTTTGCTCGTCCGCATCTTGATAAAATTGCTCAAAAATATGAAGTTAGTGCAAGATTACAGCTTGTTTCTAATGATAATATTTTTACAGTCGAAACAGTAAACCCTGAGCAAGCACATTATATTATTTTAACCAAAATGTATCAAGTTTTTCCATTGTATGCTACAGCTTCTGGCAAAATGTTTTTAAGTTTTTTGTCAGATGAACAACTGCAAATTGTTTTAGATAGGACCGATTTTAAAGAGTTTACGCCAAACACTATTGTCGATAAAAAGAATTTAATTAAAGCAGTAAAAAAAATAAAACAACAAGGTTATTCAATAGAAATAGACGAGATAGGTAGAGGCGTTAGTAGCGTTGCTGTACCAATAGTAGTTTTTGGTAATAGTTTGTTTGGTACAATCAGTATTACTGCTTTTAGTTCAATAATTGAAAGCTTACCGAAAGAAACCATTTCAGATTTACACGTTTGTGCAAAAAATATCGCTCAAAAACTTGACCCGACAATAAAATAAAAAACCTCACTATTCGTGAGGCTTTTTTAATGCCCGAAGAGAATTTAATACAGCAATTAAAGTTACACCAACGTCACCAAAGACCGCCTCTAGCATTGTAGCAATACCTAAAGCACCAAGTATTAAAAAAATTACTTTAATGCTCAAAGCAAAGATTATATTTTGCCAGACGATTTTTCTTGTAGATTTAGCAATACCAATAACTATGGCAATCTTGCTTGGTTGGTCTGTCATTAGCACAATATCGGCAGCATTCAAAGCAGCGTCAGAACCTATTTGACCCATTGCAATACCAATATCAGCTCTAGCTAGTGCTGGAGCGTCGTTTATACCATCACCGACAAAAGCTAAAGAATGTTCTTTTTGCAGTTGTTCGATTTTAGATACTTTATCGTGTGGTAAAAGATTTGTATAAACTTTATCCATACCAAGTGAAGAGGCAATTTTTTCGCCTGTTTGTTTATTATCACCTGTTAGCATAACAGTTTTGATACCAAGCTTTTTAAGTTTTTCAATAGCAGTTGTGCTATCTGATTTTATTTGGTCGGACATTTCAAGATAACCTGCATAAATATTATCTATAGCGATATGCACAGTAGTATTAAAATTATCATTAATATTTTCGTCCATAGCAATGTTATGCTCTTGAAGTAATTTTTCATTACCTAACAAAATTTTTTTATCAAACACATCCACTGCTACGCCAAACCCAGGAAGCTGTTGATAGTTTTTTATTTGCATTTTATCAATATCGTTGGCGTATTTTTTCACTATAGATAAGGCGATAGGGTGACTGGAGAAGCTTTCAGAGTAAGCTGCATATTTTAAAATTTCATCTTGCGTAAAGCTCGCTGTTGAAAATATATTTACAACTTCAAAAAAACCTTTTGTCAAAGTACCGGTTTTGTCAAAAACAACGGTATCAATACTATTTAACTGTTCAAGGTAATTGCTACCTTTGACTAATATTCCTTGTCTTGAAGCACTGCCTATACCACCAAAAAAGCTAAGCGGTACAGAAATTACCAAAGCGCAAGGGCATGATATGACTAGAAAGACTAATGCGCGGTTTAACCAAAGAATAAAGGCGTCACCTGTAATAATAGGAGGAACTGTCGCCAAGATAACAGCAGCAAAAATTACAAATGGTGTATAAACTCTAGCAAATTTGGTAATAAAATTTTCAGTAGAACTTTTCTGGCTGCTAGAATGTTCTACCAAATCAAGGATTTTGTAGACGGTTGATTGTCCAAATTCTTTAGTTACTTTTATCAACAATACGCCTGTTATGTTAATACAGCCGGAGATAACCTCGCTATCTAGCATAACATCATAAGGCATTGCTTCTCCTGTTAAGCTAGAAGTATCAAGGGCAGAGTTTCCGTTTATGACAATACCATCTAAAGGGATTTTTTCACCTGGTTTTACAATTATCACATCACCTTGTTTAACTTCGTCTGGTGAGACGGTTTTTTCTTTCCCGTCAATAAATAATGTAGCGAAATCAGGTCTTATATCCATTAAATCTGATATAGATTTTCTTGCTTTGTTCACTGCTTGGTGTTGAAAAAATTCACCTATTTTATAAAAGACCATAACAGATACACCTTCGGCATATTCGCCAAGCGCAAAAGCGCCAATGGTAGCAACACTCATCAAGAGGTTTTCATCGAAAATTTGCTTACCTTTAAAATTAGCAATAGCAGTTTTTAAAACGTTAAAACCAACAAGAATATAGCTGATAAGGTATATCGCTATGTTAATATCTGGTGCTAAAATATCGCTTAAAGCCAAAGCAAAAAGCGCTATACCTAAAATGAGTCTGTAATCAAACTTATTTTCGTGATTGTGAACGTGTTCTTTGTCCAAGCTTACAACAACATCAGGCTCAAATTGTGCAACAATAGTTTTTACTTGTGTAAAGATCTCATTTTCCTTTTCTTTAGGTACTTTTACAACAAGTTTTTGCAGAGTAAAATTTAGTGTTGCATTTTGAACATAGGTTATTTCTTGCACTTTAGTTAAAATTTTATTAGCACAGTCTGCACAAGCTAAATTGTTTAAATAAATAATTTTTTCTATGTAATTTTGCATGGTAAAATTATTCTTTTACGTGCCTTAAAGCTTGGTTTAAGATAGTCTTTATATGCTCATCGGCTAAAGAATAAAAAACCTCCTTTCCTATTTTTTGATTTTTAACCAGTTTAGTGTGTCTAAGTATCCTAAGTTGATGGGAGACTGCAGATTTGGACATACCTACAATAACAGAAATGTCACAAACACATAATGTTGTGTAAAACAATGCACAAAGAATTTTTAAACGAGTGAAATCACCAAAAACTTTAAACAAGTCTGCACAAGCTATAATATTTTCATCAACAGGCAATTTTTTTTGTACAAGCTTTACAGACTGTTTGTGCAAAACATTGCAATCACAATTGTTAATGTCTAATTCTTCTTTCATAATAATCCTCCTAATAGTTGAATGATTGTTCAACTATTATTATAAAGCTTTGTGATTATTTGTCAACATAAAAATAAAACTAAAAGACAAATATAAAAAGACTAAACGAATTTTGTTTTGACAAGAAAAAACTTATAAAGTATACTAAATTAAAAAGAATGAAAAGCGCAATTTTAAAAAATAAGTAATACAGTCTATAAATACTGTTTAAAAGCATATTTGTTTACATTTGAAAAGGGGGTTGAATAGATGAGAAAAATTATTTTAATTATCTGTCTTACTTTTTTATTTTCTCACACAGTACTGGCGGGACCTTTTGATGTTGTTGCCAAAAATGGTGCGCGTGGCGACCAAGTTGTGCAAATTCAGATGATGCTATCAGATTTAGGGTACTATAAAGGTAGTATTGATGGCGTATATGGTCAAAATACTCAAAATGCAGTAAAAGCTTTTCAATCTTATCTTGGCATTCCTCAAGATGGTGTTGTTACAAATGATATATTAAGATTGCTTACAAATTATAAAAAGAGAACAAGTGAACAACTTCCTGATAGATATAGCAGAAAAATTCAAATGGAAGCAACAGCTTATACTTCACAAGATCCAGGCTGCGGATTATATACTGCGCGCGGAAGCTTGCTTCGTAAAGGACTTGTTGCAGTTGACCCTGATTTTATACCACTAGGTACAAGGTTATATATAGAAGGGTATGGTTATGCTTTGGCAGATGATACTGGTGGGGCGATAATTGGCAACAAAATAGACTTAGCCTATGAGTCGCGAACAGAGGCTTTAAAATTTGGTAGACGGATGGTTACTGTTTATATTTTGGAATGATGAGGGAATCATGCACGAACTTAGTGAAAAAGAAGAAGTTTTAAATTACATAAGAGAACAGTACGCAAATAACAATAAGTTTTACAAGTTATTGGGAATAAAAATAAAAGAAGCATACAAGGGTAATGCTATACAAACAATGTTTATAGACAAAGATCGTCATACTAATTTATATTCTTACATTCACGGTGGAGTATTACTTACAATCGGTGATTCTAGTATGGGTGTGGCTTGTGCATCTTTAGGCAAACGAGTTGTTACTTTAGATACTAGCACTAGCTTTATTTCGAACATAAAAGCACCAGCAACAATAACTAGCGAGGCTAGCTTAATACATAACGGTAGACGTACAATAATCATGCAAGCGAAAATCTTAGATGAAAACCGTACACTATTATGTACGATGCGAGCAACCTATTATGTTGTAGGACGCTTTGAAGATCTTGCACTTGTTCAATAATAAATTTTAGGAGGAATATAATGGATTTAAGTTTCACAGAAGAGCAGATTGATTTTCGTGATATGGTTGCAGAATTTGTCGAAAAGGAAATAAAACCATACGCACTGGAGATGGACAAAGAAAGCAAAATGCGTCCAGAACTTATTAAAAAACTAGGTGATACAGGGCTTTTGAACCTTATTGTACCTGAAGAATATGATGGACCAGGATTAGATAGCATCACAATCGCTTTAATATATGAAGAACTTGGCAAAGGCTGTGCAGGAGTTGCCACAGCAGTAGCCGCAAATTCTTTAGCTACATATCCAATCATTTTAAAAGGTAGTGAAGAACAAAAAAAATACCACTTTGACCTACTAAATAACGGCCATTTTGCTGCTTTTGCTTTAACAGAGCCAAATGCTGGATCAGACGCTGGTTCTGTT
>CAZKFG010000023.1:21277-31056 GCA_964551985.1 uncultured Acidaminococcales bacterium
CAGAGCCAAATGCTGGATCAGACGCTGGTTCTGTTGCTACAAGTGCTGTAAAACAAGATGGACACTATATTATAAACGGCACAAAAACATTTATAACAAACGGAAGTTTAGCAGAAGTGTACCTTGTTTTTGCCAATACTAGAAAATCAGCTGGTATAAGAGGTTTAACTGCTTTTGTTGTACCTAAAGACACACCTGGTTTTTCATTTGGGAAAAAAGAAGACAAAATGGGTATTAGAGCTTCTACAACGTGTGAACTGATATTAGATAATGTCAAAGTGCCAGAGAGTGCAAGAGTTGGTCGCGAAGGCGAAGGTTTTAGAATTGCTATGAACACTCTTGATGCGGCAAGACCATTTGTCGGAGCGGTATCAGTAGGGCTTGCTCAGGCCGCTTTGGATATGGCGGTAAAATACTCGCGTGAACGTCGCCAATTTGGTCAACCAATAGGCTCGTTTCAGCTCGTGCAAGCTATGATTGCAGACATGGCAATGAGAGTAGAGGCGGCAAGATTGCTTGTATATAAAGCCTGTTGGATGCGTGAACAAAAAATGGAATTTTCCAAAGAAGCTGCTATCGCTAAGTGTTATGCCTCAGATACGGCAATGGAAGTTACCACAACAGCCTTGCAAGTACTTGGTGGCTATGGATATTCTAAAGAATATCCGGCAGAAAAATATATGCGTGATGCCAAAATAATGCAAATATACGAAGGTACAAACCAAATCCAACGACTGGTAATTGCTAACAAACTAATATACTAAAAATAAAAACAGGCTTTCAAACGAAAGCCTGTTTTTTTATGGATTACAAACCTTGCAAGCAACGAAACCTTTATCAATTGCTTCTTGCCGAGACGCGAAAATGACCTTATTTTCTTGGCTCATCTGTTTTTCGTAGCGACAACCAACCGAGTGAAATTTACGAGAATTTTTATTACCAATATAACTTGCCGCAAAACTTGTTAGACAGATGCTAAACAACAATAAAAAACAAACAATAGTTCGCAGATATTTTCGCATAATATCACCTCTTTAATGACAAAATGAAAATCAACTTATCATACATAATTATATCTAAAAAAATACTATATAGGCAAGAAAAAAGATATGTTATACTATAATCAAACATAAAGTATTGTAAAAAGGTGATAGAAGGGTGGCTATGAAGATGAAAAAACTATTTATATTAATTTTGTTTTGCATTTTAATAATAGGCTTTGCAAATACTACAAGTGCTAATGAACGTTGGCAATATTTTTGCTCTGATGATAAGTTTGAACTTTTTTTTGATACAAAATCAATGCAAAAAAATGAAACAACAACATATGTTGTTTGGGTAAAATGGAAGAATACAGATGTATATAGTAAAGAAGAAGCCAAAGAACTAAAATTTAAAAATCCTATTTCGCATTCCTTGGTTAAATATGAATATGATTATTCGAATAATAATTATAGAGTACTATCTATTATATATTATGATAAAACTGGCAAAGTATTGGCATCTACTTATACCTCTAGTGATTGGAAGAGCAACCCTCCTAATAGTGTGAGAGAAGTTATTTTTAACGAAACCTACAAATATTACAAAGAAAATAATAAATAAAGTTAAGATAAAACAAGTAAACATACATTAAAGGAGTTGAAGGCATGGAGTACACAGTACTTAAAGGAACAGGGATTGAAGTATCTAAAATTAGCATGGGAGCGATGACATTTGGTGGTCAGATTGACGAAAAAACGGGTATTGAAGCGGTAGACTATTGTATTGAGCAAGGCATAAACTTTTTTGATACTGCTAATGGTTACACTTATGGCAAAAGTGAAGAAATATTAGGTAAAGCACTTAAAGGTAAACGAGATAAAGTTGTGCTTGCCACAAAAGTAGGCTCTGCAATATGGCAAGACACTAATGCTCGTAATTCTTCTGGTTTGTCAAGGCGCTATATACTAGAACAAATTGAACAATCGTTAAAACGCTTGCAAACAGACTATGTTGACGTATATTACCTACATACCCCTGACAGCAAAACACCAATACAAGAGACACTTGACACTATGGATATGCTTGTACGCTCTGGTAAAGTGCGCTATATAGGTGCTTCTAACTACACGGCTTGGCAACTTTGCCAAATGTATTATGAAGGTAACAACGCTAACTTAAACCGTCCTGTAATGGTTCAGATGGTGTACAATTTAATAACAAGAGGTATAGAGCAAGAACTCGTGCCGTTTTTGCGTGAATACAAAATGGGGCTTGTAGTATATAACCCAATCGCAGCAGGATTTTTGACGGATAAATACAAAGACAAACAACTACTGCCAAATACACGCTTTGCCAACAATAAGATGTATGCACAAAGATATTGGAACGAAGACAACCTTGCCGTATGGGACGATATACAAAAAATAGCTTTAGACGCCGGGATTAATATGCTCGAACTTGCTATGCGCTGGACATATTCAATGGATTGTGTTGACTCTATTTTGACAGGTTTTTCCAGCCTAGAACAACTAAAAGAAAACATAAAAAGCATAGATAAAGGAAGACTACCAGCAGATGTGCTTGCCCAATGCGATGAAGTATGGACAAAATTATCGGGTACACGTTTTAAATATTATCGGACATAAAGACAAAAATTAACAAAGTGAAATTTAATAATAGAAAAAACAGAAAGTATTTACTAAAAATTATTACATACTAAGGAGAGCGTTATGAAAAAAATTTTAGTATTTGCATTTATATTGTTTTTAAGCTTACCTGTTCAAAGTACTTTTGCCTTTAGCTCAGGAATTGGTGATAAACTAGTTTATGGACATAAAAGTCCAAATGGCTCAGTATCTTTTTTAGGTCAAGCCACTAAAGCTGGTGCAATTCCCGGTAACTACAGTAAGTTATTTCTTGTAAAAGTTAATCCAGTTGAAAGTGATTATTATTACTATTTTTATGTTGAAGTAAAAGCTGCTGCTATAAGGAAAAATCCTATCTCAAAAGTTATTGTGGAAATAAATAATAAAGCTGTTACTATTGAACCTTTAGAAGGTTTTCCTAACATTTACGAAGATAAGACTTTTGGAACCTATTTTAAAATACCTTCAACTAAAGAATTGGAAGAAGCTATTGGCAGTATGACATCATTAAAATTAATTTTAATGTCAGGTGATAAAGTAATAAAAGACGATAGTATGAGAGAGAGCGCACAATCATCTTTTAAAGAGTTGCTAAAAGTCAAAAAGACAGATTATATCGGCGAAGGTCTTATTGGCAGTAATTTAAAAGATTATGAGAAAACCACATATCATCCAGTAATCTTTATTCCCAATGTCAGTAAAGAAGCAGTATTAAAAGCTTTATTGGTAGAAACTTCTACTTTCGTTGAGAAAGATGGTGCCTATAAATTCAAACGTTTTGTCAATAAATGGAATTACAAAAATGATGAACACGGTTCGTTAGTGTTTCAAGGAGAATATTATGATAGCTTTTCTCCACACATAACTATTACAAATCAACAATACAAAAATGGTATTTGGATAGATGTAAATTTAAAAACTTTGATTTTCCTTCAATATAGAGATAAAAAAGGCATTTACAGTTCAACCTTAGACGAAATTGATTACATAGAAAAAAGAGAGAGCTTTAATTATTTTGTTAATAGCAAAATAGATGGTAATTATTTTTGGGCGAAAACAATTTTAAATGTTTACTACAATTTACACGGTCAATATGATTATGGTATAACTTGGGATTTTGTCAACGATAAACAAACAAAGGAAAATAGCTTTATTCTCAAATCCGTAAATGTTGATAAGTTTGCCGCTTTAAGTGCATTTTCTGTTGGCGATAAGATAATCTCTATAAATGGACACTTGACAAAATACATGAAACCTGTGGCATTAGACTATATGCTTACAGCTAATGGGCAAAAGGCAACAATTACCGCTATAGCTGCTGATAATAGTGAAAAAACAGTAACGATTGAGCCTGTTTTTGTCGCAAATCCAAATCCTAAGGACTATGGTAAACTATATTCATTAATCCCAATAAAAAGCATAAAACCAACTGGCACACAATACAAATATTATTATTACTATTTTCATCCAATTGAAAAAGACTTATTTGGCTGGTGAAATAATATTGTAATTATTAAACATTAATGGGCAAATATTTGCCATAGATAATTGATTTTCACTTTAAGCCATTGACAAAAACTGCTTAAAAATGTATAATAACAATGTTTTAAGGGGTTATAGCTCAGTTGGTTAGAGCGCTTCGTTGACATCGAAGAGGTCTGCGGTTCGAGTCCGCCTAACCCCACCAGTAAAATCAAGCCTTTGAGCAAACTGCTCAAAGGCTTTTTTATGTTTGGGGACAGTTTTGGGGACAAAAGCAAAAAAACAGTCTATAGTATGCCCACTTTTTAGATTCATCGTAGCAAATTTAAGGCTAAGGCAATTTATTACTTTGCCTAATTCCTTAACATATAACGCATAAGTATTAAAAGCAAATACCTAAACAAAATTTATATACAAAGCTTTTTTGGTATACTCAAAAGCGAGATACCATACTTACAAATGTTTGAATATATAGGTCGCTTCAAAGATAAGTTTATTGAGTATATAGCTTATTACAAAGAACACCACCATAATAAGCCAAACAAAACTTTAGGGCTTGCCGCATGCAATTTACACACAACAAGCCCTGAAGGTTGCTTAACTTAATTATTTGTCTAATTTTTTTAAGCTATTAATTATGCTGGTGAAATTTTTTAGTGTTTGCTGTTTAATTCTCGCAAAATATTTTCCATAGTATCTGCTGTTTGCCGTTCGGTTGCTGGCAATAAATGGCTGTAAATATCAAGTGTTATGCTAGAGCGACTATGACCTAATTTACCACTTACAGTACGAATGTCGGCACCACTTTTTATTAAATATGTAGCGGACATATGCCTTAGTGCATGTGGCCCGATAGATGGCAAGTTACAGCGCTGACAAAAATCTCTCAACCATGAATTAAAGCTATGCGGATGAGCAGGCTTGCCATTGTACTGCGTGAATATACGATTACTATCTAGCCATAATTCCTGCATCTGTTCTCGTTGGTTATTTTGCAATTCTAAGTGCTCTTTAAATAGCGCCATGACACTAGCAGGTAGGCTTACAACTCTTTTACCAGAGCGAGTTTTAGTTTCTTTGAGTATAATGCCTTTTTTAGATACGTAAATACTAGCTTGTAATACTCTTATTGATTGACTTGTGAAGTCGACATGATTCCACTCAAGCCCAAAAATCTCCTCACGCCTCAAACCACCAGTAAAAGCTAAAAGTGCCCAAAGTTTATGTGTAGCAGATTCCTTTTCGAGATTTTCCAAAAATATTTGCAACTCTCGAGGCTCATAAATAACTTTTTTCTTATACTTTAATTTTGGCATGTCTACACGAAAACAAGGGTTTTCTTTCATAAATCCCCAGCGTACAGCACGGGTAAACATACAAGATAATAACTCAGCATATTTTCTTATTGTAGAGGGTGCCAAGCGAGCATCATTGTTTTTGTCTGCTCGCTCTTTTTTGTTTAGAATTTTAACGCCTGATTCGCTTAAATTAGTCAAAAACATTTGTATGTGTCGTGGTTGTATTTTATTTATGCGAATATGTCCAATAGAATCGGAGATTCTAGGTAAAAGATAATCATAACCACAAATTGTAGCCGCAGATAAATTCATATCACCGTAATGTTTTTTCCAATAGTCATAAAGCTCACAAATAGTCATTTTGCTATAATCGTTTAAAATTTCTTTTTCTTCTTCTGCTTTAGTAGCAAATCTTGCTAGTTCTTTTTCGGCTTCTCTAAAAGAACCTTTAAATGTTTTAGAAACTTTTCGTCTGTTGCCAAATTCATCTGAACCTAGTGATACAACAAGCCTAAAAGTATTATCACCACGTTTTTCTATGTATCCTACACTAATATAAATCACCTTCCTAACTGGGTAAACAATAAAGAGGGGGTAAAAATCCCCCTCTTAATGTTTAAACTGTAATTTGCCGTATTGGGTTTTCGTTGTTTTGCTTATTGATTTGGCTTTTAGCCTCTAGCTCATCGAGCCACTTATCAACTGTCTCTTTACGATAAAAAATCTTACCTGCAGTTCTAAAGTGTGGTAATCCAAGTTTTAGCCGCCAAGAACGTACAGTCCATTGAGAGATTTGCAATTCTTTGGCAAGCTCGCTTTCTGTGTAAATAGTTTTCATTTATAACACAACCTTTCTAAGTTTTATTATTTATTTGTTAGCTAGTAAATAAATATTTATTAATATCTGCCAACTGTTTTAGTAAATAAAAAAGCCCACCTGTATTTAGGTAGGCTTGGTGATAAGTTTAATATTGTTTTAAATATAGACTGACGGCGAAATTAAAATAAAATTTGAATCATTTGGTTCTTGACAATCAGCATTCAATTGCTCTTTTATTTTCAAACCTCTGCAACATCTAAGGTTATTTTTAGCAAGGTATTCAGCTTCACCTTTGTTGACTTTAGTTATATAAATAAATTGATTAATTTTCTCTTTTTTAGCAATACTTTTATTTTTAATATAGCCAAGCTTTTCTAATGTATTACAAAAAGCTGTTATCCTATAAAACCTTTCGTTAATTTTTGTACAATAATCTTTATATAAATCATAAAAACTGCTCAAAAGCATATACTCTTTTTCATTACCTGTTATCTCCACGCAATCATCTATAAAATCCTTTATAAAATCTTCAAAGCCTTTTTTAGGTTGTGGTGGTATAGGCACGAAAAAGTCTCTATTTTCGAAGTACTTTTCATAATCAAACAACAAAAAGTTCAATAGATCTTCTTTAAAAGTGAAATAAGCAAAATCTGTATCCTTCATTTTAAAGTTATTTGCATTATCTAAATCGATAAAACATACACGGTTACTCAAAAAAGCATCTTTTTCTATAAATTCAGTCACTTTCTTACTTGCAGAAAATAGCAAAACAGTTCTATTTAGATAGTTAAAAGAAAGACCATTAGTAGGTTTAATAGTAATTTTCTTTGGCGATATCAACGCTTTAAGCAATTCTTTTTGAGTTTCACTAGGTTCTTTTTCCAATTCACAATAATTTACTACCTTATTCCTCAAAGAAGAGATGCTGTTTTTTTGCAGCAGAGTTTTTTGTGGAAAAAAGCTCTTAAACTCATCATTAAATAATTGCATAAACATCTCACAAAAAAACTCTGTAGTTTTTTGTTCATCTGCTCTGACAACAAACATTAAATTATCCTTACGGGCATTTGTTATAAGGCTTATTAATAATTTTTTTATATTTAACAAAGAACTAGCATCTTTTATTACACTATCAAAAAAATCCTTTAAGATAGAATTACTAAAAGAAAAACCTGTATCTTCTAAGTCTTGTCTAGTTACAGCTACGTATGAAGTAAAGTTATTTATAGGATTATTTTCTTTATATGCTACATTAAGACGTTTGACAGGCAACTTAATTTGTGTCGCTACTTGATTCAGTTGCAAAACTACATCCTCAAGCAATATCAAAGGATTATAAGGAAAACAATGCATCTGTGCTTTGCAAATAAGAGCTTTTTTATCCTTCACCTCAACTAATACCCTTGATAGAACCTCTTTTTCGCAATCTTTCCTAATAATCCGTTTAATTATAGAAGGAGAAATAATATTTTTCATAAGACTTAAATTAACAGCTTTTTCTTGAGAAAGTGGCTTAAAATAAAAATACATTGGGTCATATACTAAGATATCCTCATTTAAAACAGCTAATCTATCACGAAAATGCTCATCATTTAAAACTTTCTTTGTCAGGGCAATAATTTTTAGCTCTTTTTTTACTTTAAGGTCTTTTTTGAGTTCTTCAATCTGTGATAAAAAATCATAACTATCTTTATAGTTTTTGCTCAACCAAAACACCTCGCTTAGTTTAAAAATAAGATTTATATACAAATTTATTATAAACTAAATCGGCTTTTTAATATATAAATTAGCCAAAAATTTTTCCTGAAAATCAATTTTAATTCTTTGGAAAAATAAAGAAAATATAAAAATTTCATAAAATTTCACAAAAGAAATATCATTGGTAATAAAAGTTTTCCAGTGTTTTTTTAAATTTGTTTTAAAAAATATTTAATAAATAAATGTATATATAAATTAGTTATATTATTCTTTTATTAATAAAAAATAATATATAGTATAACAACAAATCAAAAGCAAAAGTTAATACTAACGCTAATAATTTAAAAGTATGTAATCTATCCAATAAAAAATTATTAGCCCTACAACAGAAACTTAAACTAATAAAATTTTCCCAAGATTAATTTAAATTCCACTTAAATAATAATTCTTTTTGTATTATGCATGTTACTAATGAGAACCTAGGAAATGTTTAACGAAGATAAAAGTTAAAATCACACAAAAGCAACAAATTATACAAATACAGATAAATAATACGTTCATACCATATAACTTTAAATAATGTACACTAACAAATAAAAAATAATATGTAAATAAACTAAAATGTAAACAAAGAAAAAGGAGTAATCTGCTATGATAGACACAATGTATATCCAACACCAATTTAAAGATAGAAATGCTTACAACAATTACTACAAGGCAATAGATGAACTAGCCCAAAACAAAGGTAGAAAATATCGCCTGCACAAAGACGGCAAAAGATACCTGACAACAGCATTCTACCAAAAAGGATTTCTAGAACTAGCCCTCAAAAAAGCCAAAGGAAAATACTACATAGGCATAAAATTCAAACCATCAATAATTCTCTATGGTAAAGACAGCTTTAACTTGTGCATAGAACATGATTACAAATTAGTTTCAGCAAGGTTTAACAAGCAAATAGAGAAGATAAACAACAAAGCCTATAGCAAAGAACTACCAAAACTAAAATACTGGCAACCAATAAGAATTGATTATGCACTAGACATATTTGACAAAAACAATATAAAACTAGCCTACCAATACACATATCTATTCAAAAAAGGCTATCTACCAAAAAGCACAATCAACACCAAGACCTACCAAGACGGATTTTACATAACAACCAAAGAATACCGTATGCAGTTTTACAACAAACAACGCCAGCTACTAGAGAAAAAGAACAAAATTGTCGACAATATTTTTCGCATAGAAGTACAATGCAACAACAAGCTACTAACCAAAATGAAAAATAAAAACAACTGGAGAAACTACTACCTGCCAAAACTCTGGCAAAACGAAATAATGCAAGAAATATTTACCAAAAAGATAAAAAGCCTGATCGGAGAAAACGACTTTTTATCCTTGAAAGAAACACTAAATAAACTATCTGAAAAATACCTACTAAAGCAAAACTACCAAAACCTAAAAGAATTTATACAACTACTAGCCAAACACAAAGACACAAACATCAACAAAGCCAAAGAACATTTCACAAACGACAATACAAACCTATCTACAAGATATGTAGACCAAGTGCTAGAGAAAATAAGAAAAGCAGGGCTAAACCCAATAACAATCCCCACCTCTTGGGAAATAGAGAAAATAGCTAACCCCTTAAAAATACTCAAAAAGAAAATCCAAGAACAAAAAGACAATATGCCTTGGTTTGCTAAAAACGAAAGTACTATTGTTGATAGTATTGATGATTTTGAATTTTAAACCAAAAACAACCTTGCAAAAAGCAAGGTTGTTGGAATATAAATTGTAAAAACCAAGATATCATCTGACAACTTAAGAAACAAAAGAAAAAAC
>CAZKFG010000024.1:0-30904 GCA_964551985.1 uncultured Acidaminococcales bacterium
TAGGGTAGAGTATCCCAAAGTCTGAACCAGTTGGGGCGCCAAAGGCGTCGCCATTTAGCAAATTGGCACATCGACCGAGCGCTTGACCTAAAATTATCGCAGGTACAACTATATCGGCAAATTCCCATGTGTCTATATTATGCTTTTTAGTATAGATGATGCCTGCTAAAACGCCAAAAACTACGCCGCCTTGTATCGCCATACCACCTTGCCAGACAAATGGAATTTCCAGCAAATTATTACTATAATAATCCCAATCAAAGAAAAATACTGACCAAAGCCTTGCGCCGATTATGCCAGCAAGACCGCAATATATACCCATATCAGGCACATGCTCATGCCAGCGACCATCTTGTTTGGCTAAAAAATAAGCGGTGCCTGTAGCTAAAATTATACTAAGGCAAATTACCATGCCGTAGGCACGGATAGGAAAATCGCCGATAAAAAATAAATATTGATGCATAGTACCTCCAAAAAAATATTAAGGGGTTGATTTCATGAAAAAAATATTTTTGCTTACAATTTTTGTCGCATTTTTGTCTATTATGATATTGACAGGTTGCCAAAACACTTCGGCAAATGTGGAAACAGGCTCAAATGTTGGGCAAAGGTTAGAAGTTGTTTCTTTATCAGATCTGAACGGGTCGAAAATAACCTTGCCTGTTGAAGGCAAGATAAGCATTATAAATCTTTGGGCGACTTGGTGTCCGCCTTGTCGTGAGGAGATGCCTGAGCTTCAAGCGTTTTATAACAAATATAAAAATGATAGCAGTATAGCTATTTACTTGATAAACCATGCTGAAAGCACTCAACAGATAAAAGATTTTATGCAAAAAAATAATTATGATATGCCAATTTTGACTGATGATAAGAATATTGGAGTAAAAATGCTACAAACACGAGGTATTCCAACAACTGTTGTTGTAGATAAAAAGGGCATTGTAGTGCTAAAAAAAGTAGGACCTGTTAGCTTACAAGAATTAGAAGCCGCAGTAGCTAAAGTCAAATGATACAAAGTGATATAGCTTTTATAAGTGCATTTTTGGCAGGCTTAGTATCTTTTTTCTCCCCTTGCGTTTTTCCATTATTGCCACTTTATCTATCTGTAATAGTACCAAATAAAAGCTCTGCTGGCAAGCTACAAGTGATAAGCAGTGCCTGCTTTTTTATACTTGGGTTTACACTTATATTTGTGCTTTTAGGCTTGACCGCTTCGTCTGTTGGCGAATTTTTCATGCAGTACCAAGATGTTTTGCGTAAAATAGGTGGATTGTTTATGGCGGTCATGGGGCTTGTGCAACTTGGGGTTTTAAAGCTAAATTTTCTAATGAGGCAATGGCAACCGCTGCTTAGTAGCCATTCCGGTAGAAAAACCAGTGCCTTTTTTTTAGGCATGGCATTTGTTTTTGGCTGGGTGCCTTGCACAGGTCCTGTTTTAGCATCTATTTTAATGTATGCAGGTATAAAGCAAAGCGCAGCTTATGGCGCTTATTTACTTATTTCTTACTCAATAGGCTTTAGTTTGCCTCTGCTAATTGTCGCCTTGACAACAGACAAAATGGCAAACAGCTTAAAAGGTGTGCTTATGCCTTATCTAGAAGCACTGCAAAAGCTATCTGGACTGATTTTGATCACTATTGGTATACTTTTATACTTTGATTTTTTGACGCTTATAATAACAAAGCTCTCTTAGAGAATTTTTTTGACAGAAAAATCAAGCGAGTCAGCAGATACAAGATGATAATTTGTATTGTTGAAAATTCCTTGAAATCCAAGACTTATTGATTTGTCGTGCAAATGGGCATAAATGCAATGCCAGACTTTATACTTATCGCAAAGCTGACTAAAGCCGGTTGGCTTTTCGTCTTTATATAATGAAGGAAAATGTAAAAGCAAAATGATTTTGTTAAAACCAGCATTTTTAGCATCATCTAAAGATTTTTCTATTCTTACAAGTTCTGTTTGATAGATTTTCTCGTCATCTGGACTAAACTCTTCGTCGTTTGGATTTAGCCAGCCACGTGAACCGCAAATTGCAATATCATCTGCTGCATAAAAGTTGTTGTGGATAAAAAAACAGCTACTGTCAAAAGTTTTTTGCATTTTCCCGATTGTTGACCACCAGTAATCATGGTTTCCACGAATAAAGATTTTTTTGCCTGGCAAAGAGGCTATGCTTTCTATATCCTCTTTGGCATCAGATATTTTCATCGCCCAGCTTGTGTCGCCGCAAATTAGCACTAGGTCTTTGTATGTGACTTTATTTAACCAGCTGTTTTTGATTTTTTGCCAGTGATCTTGCCAGATACTAGAGAATATATGCATAGGTTTTTTTTCTGGTTGACCTGACAAATGTAAGTCGCCGATAGCGTATATGTTCATGTTTTCTCCTTTGAAATTGACTTTTTTTGAGTATTAGTTTATAATGATTGAAAATAAAAACTTATACAATAAAATTTGATGAAGCAAAGTAGTAGGTTTATTCTTATGTTACAGAAAATTGGCGGTTGATGCAAGCCAAGAACATAAAGAAAAACTGAACTCGTTGTGAAAAAGCGTTTGTAAAACTCTCGCCGCTGATGAGCGTTAAAACTAAAAGTGGACAAATTGTTTAGGGTGGTACCGCGATTAATCGTCCCTGGCTGTTTATAGCCATGGGATTTTTTTATATTAATCTACATTTGGAGGAAGATTATGCAACAAATAGAACAAAAATATTCGCCATTTGCGATTGAAAAAAAATGGCAAGGTTTCTGGCAAGAGAAAAATTGTTTTGCAACAAAAGAGGTGGCTGAAAAGCCGAATTTTTACGTTTTAGAGATGTTCCCTTACCCGTCTGGGAATTTACATATGGGACACGTACGCAACTATTCAATAGGCGATGTTGTCGCTCGTTTTAAAAAGATGAATGGGTTTAATGTGCTTCATCCTATGGGTTGGGATGCTTTTGGTATGCCTGCGGAAAACGCGGCGATTGCGCATAATGTTGCTCCTGCTAAGTGGACTTATGATAACATTGCCAATATGCGCAGTCAATTGAAAAAGTTAGGCTTTTCCTACGATTGGGATAGAGAAGTTACAACTTGTAGTGACGATTATTACCGCTGGACGCAGTGGCTATTTTTACTTTTCTATGAAAAAGGACTTGCTTATCGTAAAAAGGCAGCTGTCAACTGGTGTGATGAATGTAATACTGTTTTGGCGAACGAGCAGGTAATTGACGGCAAATGTTGGCGCTGTGATAGCCAAGTGGTTAGAAAAAATTTAGAACAATGGTTTTTTAAGATTACCGATTATGCGCAAACTCTTTTAGATGATATTGCCAAACTTGATGCTTGGCCTGATAGAGTTAAAACAATGCAAGAAAACTGGATTGGTCGCAGTGAAGGAATGCAGTTTTCCTTTGATGTACCTAAAATAGATAAAAAAATTCCTGTTTATACAACAAGACAAGATACTATTTTCGGTGTTACTTATATGGTTTTAGCGCCTGAACATCCGCTTGTTGACGAGCTTATTGATGGATATGAAAATAAACAACA
Source organism: uncultured Acidaminococcales bacterium (assembly GCA_964551985.1). Taxonomy (GTDB): domain Bacteria; phylum Bacillota; class Negativicutes; order Acidaminococcales; family JAISLQ01; genus CAZKFG01. Next base: position 3,543 of record CAZKFG010000024.1, read on the forward strand.
AGTGATTGATTTTATCAAACGAGTAAAATCACAAAGTGAGATTGAACGGACGGCAGCAGATGTGGAAAAAGAAGGAATTTTCACAGGTTGCTATGCTATAAATCCGCTAAATGGAACTAAGGTGCCTATTTGGGTAGCAAACTATGTTCTTTATGAATATGGTACAGGTGCGGTTATGGGTGTTCCTTGTCATGATCAGCGTGATTGGCTGTTTGCGACAAAATATTCACTTGATAAGGTTGTTGTCATAAATCCTAAAGGCGAAACTTTAAAGCTAGAAGAGATGACATGTGCTTTTGAAGATGATGGCGTGCTTGCACAGTCAGGAGATTTTACAGGTCTTGATAATCAGTCAGCAAAATCTGCAATCGCCGACTTTATGGAACAAAAGGGTATTGGCACAAGAAAGATAAACTATCGTTTGAGAGATTGGTTGATAAGCCGCCAACGTTATTGGGGTGCGCCAATACCTATGATTTATTGTGATAAATGTGGCATTGTACCTGTAGATAAAAAGGATTTACCTGTCAGATTACCTGTTGATGTTAATTTTAACGACTTCAAAAAATCGCCACTAGAGACAGCTAAAGATTTTACCCAATGCACTTGTCCAAAATGTGGTCAACAGGCAAGACGCGAAACTGATACTATGGACACCTTTATTTGTTCATCATGGTACTATATGCGCTATACAGACCCTAAAAATGAGCAGATGCCTTTTGCGTTTGACAAACAGGAAAAATGGCTACCTGTTGATTTATATATAGGCGGCATTGAGCACGCTATTTTACATTTATTATATTCACGCTTTTTCACCAAAGTGCTAAAAGATGCTGGAATGGTTACTACTTCAGAACCATTTAACCAACTTTTAACACAAGGAATGGTTATTAAAGATGGCGCTAAGATGTCTAAATCTAAAGGCAATGTTGTATCACCTGAAGAAATTATTGGTAAATATGGTGCAGATACTGCAAGGCTATTTATTCTTTTTGCCGCGCCACCTGAGCGTGATTTGGATTGGAGCGATCAAGGAGTTGAAGGGTCGTTTAGATTTTTAGGTAGGCTATGGCGTATAGTACAGCATTTTGCTCCTTACATTGTTAAAAAAGGTTATGGCGATAATTTACTTGATGCAGAAGATAAAGAATTATGCAGAATAATGCACGTGAGCATTAAAAGAGTCAGTGAAGATGTTGTTAAACGGTTTAACTTCAATACTGCTATTAGCGCAATTATGGAACTTGTCAATGCACTGTATGCTTATAAAGACCAAAAAACCAGCCCAAATGGGAAACTTGTTAATGATGTTATAACTAATCTTCTAAAATTACTTGCGCCTTTTGTACCGCATATAACAGAAGAGCTTTGGCATTGCTTGGGTAATCAAACAAGTATCCATGAAGAAAACTGGCCTACATACAGCGAAGAAGCTACTAAAGCTGATAAAGTAGAAATTGTTTTGCAAATAAACGGTAAAATAAAACAAAAGCTTACAATTGACGCGGGATTAAATAAAGAACAATTGGAAGATTTTGCAATGCAATCAGAGAAAATCAAAGAGCTTATCGAAGGTAAAAGCATTGTAAAAGTCATTTGTGTTGTTGATAAGCTTGTCAATGTTGTGGTAAAGTAAAGATATTTTATTAAATAATATATAAAAATTTTGCATACAAATAGATTTTTACATGTTATAATACTGACAGTAGGTTATATGTAACATGTGAATTTTTAGAAACAAAATCGTAAACATAGTTTTTATTTTTATGTAATTTAAACTGTAATAATTATTGTATTTTTCGATAAATGAGATTAAACACCATTTAAAGCTGTATTTGCCTATATGGTTAGATAGCTACATTCATTCAAGATTAATTTTTAATAATATATTTACTTTATAAAAAGCAATATAAGCAACAGAGCAATGGACTAAAGTTAAAGTGTTAGATAGCTATATTTGTTGTTTTCTGATACTTTAATGTTGTACGACTATTATAGGTATAATTCACAGTTTTGTAGACTCGTGGAGGATATGAGATGAAGCCACTTCATATTCGTAAAAATATACCTTTTGTTATTGCAACAGCAAGCATTGTTTTGTTGTTTATTTCTGTTGTATATTTAATGAATTATGTTCAAGATCTTTTTTCATCTGATATACGTATTAATTTAAACGAAATTGCCACACAAAATAAAAATGTTGTTACAAGTAAAATTGCACTTGAAACAGGAAAATTAAACTTAATTGCCAGTCAGATTTCTGACGAACTTAAAGCACAAAAAGCTTATAATGATAATACTATAGAAAAAATATTTTTAAAATATCTTACAATTAAGCAAGATAATAGCTTGTTTTTTGCTGATGGTAACGGGATAGCCTATGTTTTGAATAGTAAAAATATTGACATCGCGGGACGCAATTATTATCGTCTGGCAATACAAGGAAAAACTAACGTATCAGATAGACTTATTTCTAGAATTGATGGTAAAGATGTTTTTATTCTTAGTGTTCCAATAGAATATAATGATTATTATGTAGGGACAGTGCAAAAAGTATATACTATAGAAGAAATGTTTGAGATATGTAGATTATCTTTGTTTTCTAATGAAGGTACGATGTATATTGTAAATAGTGAAGGTTATATTTTAATTACTTCACAACAAGGTGGGAAAAGTATAGAGTCGGAAAACTATACTAGAAAGCTTTATACAACTAGTCCAGATGCAGCAAAGCAGATGGATAGAGATATTAAAAATGGACGTGCAGGTTTTATAGAGGCGGAAGATGAACACGGTAAGTTTTTTTCTACATATACTCCTATAGATCAAATATACAATTGGTATCTAATATCTAGCATTCCAACATCTGTTGTTTCCAAAAATGCTAATACAGTTTTTAACATGTTTTATTTTATATTGTGCATGATTGTCATTGTTTTCGCCTTTGTTATGGCGTATATTTGGTATACAAAACAAAAGCAACATAAACAACTCAAAACAGTCGCGTTTGTCGATACTATAACAGGCGGAAATACATATAATAAATTCATATCAGAACTTAAAGTTATTTTGTCAAATAAGCCAGATATTGACCTTTATCTTGTAATGATGGATATTGATAAATTTAAATATATAAACAACTTTTATGGTTTTGAATTTGGTGATAGATTACTATCTTTAATAAATAAGACAATAGAGCAATATTTGATGGATGATGAGATGATTGCTCATATTTATAGTGACCACTTTATATTGCTATTAAAAGATGTATCAAAAGAAAGATTAGATGTTATTTTAGATTCAACAATCAACCTATTAGATATAAGAATATACATGACAGCAGGGATTTATAAGATAACAGACTATTCTGAGAGTATAAATCTTATGGTTGATAAAGCATCTGTCGCAGCTAAAACAGTAAAAGTTGCGCAATATAAAAGAATAGGCTTGTACTCAGAAGACTATGATAAACAAATGATACGAAATGAAAATACAAAACGTGAAGTGGATAAAGCCATTGCTGAGAACGTTTTTGTACCTTTTTTTCAACCTAAGGTTGATATTAATACTCGTCAACTAATTGGAGCGGAAGCGTTAGTACGCTGGCCAACTAAAGAGGGAAAACTAATATCGCCTGGTGAATTTATCCCCGTTTGTGAAAATACAGGACAAATTGTTTTTATAGATATGATTATATTTGAAAAAACACTTCGTTTTTTACGAGATAACATGGATAGTGGTATTTCTTGCGTACCTATTTCCGTAAACTTTTCACGTTTGCATTTGCAAAATGATGATTTTGTTGAAAAACTTGCTGCAAAACTGCAAGAATATAATGTGCCACCATTTTTAGTTGAGATTGAAGTAACTGAAAGTGTAATGCTAGAGAGCTCTGAAGCTATTATGAAATTTATTGAAGAAGCACACAAACGTAACTTGCAAATTTCTATGGATGATTTTGGGGCAGGCTACTCGTCTCTTAGTATGTTAAAAGATATGCAGATTGATGTATTGAAAATAGATGGCGGATTTTTACGCGATACAGTACATAATGACCGTCAAAAGACTATTTTTTCTGCTATTGCTAAAATGGCTAAAAAACTTAATATGAAGGTTGTTGTAGAAGGTGTTGAGACAATAGAGCACGTAGAACTTATGCACTCACTTGGTTGCTATACAGCGCAAGGATATTACTTTTCCAAACCTTTAGAACAAAATACTTTTGAAAAAATCTATAGGGAGGGATATCTATGAAAAAATCAATTGTAGTTATCTTAAGTATCATTGTCCTTGTTGGTTTGTTAGTTGGTTGCTCTAGTGAGAAAAAACCAAAAGTTGGTATATTGTTCATTGTAGGTGCGGCGAAACGTTGGGATAAAGAAGTGCCTTTTATACAAGAGCGGGCAAAAGAGCTAGGAATGGATGTTGAGACAAAAGTTATCAAGTCCAAAGACCAAAAACCACCTAAAGAAGAGTGTTTTGCCCTTATAGACAAAGGTATAGATGTTTTGATTTTTCGTGCAATAAATGGAGAATTGTCCAAAGAAATTACTTCATATGCTAAGCAAAAAAATGTACAGACTATAAGTTATGGTAGTTTAGCGGGTGGAGAAAGAGTCGATTTGTTTGTTGGCTATGACTCTGAACGTATGGGGCAGCGGATGGGTCAATATGTTACAGAAATGGTTCCACGTGGAGATTATATTATTTTATCAGGTGATAAAAAAGACAAATATGTGTCTTCCTATATATATAAAGGAGGCATGAAGTATATTGAACCATTAAAACAAAATATTAATATAATACTAGATGAAAGTGTCCCTGATTGGAGCCCTAGTAAGGCTAAAATTATGGTTCGAGATGCTATTGTTAAAAATGGTAACAAGATAGATGCTGTTTTTGCAGCTAACGATGTACTTGCAGGTGCTTGTCGAGAAGTACTTGATGAATTAAACATTACGCATCCTGTTGTTATAACAGGTATGGATGCAGATTTGTCAGCTGTTCAAAGGATTGTTACGGGAAAACAATCTTGTACAATGTATATGGATTTAAAAAATCTTGCATATACAGCAGCAGAGGAGGCCTATAATATGGCTAAAAAACAAAAAGTTAATATAAATATTACTTTTGATAATGATACAAATACACCAATATCTGGTAATCTTATTACAGGTCAGCTTGTAGTTAAAGAAAATTTAGATAGAGTGCTTATCAAAAACGGTATTTATACAGAGCAAGAAGTTTACGGTACAAAATGACAATAAAATATTGGCTCTAAAAAAAATCTTTATGCTAGTTTCTAACATTACGTGTTAAGTATGATTTTAGTACATTTTTTGTTGTTGACGGTTGCTTTTTTTTGCCATATAATTTTGAAAACAAGACAAATATGCTTGAAAGAGATTTTTTATGACTAGTAAAGAGAAGCTAAAAGTTGCAGCTATAATGATTTTTGTGGCACTATTTGTTGGTATTAGTATCAGCTGGCAGCAAAATAAGTCTATTTATGGCAAAAGTACTGGTCAAGTACCTGAAACTATTGAAATTGCTATGCAAAAGCAATTGATAAAAGTGCATATTTCTGGTGCAGTTGTCAATCCTGGTGTTTATTTAACCAATGCAAATTCAAGGGCGCAAGATGTTCTAAAGCTTGCAGGGGGCTTTTTGCCTGATGCAGATGTTGATAGATTTAACTTGGCAAGAAGATGTTTTGATGGATTACAACTTAGGGTATATCATAAAAAAAGTTCAAAAAATATTAAAAAGGAAAATGTTAAACAAGAAGCGGTAAATGATGCAAAAATAAATATAAATACTGCAGGTCAGCAAGAGTGGGAAAGCTTAGATGGTATTGGTCCTGTACTTGCCAAAAATATTATAGAGTATAGGCAAAAAAATGGTAATTTTAAAAGTATTTGTCAACTACTTGATGTAAAAGGGATTGGTCAGAGTAAGTTTGAAAATATAAAAGAGCGTTTAATATTATGAGCATCAGGGTACTATTTTTTTGGGGACTAGTTTTATTTGTTGTTGGAGATTTTTTAGGATTAAAAGAATATGTTTTTTTGAGCACAGGGCTCTGGTGTGTTGCAATTGGCACTGTTATGCTTATTTTAAGCTTGTTTTTGCGTAAAAAAGACAAGCTTTTTTGTTATTGTGGATTTGTTGTTTTTTTATTGGCAATGGGTATTATTATTGGTGTAAACGCCAATAAAATTAGTGATGACAACATAGCTAATTTCATCTATAAAGATGGTATTTTGACTGGGACAGTAGTTCCAGGCTCTTGGCAAAAAGATGAAGAAGATGGAGCAAAATTTTTACTTCAAACTAGATTGCTTTCTATTGATAGCGAAAATAAACCTGTCAGTGGAATGGTTAATATTCATGTACGTAAAATTCCTGATGGCGAAAAAATTGAGGCTAACAGCACCATAAGTTTTTTTTGTCAAGTAAAACCTATCTATGCTAATTACAATCCAGGCGGAATTGACAGGGTTTGGCAGTTGAATAACAGAGGCATTTTTGCACAAGCATCTGTTAATTTTTCTTATGTAGCAGTGTCAAAAGAACGTTCTATAAGCTTTGATTTAGTGCTAAAAGAACTTTTAGCTAGCTTTAAAGAAAATATTGGCAACGTTATGCCTGCCAATCAGCAAGCTATAGTATTTGCTATGATGTTTGGCGGATATAAGGGTATTGATGAACAAACAATTGCTGATTTTTCTGATACAGGTTTAATACATATCTTGTCTGTGTCTGGCACACACGTTGCTATAATTATAAGCTTTATTGTTTGGCTTTGCAGGCGCTTTAAATTAGGCAGTAAAACAACTTTTTTATTGGCGGGATTATTGATTGGATTTTATGCTTTTTTAAGCTCACTAAGTATTCCAGTTGTGCGTGCTTCTTTGATGGCTATAATGATACTATTTGCTAAAACTCTTGATAGAAAAATTGATACAGGTAGCCTTTTAGGGATGGTATGCCTTTTGGCACTCATTTATAAACCAACGTGGCTTTTAGATATTAGCTTTCAGCTATCTTTTGTTGCTTCAGCGGGTCTTATTTATCTATATCCACCAATAAAAAGTAAAATTGACTTTTCACCTGATTTTATTTCATCAGCCATATCACTTACTTTGGCAGTACAATTAGCGCTGGCACCATTTTTAGCTACCTATTTTAACCAAATATCTCTATTGTCTTTCATTGCTAATATAATAGTTTTGCCAGTGCTCGAATTATGCCTTTTAGCAAGCTTGATTGGTTTGCCATTATTTTATATCTTGAAACCTTTAGGTAGTATTATATTTGTTTTTGTGAGCTTTGCTTTAGATATAGTTGTAAAAACAGTTGAATTTTTGGCAAACTTTTCTTTTGCAATCATACCAATCATGCATATGCCTTTTTGGTTGTGGATTTGCTATTATTTATTTTTATTTGTTTTGTTTGGATTTTTACCTTTTTATGTTAAAAGAAATACGCGTATAGTGCTTTGCAGCTTGATTTTTGCATTTTGTAGCCTTACATATATAACGAAAGTATACAATAGTCAAGGTTTTATGGTGCATTTTATCGATGTAGGTCAAGGTGATGCAAGCTTGATTTTAACACCAAATAAAAAAGCTATTTTGTTAGACACAGGTCCTAGCGGTATTTACAACAACTTTGATACAGGAAAATCTATTATTGTGCCTTATTTAAAATACTACGGCGTTAATACACTTGATTTGCTCATATTATCTCATGGACACAAAGACCACGCTGGCGGTGCGGCGAGTATTGCTAAGAGTGTTCAAATAAAAGATGTATGGCTATCTGAGGAAAAGCAATCTGATGATATTAAAAGATTGTTGAATTTTGCAGCAAATAGTAATACAATTATAGTTAAATCCGGCTTTGAGACAACGATTGACGGTGTTAATATAAAAGTATTGTACTCGCCTGAACTGTCACAAAAAGTGCGATTGGAAAATTCTACAATTATAAAGATGGAATTTGCTGACAAAAAGTTTTTGTTTATGGGTGATGCTGATAAAATAACTGAAGATATTACTATGGATTTGACAGAGCAGGTAGATGTTTTAAAAGTTGCACACCATGGCTCGAAAAATTCAAGTAATCCATTATTTATTGCTAAAACCAATCCAAGCCTTGCAGTCATTTCGGTTGCAAGTAATAATAGTTATGGTCATCCTAATGATAAAGTGATAAAAAGATTTGAAAAACAAGGTGCCAAAATTGCTCGTACTGATAAAGATGGCGCTATTCTTGTAAAAATAAAAGATGATAAACTTTATTGGTATGGCTACAAAGAAAACAAAGAAATTTTTTAAAAGGATGTTTTACTGTGCAGGCACAAGTTTTTATACAAAAATTAAATACGGACATTCCCAAAGTAGTATTACTATCTGGAGAAGAGAGTTTTTTTGTTGACAAGATAGTCAAAATGATAACAGATATATTTTTAAAAGATGAAATTGAACAGCAATCTGTTGTGCTGCCTACAGAGTCGACAGTTGCTCAAATGAAAGATTATCTTTCGACAAGCGGTTTTTTCAGCAACAAGACTTTGCTTATAGTTAAAAAGAGTAGGTTTTTCGGTGAAGATAAAAGCTTATCAGAAAAAGATAAAAAAGATTATTTACAACTTTTATCCAGCTTGCAAGAGGATAGTTGTCTTATTTTAATATGCCCAAAACCAGATAAAAGGGTAAGACTGTATAAAGAGTTTGATAAAATCGGCACTATTGTGGAATGTGATAAATTGAAAGCTTCTCAAGTTCAGAGTTATCTACAAAATCTTGCTAAAAGCTATGGCTGTAGTTTTGATAAAGCAGCTATAGAGTTGATAATGCAGTATGTTTACCTGTTAGATAATATTTCGTTATATTTTTTACATAGTGAAGTAGAAAAAATATCTTTATATGCCGGAGAAAATAAAATATGGACTAAAGAGCATATAGAGAACATTTTTTCCGACTTAAGCGGTACATCAGCTTTTATGCTAAGTGATTCACTTGCTAAAGGTGATGCTAAAAAAGCCTTGTTCATACTAAATGAACAAATACTTCAAGGAGAATACATTTTAAAAATTGTAGGACTTTTAGCTTATCAACTGAGAAAATGGTTACTTGTAAAAAAATTAATAAAACAGAACTTATCAAGGTCAGAGTTGGCTAGTAGAGCCTCTTTGATGCCGTTTGTACTAGACAAAACTATTGAACAAAGTAAAAATCTCTCTGAAGATAAAATTGAAAACGCGCTACTTTCTTTGTCTGATTTGAGTAGACAAATTCATATTGGCGCAAACAGCTTAATTCATCTAGAGAAAATTATTATAAAATTTTGTAGTTAGTCACGATTGGTAAAAAATATTTACAAATTATAAAAACAGCTTGAAAATTTATGCGAAAAAGGTTACTATATATTTGTAATACATGTTTATTAAAAACAATGGATTGCAGTATGTTATGCCTTTGAAAAGCGTGCATAAAGCTTTGGGCTGTTTTTGTTTGTAATTCTTTATTTTTAATAAAATAAGTCAAGAAAATTAATTTATCATGAAGGGGTTGTATTTATGGGTAATTTATCTGTTGCCAAAAAACTTATAGGAAGCTTTGTTATTGTTATTATTTTAATGATATCTTTTGGCGGTTATAGTTTGATTTCTATGAATAGAATGAATAATCACACCGAACAAATATCTAATATTTGGCTAGAGAGTATTATTATGATTAGTGATTTAGAAAATTCTATTAATACCTTGAGAAGAAATCAGTATGCGCATATGTTGACAATAGATGTTACACAAAAAGCAGTCTATGAAAAATCAGCCAAAGAAATGACGGTAAAAATAGAAAATATTTTTAAAACCTACAAAGAGTTAATTGAAAAAACCAATTATGCTAATGATGCTGATAAACAAATGGACTTAAAACTTTCTAATGTTACTTATCAAGCTTGGAAAGAGTTTCAACCATTAGGCGAAAAGCTAATAGAATATAGTAACAATTCCCTAAGAGATGAAAAACGAGAAATTAGCCATAAAGCTGCACTGTTAAATCAAAATGAGGTTGTAAAAGCTTATAATAATTTATTCGCTCGTGCTGAAGATATGGCAAATTTTAATGAGAAAGCGGCTATACAAGAGGCTAAACTTACTCACGAGGAGTTTTATGCAACAAGGGCTATTGTTTGGGGTGCAATTATTGCAGTAGTATTGTTTGCAGCTTTTATTAGTTTTATGCTTGTTAAAAATTTAAAACGCTCCATTAACGATTTAATGCGCGTATCAGAATCTTTGGGCGAAGGGCATTTAAATGTTGTAGCAAATATTTACTCTAATGATGAACTTGGAGCATTGGCATCGAACTACAATAAAACTATAGAAAATATCAAGATAGTAATCCAAAAAATTCAAACAATGGCAGAAGAATTGTCAACAGCTTCGGCAGAATTTACTGAAAGCGCAGAGCAATCAGCGGAAGTGACACAAACAATAGCTCAAAATGTATCGCATGTATCGTCAGCAGCGGATGTGCAAATGTCAACTGTAGAAAATTCTAACTTAGTTGTAGAAGGCATGACAAAACAAATTGGCAAAGCAGCAACCACAGCTAATACAGCGGCAGATACTGCGAAAGCATCAGTAAAACAAGCTGAAGAAGGAACCGCCGTAATAGACCAAGCAGTAAAACAAATGACAATAATTGAAACAAGCGTCGGCGACACAGTGAAAGTAATCTCTAACTTAGGAGAGCGTTCCCAAGAAATAGGACAAATAGTAGAAACAATCTCAGACATAGCATCTCAAACAAACCTCTTGGCATTAAATGCCGCGATAGAAGCAGCAAGAGCAGGCGAACACGGCAGAGGATTTGCGGTAGTATCAGAAGAAGTGAGAAAGCTAGCAGAACAATCGCAAGAATCGGCAGAGAGAATAACAACACTAATAACAAACATACAAAAAGAAACGCAACTTGCAATCAATGCAATGCACACTGGTGCGCAAGAAGTAAAGAATGGCTCAGAAGTGGTAGGAAGAGGAGGTCAAGCCTTCAAAAAACTATCTGAATCCTCTTTAGAGAGCGCTAAACAAATGCAAGAGATGGCAGCAGAAATGAAAGAATTACAAGCCAATACCGAAAATATAGTAAAAGCAATAGGCGAAATAGAAGCATCGAGTACAACGATAACACAAGAATCTCAATCGGTTGCAGCAGCAACAGAAGAACAATCAGCAACGATGGAAGAAATCGCTGCCTCAAGCAGAGGACTTGCAAAAATGGCGAAAGAGATGAAAACAGTACTATCTATGTTCAAAAATTAAATAAATTAAAACTGCCGCATATGCGGCAGTTTTTTATTATGCTGTAGCGAGTTTCAAACATAGACTGAAACAAAAAATCAATTGGTTAAATTAAAACCTAAGCATTAACCAATAGTAAAATGATAAACCATCAAAAAATTATTATTATAGCCAACAGTTTAGCAATAGAAAAATGGATGTGCAAATACCAAGTATTATTGGATATGAAAATAAGATGTGTTTACAAAACACACTAATAAGTCTTTGATACATACTATATTTTGTTAAAATATAGGTTGAAAAATCAAACAAAAACATGTATGATGAGTAGAAGTGAAAGATAAAATTTGTAATAATTATAATAATTTACAAAATTTACATATACTATTTAACGATGCTACTCACAATTTTATCTTAAAAAAGGAAAAATTTTTAAAGATGAAGGGAGTTGCAAAGAATGGGTAATTTATCCATTTCCAAAAAACTTATAGGTAGTTTTGTTGTTTTACTCACACTTATGATGGCTTTTGGTGGCTACAGCTTGGTTTCTATGAGTAAAATGAATGATCGTACAGATGATATTGTCAAAGGTTGGATGAGTAGTTACATGGCTTTGACAAAAATGCAAAATGATTTGAATGCTATACGTAGAAGAGGCTATGCTCATGTTTTAGCACCAGATGCAGAATCAATGAAAAAATATGACCAAGAAATTGCAGAGTCTACCAAACGTGTAGAAGGTGAGTTTGAAGAATACAGAAACTTATTTGCTGCGACAGCTTATGCTAGTGAGGCAGATAAGCAAAAGGATTTAAAAAATCTTGATGAAGCCTATAAAATGTGGAAAGCTTTTGTTGTATCAAATAATAAATTTTTAGCTTTTAGTACAAATTCCATGCGAGATGAAAAAACGCCTATAAGTCAAAAAGCTATTAACTTTAATAGTGAAGAGATGATAAAGGTGTTTGATCCTTTATATCTAAAAGCTCAAGAGATGCAAGTTTTCAACAGAGAAAATGCAGAAAGATCAGCATTATTAAATGAAAACGAGTATATTTTTACGAGAAATGTTGTAATAGGAATGATGAGTTTAATTGTATTATTATCAGGACTTGTAGCGTATGTTTTATTGAGCAGTATGAAAAGATCTATCAACGATCTACTCAGAGTATCAGACGCAGTGGGAACAGGGCAATTAAATGTAACTGCAAATGTGTATTCCAAAGATGAGTTTGGAGCACTAGCAGTAGGATATAACAAAACAATAGAAAACATAAAAAGGGTAATTGAAAAAATTCAAACAATGGCAGACCAACTAAAAACAGCGTCAGCAGAATTTACTGAAAGCGCTGACCAGTCCGCTGAGGTAACGCAAACAATAGCGCAAAACGTATCACATGTGTCGTCAGCTGCCGATATTCAAATGAGTACAGTAGAAAATGCAAACACTGTTGTAGATAACATGATACAACAAATAGTTACAACAACAAAAACAGCAGAATTATCAGCAGACGCAGCAAAGACATCGGTAAAACAGGCAGAAGAAGGAGCGACAATAGTAGAACAAGCAGCAAAACAAATGACAGTAATAGAAACAAGTGTTAATGATACGGTAAAAGTAATTTCAAGTTTAGGAGACCGCTCGCAAGAGATAGGACAAATAGTAGAGACAATTTCAGATATAGCGTCACAAACAAACCTATTAGCACTAAATGCAGCAATAGAAGCAGCAAGAGCGGGTGAACACGGAAGAGGATTTGCTGTAGTATCCGAAGAAGTAAGAAAATTAGCGGAACAATCCCAAGAATCAGCAGAAAAAATAACTACCTTAATTACCAACATTCAAAAAGAAACACAAATGGCAATAACGACAATGCACGCAGGGGCGAAAGAAGTAAAAAGCGGCTCAGAAGTAGTAGGACACGGAGGACAAGTCTTCAAGCAACTGTGTGACTGTTCTTTAGACAGTGCAAAGCAAATGCAAGAGATAGCAAAAGAAATGAAAGCATTGCAAGCTAATACTGAAAATATAGTAAAAGCAATAGGTAGCATAGAAACATCAAGTACAACAATAACACAAGAATCTCAATCTGTAGCAGCAGCTACAGAAGAACAATCAGCAACAATGGAAGAGATAGCTGCATCAAGTAGAAGTCTAGCAACTATGGCGAAAGATATGAAAGAAGTGTTGTCCATATTCAAAATTTGAATAGACAAAGCTGCCGCGCAAGCGGCAGTTTTGATTTTGAGCAGATAATTGCATATTTTAAAAATTTTGTTTGAAAAAATATAATAAAAAATGTATACTATACTATAATAAAACAAAACAAAAAACAAAAACATATTGTATGTTAAAAACGTTTTTAAATAATTTTATTATAAAGGAGTGTAGCTTTTTATGAGCAATTTATCTGTCGTCAAAAAACTTATTGGTAGTTTTACTATTCTTATTTTTCTTATGTTGTCTTTTGGTAGTTATAGTTTATTTACTATGAATAGTATGAATAAACATACCGAACAAATTGCTAATGGCTGGACAGCTAGTATAATTGCTATTGGTAATTTGGAAGGCGAATTAAATTCTCTAAGAAGAAGATTATTTTCACACATGTTAAACCCTATACCAGCTAAAAAAGCAGAATTTGGTAAGCAAATACAAGATATGTATGTCAAAATAGAAAGTTGCTTTAAGACATATCGAACTATTGCAGAGAAAATAACTTATAAAACAGAGGCAGAAAAACAGGCGAATTTAAAATTAATTGATGATGCTTATAAGGATTGGCAAGCATTTTTGCCTTACTCCAATAAACTTATGGAATATAGTACTAATGCCATAAGAGACGAAAAAGTTGAAATAAGTAAAAAGGCACTCGAATTAAATGACAAAGAAGCAAGAGTTACATTTCTTGATTTATCCTCTAAAATAACAAAGCTTGGCGAACTAAATGAAAAAAACGTCCAAGAAGAATTCAAAAATTCATACAACGAATTTATTGATACGAAAAATATTGTTTCAATAGCCATTGCTATAATTGTTATACTAGCAACGTGGATAAGTTATACAATGGTAAAAAGCTTCAAGCGTTCAATAAAAGATTTAACAAGAGTATCTAGTGCGCTTGGTGCAGGAGAGCTAAATGTTGTAGCAAATATTTATTCTAATGATGAACTTGGCGAACTTGCCTCAGACTATAATAAAACAATAGCTAATATCAAAGAAGTTATTAGAAGAATTCAATCTATGTCAGAACAACTAACAACTGCTTCAGCAGATTTTACTAAAAATGCTGAACAAACAGCGGATGTTACACAAACAATAGCCCAAAACATATCACAAGTATCAGCAGCGGCAGACTTACAGACAATTACAGTGGAAGAATCACATAGTACAGTTGACAAAATGACAATGCAAATAAGTCAAGCGACAGCTACTGCAGATATTGTCTCGCGAACAGCCGAAACGTCAGTAAAACAAGCTGAGGAAGGCACAATAGTGGTAGAGCAAGCAGTAAAACAAATGGCAATTATTGAAACAAGCGTAAGCGATACAGTAAAAGCAATTTCAAGCCTTGGAGCGCGTTCCCAGGAAATAGGACAAATAGTAGAGACAATCTCAGAAATAGCGGCACAAACAAATCTCTTGGCACTTAATGCCGCGATAGAAGCGGCAAGAGCAGGAGAACACGGTCGAGGATTTGCAGTTGTATCAGAAGAAGTAAGAAAATTAGCAGAGCAATCACAAGTAGCAGCAGAGAAAATAACAATTCTTATAACAAATATTCAAAAAGAAACAAAACTTGCAATATCTGCAATGAACACAGGCGCACACGAAGTAAAAAGCGGCTCAGAAGTAGTTGGACAAGGCGGTCAAGCATTTAGGACACTATCAGAATCTTCTTTAGAGAGTGCCAAACAAATGCAAGAGATGGCAAAAGAAATGAAAACTCTTCAAGTACAGACAGAACATATAGTAAAGTCCATAAGTCAAATAAAGTCTTCCAGTCAAACTATAACAAGAGAGACTCAAATAGTAGCAGCAGCTAGTGAAGAACAATCAGCGACAATGGAAGAAATTGCTGCTTCCAGTAGAAATTTAGCAAAAATGGCAAAAGATATGAAAGATGTACTAGCAATATTTAAAATATAAAAGACTAAAGCTACCGCTAGTCGGTAGCTTTAAAAAAGGTAAAAATCATGCAAAAAATATTATTTGTTGCATTAGGTGGAATGATTGGAGCTATTGCAAGGTATCTTGTAACAATTTTATTTATCAATAAATATCCAAGCATATTTCCCTATGCTACGTTAACAGTAAATGTTATAGGTTGCTTTGTAATAGGAGTATTTTTCAGCCTAATGTTAATTACCGAACACACAAGACTTTTTGTAGTAGTAGGCTTTCTAGGAAGTCTTACAACCTTTTCGACTTTTAGTATAGATACATTGATACTACTACAAAATGGACAACTATTTATTGCCTTAGCAAATGTTATGTCAAATATCGTATTAGGATTTTTGGCTACCTATCTAGGAATGAATATAATAAAGCTTTTTTGAAAAAAACATAAAAAACTAAAAACTACTATTGACATAAAGCAAAAAACTATGTTAAAATATTTTCGTTGTCAAAGACAAATGGTGATTGTGGTGAAGTGGTTAACACGGCGGATTGTGGTTCCGTTACTCGAGGGTTCGATCCCCTCCAGTCACCCCAAAAGCTAGTATTGGGGCGTAGCCAAGTCGGTAAGGCACGGGACTTTGACTCCCGCATGCGTTGGTTCGAGTCCAGCCGCCCCAGCCAAGTTGATCCACTAGCTCAGTCGGTAGAGCACCTGACTTTTAATCAGGGTGTCCCGCGTTCGAGTCGCGGGTGGATCACCAATTTTACGCGGGAGTGGCGGAATGGCAGACGCACCAGACTTAGGATCTGGCGCCGCGAGGCGTGGGGGTTCAAGTCCCTTCTCCCGCACCAGTAATAATAGGCTTTTAAAGCTTTGAAAATATTAAACAAAATTAAAATACTCGCAAGATTACTTAACCTTTCATGGTAAGTCTTACGAGTATTTTTTGTGGTTTTTTGGGGAAATGGGTAGAAACATGGTATAATTAAGCAAGAAAAATTATTTTTTACAAGGAATGAAAACCATGTATTGTATTTATTTAGATAAAGAAATTGACGAAAAAATTACTAGCTTACAACATATTGTTCCACTTGCTCTTGGGGGAGCAAATGAATTTTCCATTAAAATTGATCGTGCGATAAATTCTATGCTTAGTTCTAAAATAGAAGGTCCTCTTAGTAATGAACTTATTATGAAATTAAAACAGATTCATAACGAATGTCGGGGTCAATCTGGTTCAATACCTAGAATAAGTATAAAGGCTGATATGAAAGGTCATCCAGTAAGTATTAAATGGAGCAAAGAATGTATAGATGTGTTTGAACCTATAAACAAAAAACATTTATAAAACATGCTGATTGTAAAACATTACGTGAAGTGATATTTTGTGAAAACTTCAAAGAAAAACAATTTGACTTACGATACTATGATAATTTTCATAATATTGAAGAAAAAGATAAGGGTGATCATGGAGTTGTGGAGTTGTTAATTGAACAATTAGAAGGCTCTTCTGTTATTTTGGTATTTGCAATGGGAAGGATAATTATTCATGTAGGTCTTTTTGGAAAATATTTGGGTAATATAAATTTTAGTGCAGATGTAGAGAGATTTCCTGTTTTTGAAGATTCATATAGGGTCGGTCATGTGCTTTTATGTAGAGACAAGAAATTATATAGAGACTCTTTTTTCAAAAGTGTATATAAGTTAAACAAACATTTAAAATTATTTGAAATAGATGATAATCAAATAGAGTTGTGATTATTTTCAAGCAGTTTCAACTTAATGTTATACACACAAAAACACCGATAATCGGTAATAGTGATGTGTGTTATTTTACTTTAAATTGCATAGATAGAGAAGGTTTTTGTATTTGTTATAGACTGCAATTTACATCTATGTGTAATGCATACAGTATACTTGCTGAAAATAAAAGCTGTTTTAATGAGGATATATCAAATGCAAACAAAAATAACTTGTAGTTTTTATTGACATAATGATTGTAACATTGGATAATTATATACATAACAAATCTGCTTTTGCAGAGGGGTGATTTTATGTTTAATAAGGGTACTATTTTGCACCAAGCTAAAGAACACGACAGTTTTTATTTATATGAACAAGAACGGATTTTTTCCGAATCAAAGCAATTATTGAAAGATTTCTCACAAGTAAAATTTTTGTATTCAATTAGGGCAAATCCATGCAAAGAAATAGTAAAAACTTTTATTGAACAAGGCTTTGGCTCTGATGCTACAAACCTAGAAGATGTTTTAATTAGTCGAAAATACGGCTTAAAATCTAATGAAATTTATTTTTCTGCACCAGGCAAAACGGAACATGATATAGAAAATTCACTTGGAAAATGCACCATTATTGCAGATAGTTTAAGAGAAATTTTTAGAATAGATGCTATAGCTAGAAAAAAAAATATTGTTGCTAAAATTGGTGTTCACATTAATCCTAATTTTACTTTTGAAGGCAATGTAGGCATATCTTCAAAATTTGGTATTGATGAGACACTTTTTTTTGTTTCTACATTTAAGTTAAACAATCTTGAAAATGTTAAAATCGTCGGTTTGTATATTCACTTTCATTGTCCAAAATTACAATATAAAGTTTTAAATGATTATTATGAAAAAATTTTTCTTTTAGTAAGTAAAATACAGCTGCTTTATGAAAGAAAATTTGAATTTGTCAATTTAGGTTCTGGATTGAGTATTTTATATTCTGATAAAAATAAATCTTTATATAAATCTACTTTATATGAACTTACCAAACAGTTTATTGAACATTTTAAACAAAAAATGCCTAAAGCACTTATCTTGATTGAAGCTGGGGGCTATATGGTAAATCAAGCTGGTGTTTATGTTACAAAGGTTGTTGACAAAAAAGTGTCTTTTGGTAAGACTTTTATAATTCTAGCGAATACTTTAAACGGATTTTCACGACCGAGTTTCACTTTTTTCATGAAACGCCATATAGATGAAAAAATACTTGCAGAAGAAACTCTTTATTCTTTGTATAACTTTTTTGATTTTATAGCATTAAATGACAGCAAAGAAAAAGAAAAAGTCACACTTGTAGGGAATCGTTGCACAGCTGATGAGATTATTGCCGATGATATAATTTTGCCGGTTTTAAAAATTGGTGATATTTTGGTTATAACAAACGCAGGGAGTTATGCTGCGGTATTATCACCAGTACAAACTTCTCTACCACAAGTACCAAAAAAGTTTATGTTAAAATCAAACGGTGATGTAATTGAAGTGTGAAAAATTTCTGTATGTGAATGTGAGGAAATAAAAATGACTGATATAAGTGTAATATTATTTGATAATTTTGAAACACTGGATGTTTTTGGACCTATAGATATAATTAGCAAACTACCAGAACAATATAAAATACAGTACTATTCACTACAAGGTGAGATAATAACAAGTTCGCAAAATAGTAAGCAGCAAACGATTTCAATGGAAAATATTCCAACAGGTGGTATTTTACTTGTACCAGGTGGAATAGGAACACGAGAACTTGTGGAAGATGTAAAATTTATAGATGCACTGAAAAAAGCAGCAAAAACTTCCAAATATATATTGACCGTTTGCACAGGTTCGGCACTTTTGGCAAGAACAGGATTGTTAGATAAAAAACTTGCTACAAGTAACAAAAGAGCATTTTACTGGGTTGTTGGTATAAGTACAAAAGTATTGTGGCAAGAAAAAGCTAGATGGACAGTAGATGGCAATATTTATACATCGTCTGGAATAACTGCCGGTATGGACATGATGCTTGGCTTTATAAGCGATTTGCATGGCAGGCAGGCGACAACAGATATTGCTAAACGCCTAGAGTATCAATGGAATGAAGATAAAGACGACGATAAGTTCGCTTTATGATAAAAGCAGGTTTCAATATTATTGAAACCTGCTTTTATTTTAACCTAAAATCTTTTTAAGATCTGCTTTAGGTGTTGATATTGGTGTTATATTGAATTTTTCTACTAAGACTTTTAATACTGTTGGCGATACGAAAGCAGGTAAGGTAGGTCCGAGATAGATGTTTTTTATACCTAATGACAAGAGTGTGAGTAATATGCATACGGCCTTTTGTTCATACCAAGATAGCACAAGTGTAAGAGGCAACTCATTTACAGAACAATTGAACGCTTCAGATAAGGCAACAGCTACTTTTATAGCGCTGTAGGCATCATTGCATTGTCCCATATCCATTATGCGATTAAAGCCGCCAATTTCGCCTATATCAAGGTCGTTAAAGCGATATTTACCACAGGCAAGTGTCAAAACGATAGTATCTTTTGGTGTTTGTTTGACAAATTCAGTATAATAGTTTCTACCTGATTGAGCGCCGTCACAGCCGCCAACTAAGAAAAAGTGTTTAATAGCACCTTGCTTTACTGCATCAATTATTTTGTCTGATACAGATAATACGGCGTTGTGAGCAAAGCCTGTTGTCAGTTCGCTACCGCCATTTATTCCGCTCATTTGATGCATTTTTTTGTAGCCGCCAAGCTGCAAAGCTTTATTGATAACAGGAGTAAAATCTTTACTATCATCTATATGCACCATATTAGGATAGGCTACAACTGAAGTTGTAAATACCCTGTCAGAATAACTGGGTTGAACAGGCATGATGCAGTTTGTTGTAAATAAAATTGGCGCAGGAATATTATCAAATTCTTTTTGTTGTGTTTGCCAAGCTGTGCCAAAATTACCTTTTAGATGAGGATATTTTTTAAGTTCTGGGTAGGCATGAGCAGGTAGCATTTCACTATGGGTATAGATGTTAATATTTTTGTCTTTTGTCTGTTCAAGCAGTAGTTTTAAATCATGTAAATCGTGACCTGATACGACTATAAAAGGTCCTTGCTCAATATTACAGCTGACTTTTGTTGGAACAGGATCGCCATAAGCTCCTGTATTTGCAGCATCTAGAAGCTCCATGCATTTTAAGTTTACACTACCTGTCTGCAAAACAAGAGGCAAAAGTTGGTCTATAGATAAATTTTCGCCAATAGCAGATAACCCTGTATAGAAAAAGTCATTTACCTCTCTGTCTACTTTACCAAGAATAAAAGCGTGATGAGCGTACGCTGCCATGCCGCGAAGACCAAATAAAATTAAAGATTTTAGTGAACGAATATCCTCATTATAAGACCATAAACTGTTCATGTCTATTTGTTCTTGTTTAGGATAATTTATAAGTTCAAGGTCTACTTTGCAACATAAATTATTTATACTATTGTTATCAAAGTTTACATTAGTAATTGTCGTAAATAAACCGTCAATAATTAGTTTATCTGTTTGCGTGTTTGGACTGCTTTTAGCAGCTGTTGCCAGAGCAATTAGCTTTGCAGTGAGGTTATCTTGTAGATTAGCAGTATCCTCTTTTTTACCGCATACACCCGCGATAGTGCAACCGGTTCCTTTAGCTGTTTGTTGACATTGGAAACAAAACATTGACATTGTAATTCCTCCTTTTATTTAACAATTTGCCCGTCTGTACTTATTATAATTACTTTATGGGCAATATCTTTACCACTAGCCAAAAGCGCTTTTTGTGCAGCATTTTCAATACCAAAGCAACACGGAACTTGCATTCTTATTGTGGTTAAGCATTTGATATTATTGTTTTTTATAATATCGGTCAATTTGCTTGTATAGTCTATTTCATCTAACTTTGGGCAACCAATAACTGTAACTTTATTTTTCATAAAATCAGCATTAAAATTAGCATAAGCAAAAGCGGTGCAATCGGCAGCGATTAGCAAATCTGCATTGTCAAAAAATGTCGCCTCTGGCAAAACAAGTTTTAACTGTAATGGCCACTGATGATTTTGATTAGCCTTTGGTTTTGTTACAATATCTTGGTTGGAAAAGCTGATTGCATCAACAGGACACACAGGCAGACAATTGCCTATACCATCACAATAATTGCTGTGCATAATGGTTGCTTTGCCATCAACTATTGTGATAACACCTTGTTGGCAAGCATTTGTACAAAGTCCGCAGCCTATACATTTTTCTTGGTCTATTTGAATGATTTTTCTTTGCATTTTAATTTCTCCTGTTGTTTGGTTTAGTAACATTGTAGTATAATAATCATAACAAGTCTGTTGTTTTTACAACGAAAAGAGGATAATATGCAAGAAGTTTTTCGGACAATAAAGGAAAACAGTTTATTTAAGGGAATTGAATTTGCTGATTTTAGCAGTATGTTTAGTTGTTTGTCCGCGACAGTAAAAAAATATGAGAAAAAAGAAGTTATAGTGCTTACAGGTAATAAAATAGACTTTGTAGGTATTGTTTTAAGTGGTAAGGTTAAGATAACCAAAGAAGATTTAAATGGCAATCAAAATATTTTGGCAGAAATTATACCAACAGAAATCTTTGGTGAAGTTTTTGCGTGTGCCGGTGTTAGCAAAAGTCCTGTTACAGTAACAGCATCAGAAGATTGTGAACTTTTGCTTTTGAATTTTCGCAAAATTGTCACTAGCTGTGAGAAAAGTTGCACTTTTCACAATAAGTTAGTTGAGAATATGCTGAAAATAATTGCTTATAAAAATTTATTTTTAAATCAAAAAGTTGATATCTTATCAAAGCGTTCAATAAGAGAAAAAATATTTTGTTTTTTTGATTATAGTCGTAATAATAAAAAGGAATTTATAATTGCTTTTAATCGTGAAGAACTTGCTAGCTATTTATGTATAGATAGAAGTGCATTGTCAGCTCAGTTGTCCAGAATGAAAAAAGAAGGTTTGATCAAATATAATAAAAATTATTTTGAATTACTAAAGTAGTTTGAAAAATAAAAAAGCCTTTTGGCGTAATTGCCAAAAGGCTTTTTTATATATCAGGATTTTTTCTTGCTCATAATTGCAGCAATAGCGTTTTTATGCTCATCCGAAGCAAAGCACACATCTTGAGCATAAGCTTCATAATCAAGCAGATCGTCAAGTCCAAGTTCGAATGTACGGTTGATAATGTTTTTATCAAACGACAATGCTATCAAAGAACGTGATGCTAATTCTT
The DNA here is from genome assembly GCA_964551985.1 of uncultured Acidaminococcales bacterium. Lineage (GTDB taxonomy): Bacteria > Bacillota > Negativicutes > Acidaminococcales > JAISLQ01 > CAZKFG01. The sequence continues at coordinate 26,033 of CAZKFG010000024.1, forward strand.
GAGCTAATGAATTAACTTTCTCCCAAAGTTCTTCTGTTGTTTGGGCAAGTTCTGTCAAAAGACCAATTTCCATAGCTTTATCAGCAGTAATTGTTTGTCCGCGCATTATCATCTCTTTAGCCTTTGGTAGTCCTATTATTCTAGGTAGAGTGTAGAGTGCACCACAATCTGCTACAAGTCCAACGTTAATAAAAGGTGTTCCAAATTTAGCTGTATTTAAAGCTATACGAAAATCACAGCAACAGGCGAGTGATATTCCGCTTCCGGTAGCATGACCATTGACTGCGGCAATATATATTTTTTCGCTTTTTAATATGGATTTATATACTGGGTGAACATTTTGCATTCTTCGCCGAGCGGATAGTGGTGTCCACGTACCCATTGTTGATAAGTCACCACCGGCACAAAATGCCCGTCCTGCGCCTGTTATTATAACAACATGGATACTATTATCACGTTCAATGTCAATTAAAGCAAGACGAAGTTCTTCTCTCATTACCATATCAACAGCATTTAATGCATTAGGTCTATTGAGCGTTAATGTGGCAATAGGAGCTTTTTTCTCTACTATAATCGTCTCATACATATACAACACCTCATTTTGTTAAAGTTCTAATGTAACTGATTCATAGGCTTGTTTCATCAGCTCGAAAAATTCGTCAAAATCCTCTTCTTTTTCTGATTTTGCACCAAGCATAATGCCCTTAGGGTCATATTTTTTAATCAAGTCTATGTGTATTTGCTCAGGTGGCTGGACTTGTTTTACTTCTTTGGCTATTTTTAAATCCCAATCGACAAGAGCTACTACATCTTCAATTGTAACACCTGGAAACAAAGTGTCAAGATACATTTCTTTTGTGTCAGTGTCAAAACGGAAAATACATTTTTGACAAATAAGAGAGGTTGGACCGTTACCTAAAAGCCCTGCTTTTTTTCTAGCACCTGAGCCTGTAAGATGTCCAGGTGTTGTTATGTAATCAACTTTTTCAACAAATTTGCCTTTTTCTAGTTGCATTATTATTGTAGTCTCGCCAGCGGAAGAACCAATGTCATTGGCTCCACCGCTACCTGGGAGACGGATTTTAGGGTCTTGATAGGTGCCGTTTTTTCCGAAAATAACTGTTGTATTAAGGTTGCCATATTTATCTACTTGGGCGCCGCCTATTATGCCTCTGTCAATAAAACCTGCCTGTTGGTCACCGAATAGGCGCCACATCTCGTGGATCATAAGTGCATTTTCAGCAGTTGGATTATCAGCAATAGACCAAGGAACGCGACGTGATTTTCCGCCAACGCCGCCACCTTCATATACAAAAATAGAATCTTTGGCATGAGTATTTTGCGCAATTATAGCACTCATCATTGGTAGTCCTATACCAACGAATACTCTCTCTCCATTTTTAATTTCTCTTGAACAACAAGTTGCCATAAGTTCTTTGATAGAATATTTTTCTGCAATCATTTTTGCACCTCCTTATCAAACAAATTTTGGAATAGTATAGTTATCTTGTTCCATGCGTACAAGTTTTTCCAGTCTGTCTCTACCTAGTTTGTCCAAAAATGCATCCCAATTAGGTACATCGTAAACCCATTCTTTAAGCCATTTTTCAAAATCTTCTTGAGTACGATTGTACAGCATAAAATTACGTCTAAAAGGTAAATCACACCAGTAGTATCCGGCAGTCCACATAGGGTGGCTGCAAAACGGAACTTCAATTACCGCATCTACACAATAAGATGGTATTGTATTAAGGTTAGATAGTTTTCTTAGTTCTTTTGTTGATACTATTTCTTCACAAGTTAAAATGACTTTTTTAGCTGCTCTAGCTAAAGTTGGGTCATTCATCAAAATCCCCCATATTTGCCCATTACCGGCAGTATCTGCCTTTTGCACATGAATAAAAACCACATCAGGACTTGCGGCAGAAACTAAAGCTACCGGTTCGTTTTTATAAGGATCGTTTATCACTTTGATTTTATCATTGTGCGTTGGAAAATCCGTTCCTAACATTGATTTGGTTGCCATAAAAGGCACATTCATTGATGCTGCCAGAAAACGCAGACTCGCTGCGTAATTTGAATATTCTTCTGTTTCCAATTTAACAGGTACACCTTTTTCTACAGCACGTCTATAATTAAGACCGCTTCCTACAGAACCTATCCAAACATAGGCTCCCTCGACTCTTTTTATGCAACCGGCTCCAATTAGTATGTTGCCTATATCCATAATAGATGCTGTCATTAGGTTAAGATTGCTTATTTTTTGTCTTATAATTTCATAGGCAGGAGCAAAAGGATCACGAGCACCAAGACCACCAAAGCTTACAGAACTACCGCTTGGTAGGTGAGTTTTTATTGCTTCTGTAAGACTTGTTTGTTTATCTGTTTTGTTTCTCAAGAAAAACACCTGCTTTCTTTAGTTATTTTGGCGTTAAGCCGACTAGTGGCCAATAGAACAACATCCAAGGGAGCATTAAAATAAATAATGCTATTGTAATAGGAACACCTATTCTGAACATATCTTTTGGTTTGAAAGCTTCTGTACCATAAGCTATCATTGTATTAGCTGAATTTACAGGAGTGAGAAAAACATCATGTGCCATGACGCAAATCCCCATTATTATACCTATAATTGGCACAGACGGATTTTCAAGTCCGATAAGAAAGCCAATCAGTGCTGGTGCTAAAGCTGTAATGCAAGAAGTTATGCTTGTAAATGCCAGCCTTATTATAAAGCTGATGATAAACACAGTGTATGCCATTGGTATTAAAGACAAATTAGCAATACCAGTCGAGCCTAAAGATACTTTTGCAAGCCATACTATGCCGCCTGTACTCATTAGAACAACACCTAAAGAAATACCAGCGCCAAACATGATAATCGCTGTCCAGTCAACCCTGCCATAGAGATTTTTAAGATTTGTAACCCCGACATAAGGAAATACCATAGCCGTAACCGACATTATAGAAACAACAGTAGGATCTATTCCATGCCATTTATCTGTTGCCCAAAGAATTATTGTCAATATCATAATACAACCAACGCGTTTTTCAGAAGCGGACATTTGACCTAAATCGCTAATACATTTATTTAAATATTCTTTGCCGCCTGGAAGTGCGTCATATTCAAACTTGTGCATTCTTGTCATTACAAAATAAAGAATAACACCTGTTGCGACAGAAAAAGGAAAGTTATAGGCAAACCAATCCAGCCACATTATTTTAGGCAAGCCAGCATTAGCAGCAAAGGTTGCTACAACAGGGTTTGGTGCTGAACCTGATAATACTCCAACACCTGTAAGCGATGGCAGTATACCGGCTGTCATCAAAAGCACCTTGCTTATTGTACTTGTGACCGGAAGATTAAAGGCTTTATTTAGTCCGAGTACTATCGGTACCATAGTTGCAGCACGGGCAATAACAGATGGGATAATAAATGTAAGCACAAAACCAACAACTATCAAACCGCCGATAATAGAATTAATGCTAGTTCCTGATGCTTTTAGTATCATATAAGCAATACGTGTTTCAAGACCAGTAGAGGTAATTGCAGCAGCCATAAATATACCTGCGGCAACAAAAACCCAGCCGGAGTTGGAAAATCCACTCATAGCAAGACTTATTGCTTTGCCTGTACCAAGTAGCGGACCTGTAGTTCCTTTAGCGGGCGAAAAGCCAAGTGCCAGCATCATAAACAATATAAGTGCTACAGCACTTTCAGAATATGGCATAGATTCAGTCATCCACATGATAACTGCAAAAAGTAGTATCGCAAGTATACGGTGACCTGCGGTAGATAGTCCTTCTGGCGTAGGTAACATCATGACAAAAATCATTAAGGCAAAAGCGGCTATCATAATAAAAAGTTTTCTATCTAATTTGGATTCATTCATATTAAACCCTCCAACATAAATTAATTTTTTGGGCTATTTTTTATTTTCTTTTACCATTTTCATCGTATTCATAGACACCTTTGCCAACTTTGCGTCCAAGTCTACCTGCTTTTACATATTGGATATGAAGAGGGCAGGGGCGATATTTTTCGCCCATCATTTTTTGCAAATATTCTAAACTTTTCAATCTTGTATCAAGACCGACAAAATCTACCATTTCAAAAGGACCCATAGGGTGGTTTAAGCCTAATTTACAGGCCTTATCAATATCGTCAGCAGAACCTACGCCTTCTAAAAGCATATTAAAAGCTTCATTACCAATAACTGCTTGAATACGACTTGTGACAAAACCAGGACTTTCTTTGATTTTTACGGTTTCTTTACCTATAGCTATACAGAATTTTTCGCAAATACTATAAGTTTCTTGTGATGTTTCAAGACCGTTTACCATTTCAACAAGCTTCATAAGATGTACAGGGTTGAAAAAATGTAGTCCGATTATCTTATCAGGACGGTCTGTAACAGATGAAATTTCTGTAATACTTTGAGAAGTTGTATTTGTTGCTAAAATAGTATCTTTAGGACAAAGTTTATCAAGTTGTTCAAAAAGTGGTAATTTTATTGCTAGATCTTCAGGCACAGCTTCAATGACTAATTGACTTGTTGCAACTTCTTCTAGTTTGGTAGTTGTTTTAATGCGTTTAACTATTTGTTCTTTGGCATCTTGAGTTAATTTACCTTTTTCTATAGATTTGTCAAGATTTTTTTCAATAACTTTCATTGCGCCGCCTAAAGCTGCTTCAAAAGGATCATACATAACAACATCATAACCTGCCATAGCGCTAACTTGCGCAATGCCACGACCCATTAAACCTGCACCTAATACGCCCACATTTTTAATATCCATAATCAATACCCCCTAAAATTTAATTTCTTACCCTTTATCATTGCCAGCAATAAGCACACAACTAAGCTGAGG
>CAZKFG010000025.1:0-12717 GCA_964551985.1 uncultured Acidaminococcales bacterium
TTTGCGGGTCTACAGCATAACTTGTAGTCGCCTTCAAAAAACTCTCTCTTGTACCTATCAAAAGCTCTGTAACAGTTGGCTTATCTAAATTTCTGCTCAAACTATCTCCAATAGCCTTGAGTGTGGGTAGGAACATACAACGCCTATCAAATTGACATTTATTTAAACACTCACTTATTTTTATTTCATTTCCATCAAGACAGATAAAGTGCGTCGCGGGCATATATTTTTTCCTCCTTTAAATTAAGAAAACCTGACTAAAGTCAGGTTTTCTTATATCTTATATCTTCGTTTTAAATAGTTGTCAAACTGAGGTACAGTAAAATCCACTTCACCTCGATTTGTTGCATATATAAATCCTTTATGCATTAGTTGTGCTCTAAGTGGTGATATGCTAGCAGCACTTCTGGCCATATTTTTGGCAATTTCATTAGTTGAACATGGCAAAGCATCACATTTTACCATCGCTACCATAAATTCTAACTCTTTATTTGTCGCTCTATCGTGGCGAACCTTGAAAAAACTCTCATCAAGTGCTTTGAAAAAGTCCGCTTGTGCTTTGTCTACTGATACTAAATTAATCTTTTTATTTTCCATATATTTCCAGACCTGTTGACCGTACTCTTGCAGAAAATATGGATAACCTTCGGTTATTTTTACAATTTTATCCAAAGCATCATCACTAAAGGTTACACCCAAAACTTTTGCTGGCTTTGACAATGCTTCTTTGGCAGCGTCTTTATCTAGTGAATCTATTTGTATAAACTGAAACAGCCTCTCGGCATATGACTTTATATCCCCGGCTAGTTTTGCTATTTTAGGTAGACCAGCGCCAAACATTATAAGTGGCAAAGAACGTTGGTTTGTTCTGTGCATAGCAGCAATTAACGCTTCAAACTCATCATCTTCAAGAAATTGTATTTCATCGATAAAAAGAGCTACGCCTGTACCAGATTTTTGTGCAAGTGTGCCTAAAGATAGGAAAAGTTCTATTAAATCATTTTGAAAGCTACCCGTATCTGCAGTACCGACAGCACTAAGCAACTCTGGGTCAAGTCCCATATCCACATCGCCATCTTTAGTATATGTTATCTGAAATGCTTTAAGTACACTTAGTGCTTTATTTATGTAATCTTTAGCTTTTTCTTTTACGCTAAGCTTTCGCATAAGTTTATTTACGGCAAGCATTATAGAAGATTTAAATGAACCTCTTTCGCTTACTTCTATATATTCATAAGGCAGAGCTTTTTCCATAGCTATTTTTTCAACGGTATTGAGCAAAACAGTTTTGCCCACGCCTCTAAGACCATAATATACCACAGAGCGAGCAGGATAACCCGCATGGGCATATTTGATACCTTCTGTTGCTTCGCTTATTATATCATTTCTACCAGCCACATATTGAGGCATACGACCTGCACCAGGTACATAAGGATTTATTGGTTTAGTATTGTTAACATCAAAAGCCATAGAGCTACCTCCTCAAATATAACTATGCCACAATTATATTTCACTTACGCAAGAAAATCAATATTGCGCAAGAAAAAACCTATAATAAGCTATAAATATATTTAAAGCATAGAAGTAATATGTACTATGAAAAATAGCTTTTGTTGTGCCTTATGCTCTTAAATATAAAATATTATTTGGCTTTTCCTCTTCTTCAACTATCATTTCTGCTGGTGCTATTTCAGGAACATTGCTTACAACTTGAGACAATAACTCTCCACCTAATCTTTCAAGCTCAGTCGCTCTTGTATAGTCTTCTAAATCCTGACTAGCTCTTGTAACTGAATTAATCAGCCCATACTGAGAATAATCTCCAGACATCAAAAAATGACGCATAATAGCGGCTCTCTCATTCTTCGGCAAAGCATACTTTTCCCCGAGTACTTCGACTGTTTGTATAGGTTGATCTGTAAACACGTTTTTAGCAGATTTTAACTTGTCTATACAAAGATTGAACCTAGCCTCATCAACAGCAGCTTTAACAACATCCTGCACCTTCATAAAAAACGCCTTATCATCTGCAAGCATAGTGTCGTCGCTAAACAGTTCACTAGCTTCTTCTAAGGTGTTTATCTGTTTACCTACGTGATAACGCTTTTGGGCGTAATCTTTGACAATTAACCCATTGCGACAAACCAAGCGGTAAATGAGCGGTTCAACCTTCAAGCTACCCAAACCAACCTCGCTGTTTGACACCATAAAACCTGCCTGCACAACATCGCCTGTACTAATCTCGGCTTTCAAAGTCTTGTTCACAACCTTGATAAACATCCTCGTCTCGGTAACTTCCGCCGACAAAATGTCCGCTCCAGGCATTTCGGCAATTACAGGAAGTATGGCATCTGCTAGTTCTAAATTATCCAAACGCCTATATCTATCGCTCAAAAACGCCCGCACCCTGCCATCTAAAATCCTAAGCATACGCCGCTCTGGATTTTTAAGCAACCAACCATTAACGTTTTGGTCGAGTAGAGTAGGGTAGCTAGACTGCATCTTCTCATAATACTTAAATGGAATACCCAACCTATCGGCAATCTGCCTGTGAGCCACATCTGACAAAACAAAACTCTCCTGCTCACGACCAGAGCTAATATCCAGCCTTGACCTACCATCCTCCGTTACCACCCGCAAACTGCGAGTGTCTGCGATTACATCCTTTCTAACTGATCTTTGACGTTCAAGCTCTTTGTATAACTGACTAATACTCTTTCCTTGTTTCATATTACACCTCTTTAAATAAAATTAGCCCTGACTTTTAATAAGCCAAGGTTTGTATATGGAGATAATATATATTTGAAAAAGGTAGTTTTGCGGGGGTAATAATAAAAATCCACCAGGCTGGTAGAATTCTTTAACCGTCATGGACCTGTTTTATTGCCAGTAAATGGACAACAAAAAATCCTACAATCGGCAATCAGATTATAGGATTTTACTAAGTTTCACATTCTTTAAATGATATAAATAAACAAATAACAGTTATTCTTTTCTATATATTTTGAAAAAAAACTTTAAAAAGAAAAATATGACTATGTAAAGAACTAATAAAAAGAATTCATGATTTTCTAAAGTCATGGGCAAAGACGTACTATCATATAAAAAACCTAGCTTTACTGGCAAAATCTCTTGCATATAAACATAAAGACCACTAACTTTAACTACAATTATACTTATAGCAAACAATATACTTAACAACAATAATCTTTTGCCAATATTAGCATTTTTTTTGTTAGCTAGTTTATCTAGTTCGATTTTATAAATAAAAAATAAACTCAGTGGCATAATTATTGTAAAAATAGTTAGCCTATAAACAACTTCCATTATAAAAACACTTATAAATACAAATAAAACAATTTTAAAAATCTTTATTTTGTTAATATTTTTTATTTTAATAAAAATTGTTTCCAAACACGACTTGCCAAAACATAAAAAATAAAGTGGAACAAAGATAGTTAAAGTACTTATACTATAAATGCTAAATGGAGTCATAATATATCCATAAGCGATATTACTTAAAACCTTAAACATCTCTTGCGCAAAAACAAACACTTTAACTAGTGGGAAAAGAGCTATAATCAAGCCGAAAAACCAGCCAACACTTACTTTAAAATATGTTGTTTTTTTTATGTTTTGGCGTTCTTGAGGTGGATAACTATATCGAAAAGCCAATATAATAGACGTAAAAAGCGGTAAAAAAACATACCAAAATAAATACATAAATACTATTAATGACTTTGTGTCCATAGATTAACACCTCTTAAAAATTTTTAACTTTCCACTATACCACTGTTAGCATTATCTTCAAGTGCTTTATCAAGCTGTTGTCCTATACCATTTTTGTTATCGGAGAAATATGGTGCCATATTTATGTACCTTGAACTCCAACCTCTTTTATTCACAAGTTTTTTCCCTACAAAATATGGTTCATTAAAGCCAGGCTCCGAGTAGTCTTCACCCGTAGTTTCTTTTAACATATCCACTGTACTATTGACACAATTTCTATCAGCAGGACGATAAAAAGCCCCTTTACTTACATATCTTTGCGCATCTACATATTCTTTTTTCTCTAATTCTCCAAAAACGGTTTTACCATCAAGCACACTTTGGACACTATTTACAAACCGATTTTTGTGTTCTCCATTAAAATCATCAAAAGTATGCAATGACAAAGATTCTTTTCTATCTTCAAGATCTTTTAAATTTATTTTTTTTATGTAAAACTCTCTCTTAGCATTGCTTAACGCAATATCAGTTTTACCAGAACTATACTCTGGTCCAGAGCCGATTTCAAGCATGGTATCCATGCCATCATCTAAAACAACAATTATGGCAGTATGCCCACCAGGGCGGTCTGCAGATATACCATAGTTAGCAACAATAAATCTTTTCACACCATTGTTACGCAGACGTTGAAACAAGTCAACATTAAAACTTAAATCTGTATGATTACCTAATGTGTTCCACCTAGTCGCCATTTCAGCAATTTCACCACCGAGATTAGAGCCTAGTCCTAAAGATGTGCCTAGATGTTCACCCAGTTGTCTTGAAAAGTTTATGACGTCTCTATCGGTAAAGCCGATGGTTTTTTTATTCTTGTAGATTTGGGCTACTATTTCTTTGTTTATCTCGCCTAGCACTTCGCCTTGAATGTAATTTTTGCCACACATTTTGGCTATCATTCCGCCAATCGTGCCGTGCATTGCTATTGCTCTAGGATCACTACTAGACATACCATTTCTAGCAATTATGTCACCTACGTACTTATAGGCTTTTCTACCAAACCGTCTAGCATAATTAATATTGCTATCCTGCCAAGTACCATTTTCAACTTCTTTTGGAATATACTTATCAATAAACCCTCTTGCACCTCGCCAATACTCACGCTCTTTCAAAGCTTGCTCAAAATTACCACGATTAACATAACTAGCAAAATTCAAAAATGAATTCTCACCATAACTACAACAAGCATTAAAATAATCCTGCATACAAAGGCTAGTATTATGAGGAGTATTACAACGCCTATTAACAATATAATTCTCCATATACCTATAAATATCCTTCTGTTCTTTTGAAGGTGAATAACTTTGATGAAAATGTCCTTTTTCTGGATTATCATAGCCGTATTTAAACTCATAATTCAACCTGTCAATTCCATAGCCATTTTCACTAATCTCCTTAACAATCCACCAAAAGGGCATGTATGGATACCTGTCATAACAATCCATAGCCTTTAAAATCTCGTTTTTACTTAGTTTCCTTACAGTATTTGACACTTTCAAAACACTCCTTAATTATAATATTTTTAACTTCAATTTGCTAACCCTTGATATTTACTTAAAAACTCTCAAAACAAACCACTCCAATCAATTACACACTCTCTTGAGACGGAACGAATAACTACAAGGCGAAAAAATTTCCAAAACCAATATTTTTATACATAATGCACAAAACGCTTGCAAAAAAAACCGCAACCAGCCTAGCTAATTACGAATGTGCAAATTTAATTTATCTATGTTTATATTATAATACAATATGTGTAAATAGTCAAGTGTAAATTAAGTTTATAGTTTGTTTTTTGGAGGAAAATATAAGTTAAACTAGTAAAATAAAAGTAGATGTGTGAAAATATGTCTCCCTTTTTATATAAAATAAATAAAATAGATTTAAAAATATATAGATCAAAAGTTTGAAAAATAAGTATTGTAGTAAAAATAAAAAATTACAAATAGTAAAAATATATATTAGATAAAATATTAGTGTTAGACACTTGGCTAAAGAAAAATTATATAATGCTATTATTTCTAAAAATATGTTTTTAATTTCAGTAAAATAATAGGAATTTATTAATTTATAGCGAATATAATAAAAAAAGAAGCTACTATTGTAACTTCTAGTTCTCGCACAATGCAAGTTTGGTTTGAAAAAATTTGATTTGAACTTTGTAATGTAATCTTAGATGGTATTCTTAAGATTATTTAAATACTAACATTTTAGCAAAGGGGTGTCAATATGCTGGAGCAGAAAAATTATTATTTAGGACTGGACTGTGGAACTAATTCTATTGGATGGGCAGTTAGTGATGAAGAATATAATTTGCTTAAAGCTAAAGGTCAATCATTGTGGGGAGTAAGATTGTTTGAAGAAGCTACAACTGGTGAAAAAAGGCGAGGATTTCGCTCATCTAGGCGAAGACGTGGTAGGCATGTATTGCGACTAAAACTTTTACGAGAGCTATTTAAAGATGAGATTACAAAAATTGATAAAGACTTTTATCTTAGAATGGACGAGAGCATGTTTTTATCTGAAGAGAAAAAAGTGCAAAGTAAAAACACACTTTTTAATGATATCGATTTTAATGACAAAGATTATCACAAAGGCTATCCGACAATTTATCATCTTAGAGAAGCTTTGATTAAAGATGCGAATAGAAAAAAAGATATACGACTTGTTTATTTGGCTATTAGGCATATTTTAAAACATCGTGGACACTTTTTGTATGAAGGACAAAGTTTTAACAAATTTCCTGATTTTCGAAGTATTTTAGATGGTGTAAAAAAAGTTTTAATAGAAAATTTATGTATGGATTTAACTTGTGATGATGTAGAAAAGTTGCAAGAAGTACTAAAAAGTAAAGACAGTAAAACTGATAAGGCAAAGGCTTTGCAAGCAACAATTACAGTATCATCTAGTGAAGATATAGACGAAAAAAAAGCAAATAATAACAACAAAAAGATTTGCCAACTTTTAGCAGGTGGATTGATTAATGCTAAAGATTTGTTTGATTTGGTAAATGAAGAGGATGAAGAGGAAATAAAAAAAGCAAAAATTTGTTTTTCAGATACATCATTTGAAGATGAAGACAAAGTGGCTGTTTTAAAGAATTTACTTGGTGAAAAAATTAGCGTTGTAGAAAAATTGCAAGCACTATACAAATGGGGAATATTGGCAAATATAATGCAAGATTGTGATTATTATTCTCAAGCTCAAGTTAAAAGTTACAATAAACACAAAGCGGATCTTGCGTTGATTAAGGCTATATTAAAAACACCTGAAAACATAAAAGAATATAAAGAGATATTTTCCAGTTTTAAAAAAGATAGCTATAATGCCTATATCGGCAACGTTGCACAAGAACAAGATAAGCAAGATAACCAAAATGATAAAGAAGAAAAAAGACCAACTAGAGCAATAGCAATAGAAAATTTTTTCAAAAAAATAAAAAAAGCGTTAGAAACTAAAAAAGAAGATGAAAGAGTACAGACAATTTTGCAAGAGATAGAACAAGGCACCTTTTTGCCTTTGCAAGTTACTAAAGACAATTCCGTTGTACCAAACCAGCTGCATTTAAATGAGCTTAACCTTATTTTGCAAAATGCCCAAAAATATTTTTCGTTTTTAAATCAAACAGACGACAAAGGTCTTAGTGTAATCGACAAAATTAAAACTTTACTTACATTTCGCATACCATACTATGTAGGACCTTTGTATAATCATTATGATAGCAAATATTACTGGGCGGTGAAAAACAGCGACGAGAGAGTTTTGCCATGGAATTTTGATGAAGTTATAAACAAAGAACAAAGTGCCCAAAACTTTATTGAACGAATGACAAATACCTGCACATATCTACAAGACAAAGACGTACTACCTAAAGATAGTTTGCTCTACAGCAAATATATGGTGCTAAATTCTTTAAATAATGTAGCAATTTATGGCGAGAAAATATCCGTAGAATTAAAACAAGCCATTTATAAAGACTTATTTGAAAAAGACAAAACAATAACAGGCAAAAAGCTGTTTAACTATCTAAAACAGCAAGGAAAAGTAAAAGACGGCGAACAAAACTCTATATCAGGCATAGATAACGATTTTGCGGTATCTTTAAACAGCCACATTCAATTCAACAAAATATTTAATGGCGAAATACCTGTACAACAAACTTTAGAAAGTGTAATAAAAGCGGTTTTATGTTTAAGGCAAGATAAACAAATGTTAAAAAAACGACTAGATCAACTTTTGCCAAAGGCTACAGATAAGCAAAAAAACGACATAGCTAATATGCAAATTAGCGGTTGGGGAAGACTGTCTAAAGAATTTTTGCAAGATATAAAAGCTGATGTTGAAGGAAAAAATATAAGCATTATTGAAGCACTTTGGCAGACAAACAGCAATCTAACTCAACTTTTGCACAAATACAACTTCAATAAAAAAGTAGAAAACTATTGTCAGACTATTGCCAAAACAACAGAATTTAACTATCAAAATGTAGTAGAAGAACTTAATTTATCACCAGTTATAAAGCGTCAAATCTGGCAGTCTATATTAGTTGTAAAAGAAATAATCCAAACAATTGGCAAAGCACCAGAGAAAATCTTTATCGAGATGGCACGCCAAAAAGAAAAAGACCCCAAACGCACCAAATCAAGAAAAGATAAGCTTATAGAACTATATAAAAATATAAAAAGAGATGACGGTTTTTGGCAAGTTTTTGCTGGTGATAAAAGCCAAGATGCTTGGATAGGAGAGTTAGGTCGTAAAGAAACAGACGACTATCGAAAAGATGCTTTGTATTTGTATTACACTCAGCGTGGAGTTTGTATGTATACAGGCAAAAAAATAGAACTTGAAGAAATAAATAACAGAACACTCTACGATATAGATCACATTTTTCCACGCAGCAAAATAAAAGACGATAGCTTAGATAATCGTGTATTGGTGTGCAAAGAGGCTAATAATAAAAAAGGCAATAAGTATCCAATAAAATTAAGTGAAATGCCAGGAATAGTAGATGAAAGAAAATTAAAGCGCTTTTGGGAATCATTACTAAATAGTGAGCTAATCAGCAAGAAAAAATACGAACGCTTAATCAGAACGACAGAGTTTACTGATGACGAACTAGCAGGTTTTATCAACCGTCAAATAGTAGAAGTACGTCAAAGCACAAAAGAACTCACGCAAATCCTTAGTCAACAACTACCAGACAGCAAGATAGTCTTTGTAAAAGCAGGTAATGTAGCTGACTTTAGACAAAATTTTGAGATAGTTAAATTGCGAGATTTAAACAACCTACACCACGCTAAAGATGCCTATCTAAACATTGTTGTCGGCAACGTTTTTGACACAAAATTCACTAGCAATCCACTGTTTTTTATCAAAGACGAATACAAAAAGCATAAAGTAAGATACTCTTTAAAACCAGAAACAATCTACAAATATTCCATCGTGCGTAATGGTAAAACAGCTTGGTTGGAGGGCGAAAATGGTACAATAAACAAAGTGAAGCAGACAGTTAGCAAAAATAATCAGCTTGTTAGTCAACATGTATTAGTTCGAACAAGCGGACAAAACGGCGGACTACACAACCAAAACCCTGTAAGTAAAAAAGAAAACCTTATACCACTAAAAACCAAAGACATCAGACTTTTAAACACAAAACAATATGGCGGATACAATGGTGATACAAGAACATATGCTTTTTTAGTAGAGCATGAGAAAAATGGCAAAAAAGTTCGTTCGATAGAGTTTTTATCTTTGCTTTGGAAAGATAAAGTGGACAAAAACAATAACGAACTTTTAAACTATTGCCAACAAGAACTAAAGCTTAAAAATCCACGCATACTAATAGACAAAATAAAAATTAATAGCCTGCTTAAATTTGACGGTTTGCCAGTATATATAACAGGCGTATCAGGACCTAGCTTTCTTGCTAAATTTGCTTTAGATTTAGTTATAAGCCCTGAACAAGAAAAACTGCTAAAGGCAGCGGTAAAACTAGCTGGATGTGTGGCTATTGCAAAAAAAGCTAAAAAAGAACTGCCAGAAGTAAGCTGCGATTATGCCAAAAAATATTATGGCATAAATACAGATGGTGCCAACAGCTTATACCAAATGTTTATAGATAAAGCAAACGCCAAAATCTATAAAAACAGACCATCTAGCCAAACAAAAACATTGGAAGCTTGCAAAGAAAAATTTGCCCAATTACCACTTTACAAACAATGCACAGCTTTAGAGCAAATATTAAAACTATTTAAAGATAATGGTCAAGCAGATTTAAGCAGCATTGATGCAGGGAAAACAGTTGGTAAAATTATAATGCCTCGCAATTTAAATGAAAATAAAACATACATACTATACCACACATCAACAACAGGTTTATACAAAAAAGAAATTGATTTGTGGTCAATATGAGCTGGCGGGTTGTAGTTATAACAGGTATTGCCAAGCTAGATTTAAAACTAAACTTTCTGGTGGTGAGAAAAGAAGCCACCACCAGAATACACCTAGGCGAGATACATACACTAATAATAGCATCAACAGCAGTATCGCTAACAGTCGCACTAATAAATCAACTGCTAGAGAACAAAATCAAAATCATCTTTTGTGATGAAAAAAGCAATCCCCAAGCAGAACTAATGCCATATTACCCAAGCCACGACACAAGTCTGAAAATAAAAACCCAAATAAACTGGCGAGAACAAGAAAAAGAACTTGTATGGACACAAATAGTAACAGAAAAAATAAACAATCAACGCAAAATACTACTACAATGTGGCTACAAAGAACAAGCCGAGCTACTGACAGGCTATCTACAAACAATAACCTTAGGAGACAAAACAAATCGAGAAGGACACGCCGCTAAAGTATATTTTAATGCCCTGTTTGGCGTGGAATTTTCCCGTAGCCAAGATTGCCCAATAAATGCTGCCTTAAATTACGGCTACAGCATACTGCTATCTAGCTTTAACAAAGAAATTAACGCTAACGGATATTTGACCCAATTAGGTTTATTTCACGATAACCGCTTTAACCCATTTAACCTAGCGAGTGATTTAATGGAGCCATTTAGAACACTTGTAGACGGACAAACAATAAAAATGCAACCAACAGAATTTACCAGCAAAGAAAAAATGCAAATAGTTGACATACTCAACAACCAAGTTACAATTGCAGGCAAAATACAAAAGGTGCATAAAGCTATACAAATATACACAAAAAGCGTATTTGATGCCTTGAACGACAAAGAAATAGCTTTATTGCAATTTTATCAAGATGAGCTATAGATTTATGAGAATACTAGTAATGTTTGATTTGCCAACAACAACACAAAAGCAAGTACGTTCCTACACACACTTTCGACGCTTTCTAATCAAAAGTGGCTTTTTAATGATGCAACAATCCATCTATTGCAAAATTGCCCTCAACCAAACAATGGCAAACAGCATAATAGACAGTGTGCGTAAATGCAAACCAGAAGAAGGCCTAGTGCAACTACTTATGGTAACAGAAAAACAATTCTCACGCATAGAATACATAATAGGAGAAAGCACAACAGACATTCTAAATGACGACAAAAGGCTGGTGATACTATGATATTAACTCACCCCAAATTAAATAATATTTTAAAATGGGAAGAGACACAAATAGGTAGTTTGGTCATAGAAAGTCCAGCCTTACTAACACAACTAGTGCAAGAGCTAACACAACAAACCCAAGGAGAATACGGCTATTTTGTCATAAGCCAAAACAACAAAGAACTATCCTACACAAAAGACATACTATTTATAAAAGACCTATTTGACATAGACCTAAACCAAAAAAAACTACTCACAGGAGCATACAATCAACTAAACAAAAACGCCAACGAACAATATGATGCTCTACAACAAATACAAACAAACATCTTACAATACATAAACACTCTACTTGCAACAGTAAACTATCCGCTTACAACTATTGAACAACTAGATATTAATGTTCTTTTAAAATGTGCAGATGTCCGATTTGAAAATAGCCTTGATCTATGCGAACAAATACTAGATCTAATAACAGCCAGTCAAGAATTTTTACACATAAAACTATTTATCTTCTTAGGACTAAAAACCTACATTACACAAGAACAAAGACAAATACTATTTAGAGAAACAAGCCTCAAAAAAGCCTGTATACTACTGATAGACAGCCAACAACAAGCAAAAGACCAACAAGAAAAAACACTGCTTGTAGACAAAGACTTATGCGAAATAATCTTTTGACAAACAACATAAAAAAAAATATAATAAAATTAGAAAACCATCTTGAAAACACTATGTTTTGTAATGGCATAGACTAAACTCTCAAAATTTGAGGTTTGAGAGTAATGTAATTTTAGATGGTATTCAAACGTAAAGATAACTAAAACAACATTACTAAAGGTTTGAGAGTAATGTAATTTTAGATGGTATTCAAACGAATGATGGTTGTATAGTTTTTGCTGATGCGTTTGAGAGTAATGTAATTTTAGATGGTATTCAAACTTATTATGAGAATAACAGTGACATTCAAAAGTTTGAGAGTAATGTAATTTTAGATGGTATTCAAACAGCAGATAGTGTAGTAAGAAGAGCAATGATGTTTGAGAGTAATGTAATTTTAGATGGTATTCAAACTTTGACAAGACCGACACTGCACTTGTTATCGTTTGAGAGTAATGTAATTTTAGATGGTATTCAAACAAAGGCAATTAACAGATAACCAGTACCGCCGTTTGAGAGTAATGTAATTTTAGATGGTATTCAAACGCTGCTTCTAACAACTTAGGTATTACTTCTGTTTGAGAGTAATGTAATTTTAGATGGTATTCAAACTAAACTGCTGGCTATATCCTTTGTTTTCTTGTTTGAGAGTAATGTAATTTTAGATGGTATTCAAACAACACATCAGCGTTTTTAG
>CAZKFG010000025.1:12817-30589 GCA_964551985.1 uncultured Acidaminococcales bacterium
AATATTTGAACAATTTTCGGTTTGAGAGTAATGTAATTTTAGATGGTATTCAAACAACACATCAGCGTTTTTAGTTGGGCATGGAGTTTGAGAGTAATGTAATTTTAGATGGTATTCAAACAGTGGGAGTACAATATTTGAACAATTTTCGGTTTGAGAGTAATGTAATTTTAGATGGTATTCAAACTGTAATATGTTAGAAATACTTGTAAACGGTGTTTGAGAGTAATGTAATTTTAGATGGTATTCAAACACGTTGTACAACGGTTGTCAACACTTTTTTGTTTGAGAGTAATGTAATTTTAGATGGTATTCAAACTTTCAGGCGTTGGCACACCATCGGCAACAGGTTTGAGAGTAATGTAATTTTAGATGGTATTCAAACATATAATCAAAGAATGACTGAACTTGAAGCGTTTGAGAGTAATGTAATTTTAGATGGTATTCAAACAGATAATTAATAGTTTCATGTTATAGCTCTGTTTGAGAGTAATGTAATTTTAGATGGTATTCAAACTTTAGCGTTAGGTTTTACGCCACCAAAAGCGTTTGAGAGTAATGTAATTTTAGATGGTATTCAAACTGTAAAAGGTATATACAAAGATTATATAAAGTTTGAGAGTAATGTAATTTTAGATGGTATTCAAACAATAGCTTTAAATTCATAATCAGTCATATTGTTTGAGAGTAATGTAATTTTAGATGGTATTCAAACCGCCTGCACCTTGTCTAATATCACCAGCCCGTTTGAGAGTAATGTAATTTTAGATGGTATTCAAACCTTTCTTTTATTAAATTATATATTTTGTCAGTTTGAGAGTAATGTAATTTTAGATGGTATTCAAACCCAACCTAAACCGTGTAAGCTCCAGCTATGGTTTGAGAGTAATGTAATTTTAGATGGTATTCAAACTAACATACAAAGAGTATTATTTAGCAGGTGTTTGAGAGTAATGTAATTTTAGATGGTATTCAAACTATAATCCATTAGACAAAATGTAAGGAGGCGTTTGAGAGTAATGTAATTTTAGATGGTATTCAAACTTTGTTTTGTTATTGAAGGTTTGTATCTACGTTTGAGAGTAATGTAATTTTAGATGGTATTCAAACCAACGTTAAAATATTCAACGCCAGTTCTGGTTTGAGAGTAATGTAATTTTAGATGGTATTCAAACTAAAGGAAAAGAAATAAAAGAGATATATAGTTTGAGAGTAATGTAATTTTAGATGGTATTCAAACTTAAATTTAAATTTACTAGCATATTCACAAGTTTGAGAGTAATGTAATTTTAGATGGTATTCAAACTATTTTGTAGTAGTATGCAATAGTCAACAGGTTTGAGAGTAATGTAATTTTAGATGGTATTCAAACTCTTCCCGCTATGCAACCCGAGTTCAATAGGTTTGAGAGTAATGTAATTTTAGATGGTATTCAAACAACAATTTAACGGAATGAGTTTAAGGTTGCGTTTGAGAGTAATGTAATTTTAGATGGTATTCAAACTTAACTCCTTCAATTTTCTTAGTATATCCTGTTTGAGAGTAATGTAATTTTAGATGGTATTCAAACAAATACTCCGTCATCCTATTAAAGACAACGGTTTGAGAGTAATGTAATTTTAGATGGTATTCAAACAGGAAATATGACAGAACAAGCACAGTTATGTTTGAGAGTAATGTAATTTTAGATGGTATTCAAACATGTTAGTCAAATGAACAATTTAGAACAACGTTTGAGAGTAATGTAATTTTAGATGGTATTCAAACAATACTTTGCTTTTGAGCGGTCAAAATCTCGTTTGAGAGTAATGTAATTTTAGATGGTATTCAAACAATGCAAAAACGAGTAAAAGAACTAATTGAGTTTGAGAGTAATGTAATTTTAGATGGTATTCAAACTAATGACAACAAGCGAATTGCTACAACTAGTTTGAGAGTAATGTAATTTTAGATGGTATTCAAACTGTATACAGCAATCTGTTACAGCACGCCAAGTTTGAGAGTAATGTAATTTTAGATGGTATTCAAACGAAGAAGTTAGTGTATATGAAAATCAAATTGTTTGAGAGTAATGTAATTTTAGATGGTATTCAAACGCAGAGCCTAAAGAACGTCATAACACGGCTGTTTGAGAGTAATGTAATTTTAGATGGTATTCAAACCAAACTATAGCACGCCAAAAGAAAACACGTGTTTGAGAGTAATGTAATTTTAGATGGTATTCAAACTCGAAAAATTGAGGGTGCAACGGTGGAACAGTTTGAGAGTAATGTAATTTTAGATGGTATTCAAACAACAATGACACCGAAAGAGCTAGAAAGGTTGTTTGAGAGTAATGTAATTTTAGATGGTATTCAAACAACTTGTCTTTGAATTGCGGAAAAGTTTGTGTTTGAGAGTAATGTAATTTTAGATGGTACTCAAAACAACAGCGATTGTAGAAATATTATAACAAAGGAAGTAATCTAAAATAAACGATGAAAGATTATTAAAGAAAAAAGAAATATATTTACAATAAAACTACTTAAAGTAGCCTAAAACAAGAACTTTTTTAGGGGGGCAGTTAGGGGGGCAGTTTTTTATAAAAGTAGTTGATTTTCCCTTATATTAATAAAATATAAATACTTTTAAAACATTGATTTTTACTAGGTATTTTAGCTTATTGAAGTTTAGCTGAATGTGCAAAATGATTCTCCAAAACCGTTGGTACAGTTAAATTTAATATTTTAAAAAGATTTTTTTGAACATAAAAGTATATATCAAATACAAGTAAAAAGAGCAAATGTGTTTATCAATAACATTTTAGTTTGATAAAGTATTCTTGGGGACAGTTTTGGGGACAATTAATTTTTAAAGATTGTTTTTGTAAATAAATGTTAACAAATTAGTAGACTAAAAAAGCTTGTGTTTATCATCTTTTTTTAGTAAGCACATATCAACGTTAAAATGAAAAATCCTATTGACATCGAAGAGGTCTGCGGTTCGAGTCCGCCTAACCCCACCAGTTTATTTGTATAGTATTAAAGCAGGTTTGAGAATACTCAAACCTGCTTTTTATTTTGCTTATTTTTACTTTTGTGTCTTATTCTGTGTCTTATTTTTTAATAATGATTTAAATGCCTCTTGTGAGGCTGTGGCGGCTTTGTGGTCGTCTTTGTCTATAGCGTGGATGTATGTATCTACTGTAAAGGATTTTTTTGTGTGTCCTAGTTGTTGAGAGGTTACGGCTATGTCTATGCCTTGATTGATTAGATTACTGCCATACATGTGTCTTAATGTGTGTGGTGTTATTCTTTTTATTTTTAATTTTGTACAAGCTCTTTTAAGCATATTGTTAAAGGCGTCAGGTTGTGTAATTTTGTTTTGGCTATAAAATAACCATTGTTCGATAGAAACAGTTGTTTTTGATTTTTGTTCTTTTAGATATTCTTTTATTAAATCATAAACAACATCCGGCATTGTTAATTTTCTTGTGCTGGTTTTGGTTTTTGTAGGCACTTCTTTTACACCCTCGCCAGCTATGTATACTGCGGCACGGTTTATATAGATGGTTTTATTTTTTAGGTCGACATTTTTTGTCTGTAGTCCAAATATTTCTTCACGCCTTAAGCCCATAGTCAATGCTAACATTAGCCAAAGCTGGTGTTTGATACTATAGCTATCTAAAATATGTGATACAAGTTTAGCTAGATCTTCTTTTTGCGGTATTCTTTTGGTGGATTC
This sequence comes from uncultured Acidaminococcales bacterium, assembly GCA_964551985.1. Taxonomy (GTDB): domain Bacteria; phylum Bacillota; class Negativicutes; order Acidaminococcales; family JAISLQ01; genus CAZKFG01. The sequence goes on from CAZKFG010000025.1 coordinate 16,541, forward strand.
ATTTTTCGCAATGGATTATCCGGCAACAAATCCCATTTTTCGGCAAAGCTTAATAGTTCTTTTAATAGGGCATAGTGTTTTTTGATTGTTACGGATGATAAGGGCTTGCCGTGCTGTGATTTTAGATGCCGCATTTCTTCAAATAGTGATATACATATGAGTTTGTTAATCTTTTCAAGCTGTATTTTACCTATAGCGTTTGATATTCGTTTACATATAGTTGTTGCAAGTTACGGTAGAAGGTGAGAGTTGTGCATTAGCGTAATTTGTTTTCCAGATATAATGCACAGTTTGGGAAAAAACACAATAATCCTAGGCAATAGCGAAAGTGCAATTTTAATTTTATAATATGGTATGTATAAATAATTGAGTGAATTGAAAAATTTTTATCCGCATAAAACTTGTCTCTGGAAGCGGTAATTAGTGCAGTCTAAAATTACTAATAATAATTATTAAATACTTGACTAATTTTCAGTAACATTGATTTTTTGTAGCCTCATCCTTTAGTTTGTTAAAATTAACTTTGGGAATAGGTTTGTTGAAAAAGACATTTTTATTTAACAGCTATGAACAATAAAATAAGTAAAAATATACATTTAAAGAGAATTTAAGCAATGTATTGGATTTTGCTAAAAGTTTTTAAAATGCTTATATCGAAATCAAGCATACCGAAAGGTAGCGTAGGTTAAAATTCATCATATTTGCCATGAAAATATAGTAAAACCGTACTTTTTCAAGAGTACGGTTTTTTATTTGTTTTATTTTATTATCATAATGATTGCTAGTTTAGAGCATTATGATTTATATATTATTATCAATAATGTATTTTGGCAAAAAGTCTTTAAGTGTTTGTATAAAAAGTTCTGTACAGGGATTGTATGTATCTTTTCGCCACAGTGTTATTGCATTATAGCTATAGTTTGATGTAATTGTTTTGTCATACTCTTGGTAATCGAGCAAATCAAGAAATTTTACGTTTGTTTGTGTGTATTTGCTAATGTGTTTATGTGCAAGACAAACACCTAGACCAGAAGCGACAAGATCAAGCATAGCTGCAATATTACCTGCTTCTTTTATGTTGATGGCTTTATAAAATACTTGGTTGTTTTTTTTAACTTCCATTATAGGTTTGATTGGTGGGTAATATCTAACTGCTGAGTCTACAATGTAAAATCTTTCATCAACTAGGTCTCTTATGTGTATTGCACTGTGATTTGCCAATTTGTGGTTAGCTGAAACTACTGCACACATAGGAATTGTCCACATAGGGATTTTATCGAAATAAGAGTAACCTTCAAGGGCATAATCTCTTGTAAAAGCAATATCAATTTCTCTTTTATCAAGAAGTTCGATAAGTTTGCTTACATATCCTTGTGAAGCATCTATATCAATTTTTGGATAAGCTTTTTGAAATTTTGGTATCAAAAGTGGCAAAAAGCTACGAAAAGCCCAACTGTTAAAGCCAATTTTCAGTTGCCCAACTGTACCATCTATGCTAGCTCTTATGTAGGATATTGACTCGTTATATTCGGCTATTATTTTTTGGGCAAAAGGGAAAAAGTTTTTTCCGGCATTGGACAGTCGAACATTTTGTTTGTTGCGCTCAAACAAGGGCGCTCCTAATTCAGTTTCTAGTGCCATTATTGTACGGCTTAATGTTGGTTGGGATACAAATAAAATTTTGGCGGCAGTAGAGTAATTAAGTTTTTCTGCTAATACGCAAAATTGTTCTAATTGGCTAATATGCATTTAAAATACCTCACATTCATCTGTTAAATATTACAATTATTCTAGTGCGAAAATGTGTATGATGGAAATAATGAATAATTATACCGTACGTTTTTGTTTGCAAAATTGTCAGCTATAATTAAATTCAAGAATATTATAAAAATTAGTATATATGTTTTTATTTTAACACATTATGAGTTTTTTTATTATTATAAGCAGAATCAAATTTTAAATAACGCAAAAATGTTCATTATGAAAATAATGAATAACTATGATAGGAATATTGCATTTCTAATTTGCAAAGTTATCAATTATAATTCAATTATAAGAATATTATAAAAATTAATATATATGTTTTTATTTTACGGCATTATTGTTTTTAAAATGTTTGGCTAAAAAATTTAAAAGGAGTGGGTGGAAATGAAGTTACCTAGTAAGATTGTTATAGGTGATATTACTGTTAGAGATGGCTTTCAGCATGAAGAAAAGTTTGTTTCTACAAAAGCAAAGTTATGGTGTTTGGAAGAGTTAATACTTTCAGGAGTGCGACACGTTGAAGTAACAAATTTAGGTAATCCTGTTGGAATGCCTCAGTTTGCGGATTCAGAAGAGCTTTTTAAATTGCTTTATAAAAGTAAGCGTATAGCGCATCTTTTGCCAGATGTAGAACTTACAGCAGTAACTATTAGGGAAAAAGCTGTTGAACGTGCTATTGCTTTGAAAAAAGAAGGATACGGACCGACTAGAATATTGCAAATGGTATCTACTTCTCCTTCTCATATGTTCAAAAATTCAGGATTAGATCACAATGGATACTGGAACATGACTGAAAAATGTATACAAGATGCTCATGATGCGGGATTGAAAGTTAATGGTACAATAAGCACAATTTGGGGCTGTCCTATAGAAGGACCTACAGAGCTTAGCAAAGCAGTTGAGTTTACAAAAAGATATTTGCAGATAGGGGCAGATGACATTGAACATGCGGATCACGACGGTTCTGCACCTCCTAACAAAGTGTATGAGTATTTTTCGTCAATACTTGATGCTATTCCAAATCCAGATTTGCATATAGCACATTTTCATGTTACAAGAGGCTGGGGAACTGCCAATGTATTAGCGGCACTTCAGGCAGGAATAATTAGATATGAAAGTGCTTTGGGCGGAATTGGTGGTCAGCCATCAAACTTTATGGATGATTGTCCTGTTGCAGGTACGGGTGCGTACTATTATAAAGATGCAAACATTACAGGTCTTGTTAGTACAGAAGATGTAGTGGTAATGATGGATGAAATGGGTATAGATACTGGACTTGATGTGGATCGCCTATTAAAGACAGGTCTAATGCTTGAAAAAATTCTGGCAAGGCGTTTGCGTAGCGAAAGTATTCATAATGGACGAATTTTAAAATAACATTTTATAGAAATTTAATTGAGGCGTATTTTGAAAAATTTAGGTAGCACGGGGAGGGGCATATCTAATGAGAAAGGTTATTAGGATTGCTTCTATACAAGAAGATAAATGCAAAAAAGCACCTTGTCAAGTAAGTTGCCCGGCAGGAGTAAATATTCCTGTTTATATAGGTCTTATTGGTGAAAAAGATTTTTTACAGGCATATAAAGCTATTCGTACAGAGATACCATTTCCATCGGTTTGCGCTCGTGTATGTAATCATCCCTGTGAAAGTGCTTGTAGGCGAGTAGGACGTGATGAGGCGTTAGCGATAAGAGCTTTGAAAAGAGTACCTGGAGATTATTTGTTTTTAAATGGAGGGTTGCCTAAATCACCTAAAAAAACGCTTAATGCTAATAAAGTAGCTGTGGTAGGAAGTGGTCCGGCTGGTTTGTCAGCTGCGTTTTATTTGGCGCAAAAAGGTTATGCTGTAACGGTTTTTGAGTCTATGCCAAAACCTGGCGGTATGATGATGTATGGAATTCCTGATTATCGGTTGCCGAAAGATGTTTTATGTGAAGAAGTAAATGTAATAAAAGATTGTGGTGTAAATATAAAAAATGGTGTAAGGGTAGGAAAAGATATAACTATACAAAAAATATTTGAAGATGGCTTTGAGGCAATATTTTTGGCTGTTGGAGCAAGTGTCGGTAATAAAATGAATATAGCTGGCGAAGAATTGTCTGATGTTTTTGTTGGTGTGGACTTTCTTAAAAATGTAAATAGTGGTATAAAATATGATTTTAAGGGCAAAAAAGTTGCGATCATAGGTGCGGGAAATGTGGCGGCAGATGCTTCAAGAAGTGCCTTGCGTTTTGGTGCTGATAAAATAGACGTTTACTATAGGCGTTCAAAAAAAGATATGCCAGTTACAGATGAAGAGCTTGCACAGATGGAGCATGAGGGGATAAATATACATACAATGGTGGCGCCTGTAAAGGTAATAAATAAAAACGACAAAGTTATCGGGATTGAACTGATAAAGATGAAAGCAGGGAAGCTTGATTCTAGTGGTCGTTATTCACCTATTGAGATTGAGGGGTCTAACTACAAAGTTGATGCAGATATTGTCATTTCGGCTATTGGCTATCATCCAGATGCTTCACAGATAGATGAGCGGCTAAATACTACTAAATGGGGCAGCGTTGCAGTAAACATTACTACAATGGCAACAAGTATTGAGAAGGTTTTTTCCGGTGGCGATTGTGTTAGTGGTGCAACTACGGTTGTTGAAGCTATAGCTGAAGGTAAAAGAGCGGCAGTTATTATAGATAAAATGTTTGGCGCAAATGGTGAATTAGCAGAGCTGGAAAAAGCTCAGATATGTATTAGGGATTCTTTTGCTTCAAATGAACAAAATGGACATAGAGAGCAAGAAAGAATGTTAAAGCATATAGATGATTTTTGTGAAATAAATTTAGGCTATAGTATTGATATGGCTTTAGCTGAAGCAAAGCGTTGCTTGCACTGTGATCTTGTCTGTAATACTTGTGAGAATGTTTGTCCTGTTTTATCTGCAAAAGCAAAGAAACCAGGTTTGAGAAAAATTGCTTGTATTGATGAAGATCGCTGCACAGGATGCGCTATGTGTGAGCAGCGTTGTCCTGATCAGGCGATTGTTATGGTGGATCTTGATAAACCCAAAATTACAGATATGAAGATACCAGACACTTTAGTTGATGATATAAAGGCACTTTGTCATAAAGCACACATGTTACCAGATCAAGTTATTTGCTATTGCTATAGGGTAAAAGCATCTGAGGTTGCCGCAGCAATTTTATCTGGTGCCAAGACACCAGAAGAGGTGGCGCTACTTACAGGTGCACGTACAGGTTGTGGAGTGCTTTGTGCTAATAGTACTATGCGTCAGTTTGAGGCAGCTGGTATAAAGCTTGATAAAGCACCAGGTTATCAGTGGTATGGTTGCGTGCCAACTATCTGGAAAATACCTGATTCGGTTATGGAAAAATATGATAAAGAATATCGTCTTTTTAGCGATAGAGACAAAATGGACAAGTTGTTTCCCAAAAAATAAACAAAGAGGTGTGTTGATGAGAAAAGTAATAATTACTGTAGCTGTGAGTGGAGGTCTTCAAAGTAAAGATGTAGCTCCTTATTTGCCAGAACAACCTGAGGATATTGCACAGTCTGCATATGAATGTTATTTGGAAGGTGCATCGGTAATACATATTCATGCCAGAGACAAAGAGGGTAATGTTACGGCTGATCCTAAAATACATAAACATATAAATAAACTAGTTCGTGAACGTTGTGGTGACGTTATAATTAACAATTCTACCGGTGTCGGACCTGGACACTCTTTTCAAGAGCGTATAGGTGTTTTGGATGCATTGCCTGATGCGGCATCGTTTAATGTAGGTACTATGGTAAGAACAAAATTCATGCCTGGGTCATTGTTTTTAAATACTCAAGCACAGCTGGAAGAAATGGCTGTAGTGATGATGGAAAAAGGTGTTAAACCAGAGATGGAAGTTTTTAGTCAATATATGGTCGAAGAAGCTAAGCATCTTATAAAAAAAGGTTTGGTAAAACCTCCTTATTGGTTCAATATAGTTATGGGTAGTTCAAATATGGGTACATTACCTGGTACTGTAGATAACCTCATATCTATGTATCAATATATAAAAGATATTCCAAATGCAGTAATAACTGTAACCGGCATAGGTCCTAGCCAAATTCCAATGACTACGATGGGGTGCTTGATGGGTGGGCATATGCGCGTAGGCATGGAGGATAATTTGTATCTGTCAAAAGGTGTTTTAGCTACTAAAAATGTGCAGTTTGTTAAACGTGCTGTTGAGATGATAAAAAGTTTGCAATTAGAGGTGGCTACTCCTAAAGAGGCGAGAGAGATGCTTGGAATTGAAAATATAGCTATGTTTTAAAAATTTGTAAGAGAAATTTTTAATAAAAGAGGGAGGGGATTATATGCAGATAAAATCTACTTTAAATCCAACTGCTCCAACAAATTCACCTTATGCAATAAGACCTGATCAGTTGTTAAAAAGAGCGGCAGATTTGCCAGATATGACTGGTATAACGGTAAAAGAACTTTTTTCGGATACTCCGGATGTTATTTCTCTTGAATCGCCTGAAATAATACACGCACAAATCCGCAAAGATACACTAAAGGCTTTGGAGTCTGTTAATTTGGATATGATAAAGCCTGGCGATTCTGTTAATATTTTGGCATCACATCATGGTTTTATGATATACGGAGGTGAACCGTATTCTGAAATGATAAAAACTATACATGATGAAGTTGAAAGAAGATGTGGGACAAATGCTATATTTTTGCGACTAGGATCGGGCTTGCGTGCACGTGAAGCAGAGGTTCTTATAAAAAAATATAATCTTGATAAGCATTTTAAAAATAAGGCTACGGGAATGGCGCCACTTGATGAAGGAGTACCCATAGAAACAGAAATAGGGACTTTTTATGGTGTCAAAAGCGCATATGATGCTTGTTGGATAATCCACGCTCATAACAGTGATCTTAGAGAACTTCATTATCATCGTTATTTAGGCAGGTTGTTAAAACCTTTTGCTATGAGTTATGCAACGGTGGAAACGCGTTCTACTTTTCATCAAAGTATGGGTCCTAGAGCAGCAAACTTGGTGCAAAGGATGATTTATCAGTCGCCTTTTGTTCAAAAAAAATTTGTTTGTTCAGTTATTTTACAAGTAGCACCAACTGGTATAACAGGGGTGGATGCTAATAATGATCTTTGGGCACAAGATAGAGAATTGACAAAGATAAGTATGAAATGGTTTGGTAAAATGGCAACTTTAATAAGTAGTTTGAAGGATATAAATGTGATAATAGATTATCCTAACTCTATCCCTTATACAACTGCTGGAGGAATTTTATTTTGCAATTTTTTGAATGCAAATGTTGATGAGTTTGATTTGGATGTTGATTTTACTCCGTTTTCTCGTTATATGGATCAGTTGTATGATGGCGATTATATAATGTTTGATAAATCATTAGTTCCTGCGCCAAATCCCGCTATCAAAAGTCTTATTGTCAATTATTGCCTTAGAGGTTATCCAGGGACTTTTTTCGCCGAACAATTGCCTACTTTTGTGGTTGGAGCACAGGCTGATTTGTTACGTAATTGCCCACAAAACGCTACTTTTATGGATAGCGCATTGCAAGTTGATGATTTGAAAAAAGCAGTAAATTTTGCAAAACGAATAACTGGTAGCGAGAAAATACTGGTTTTTGACGGAGCACGAGGGGGTATCAATGTCAGCGATAGCCTTGCTGAAGAAATTAGGAAAATAGCACCAAAAATTGAAGAGGAGGTGGAAAAAGAACTCCTTCCCAAATGGTTTGCACAAAGAGGTCTTGTATAAAGAGGCGTTATATTTTTGTTTGCTTTAAAACTATAAGCAGGCAAGAAATTAAGGAGGATGTTATGTTGAAAAAATCTACTATTAGTTTATTTTTGTTGTTATGTTTTGTTATGTTACTTATCGGTTGCGGCGGGGGCAATCAAACAGCTTCTACTGGTAAGAGTGAAACGAAAAAGGAATACAATTTGAATGTTGCCGCTAAACCTTCTCCGTCGGCAACTTATACTGTTGCGGCATCCGTTGCCAAAATGTTAAATGAAAAAACTAAACATTTGCACGGCTTTGTTGTAACATTCCCAAGTGATGTTGTTTACCCTGATAAATTTGCCGATAAAACTATTCAACTTAGTATAAATGTTTTAAATACAGGTGCTCAAAGCTGTTTTGGGACAGGGGCATGGGAAGGTCGTGGAGCTGCAGATAATAGGTTGATTTCTACAGGTAACAAAGGGCAGTTTAGTGTTGTTATTGCAAGACCTGAATCTGGTATTAAGACAATGCATGATCTTAAAGGGAAAAAAGTGATGGGGCTTATTAGAGGCTCTGTTTTGTCAAAAGATGTTTGGGCAGCTATGGAATATGGTTATGGTCTAAATAGCAGTAATTTTCAACTTATGGAATATACAAATGTTGCGGAAATGACAACAGCTTTAAAAGAAAAACGTGTAGATGCCATAAACTATCCGTTTTTCGGCACAAGTGCAGCATGGGTAGAAGAATTGATAAGCATGGGTGATGGTGTTTTTGTGGAACACGATCCAGTAGTTCTTGACAACATACTTAAAAAATTCACTCACTACAATAGACTTACAATTCCTGCTGGTACATATCGCAATCAAAAAGCAGAAATAGTTAATTATGGGTCTTACTTTAGCTTAGATGTAGCAGCCTTTTTACCGGACGATGTAGTATATGATATTACTTCAACACTTTATAATAATTTTGGAGAATGGTCCTCTTATCATGACTCTATTAAAGCTCATAAACTGCCTGAGTCTATAGAACCATCAAGATTGTCATACGTGGTACATCCTGGTGCTATAAAATATTATAAAGAAAAAGGTTTTTGGACTGCCGAGCATGAAAAAAGACAAGAAGAGAACCTCAAAAGGTTGTCGCAATTAGGACCATATAAGAAAAAATAACAATAGTATTTTGATAGATTACATTTTAAATAATTGTAAAAGGAGGAATAACAGAATTAGATAATTATTCTATGTTATTCCTTCTTTTTTAAGATGGTGAAAAAATAGCTCTATATTTTGTATAAATATTTGAGAATGGAGGCATATATGACCAAGAATTACAAAGTCGATAAAATAGACGAAAAAGAACCTGCTTTGCTTATTGGAGATGGTAATGTTTCAAATTCAATGAACAAAAATGAAGCAGAGGTCGACCCTGCTGACAGTCAAAGAGTTTTTGATGGGATAAAAGGCAAGATAGTAACAATGATATGTATAGCTATGTCAACTTATTGCCTGTGTTTTAGTTTGCGTATTTTTGATAATGTTGGATATTTTATACCATTTATTTCACATGTTGCTATTTTTCTGGCGTTTTTACTTGACATAGGGTTTTTATTATTGCCTGCAAAAAGTAAAGAAAAAAAAGGAGTACTTCCTTGGTATGATGTAATATTTATCTTTGCATCTACTGCATCACTGATATACCTTTTCTTTACGTATGATGCCAATGCAGAAAGATATACTTTTATGAGTTTTACGGATGTTGAAATTGTTATGGGTGTATTGACTCTTATTGGTGTTCTTGAAATAACAAGGCGGGCACTTGGTTTTGCAATGCCTTTAGTTTCACTTTTATTTATTGCTTTGATGTTTTGGGGAACACATTTAAAAGGCGCTTTTAAAATACGCCCTATTGGCGTTGATGAGGCTGTTGGGAATCTTATATATCATAATGTTGGTATTTTGGGAGTAGCAATGGAAACAGCAGCTACTATTATAGTAATGTTTGTAATTTTTAGTTCACTGCTTTTTATAATGGGTGGTGGAGATTTTTTTATAAAACTTGCAACATGCCTTGTAGGGCGCTTTAGAGGAGGGCATGCCAAAATAGCTGTTCTTGCAAGCGCTTTTATGGGTATGATGTCAGGCAGTACTACAGCCAATGTTGCATCAACAGGGGTTTTAACCATTCCGATGATGAAAAAGGCAGGTTTTACTCCTGAATATGCAGGTGCAGTAGAGGCTGTATCTTCAAATGGTGGCCAGATTATGCCACCAATAATGGGGCTTGTTGCTTTTGTTATGGCAGATTGGCTTGGTATATCATATTGGTATTTGGCGGTATGTGCTGTTATTCCTGCATTGTTCTATTTTGCAGCAGTTTTAATAATGGTGGATTGTGAATCAAGGCGGCTGAAAATAAAAGGTGTCCCTGTAGAAGCATTGCCTAAAACTATAAATACTCTTAAAGAAGGGTGGTATTATATACTGCCTATATTAGGATTGGTTTATTTTCTGGGGTTTTTAAGATATTCTGCAGAAGCTGCAGTTATGTATGCTATAGGCTTACTTCTTGCGGTTTACTTTTTGAAAGAATTTGTCGAGGTGTGGCAAAAGAGAAAGGTTTTTAAACAGGTAACCAAAGAATTTAAAGTTATAGTTGTCAATACTCTTAAAAGCAGTGCTATAGGAATGCTAAAACCAGGCATCGCTTGTGCTTGTGCGGGCATTATTATAGGTTCTTTATCTGTTACTCAGATAGGTTTGGTTATTGCCGATTCTTTAATCTCTTTAGCTGGTTCAAGTCAGCTCTTGTTATTGCTTATGGCTGCTTTTGCCTGTTTTGTGTTTGGAATGGGTATGAGTTCACTTCCTGCTTATATGATAGTTGCTATATTTGTTGTTCCAGCCCTGTCGAAATTTGGAGTACCTGATTTAGCAAGCCACTTTTTTATTTTCTGGTTTGCAATAACATCATTTATAACTCCGCCTGTTGCACTGGGAGCTTTTGTTGCGGCAGGCATTGCCGGAGGTAAGCCGTTTGAAACCGCTCTTTATTCTACTAAAATAGGTTTTTGCTCTTTTACTCTACCGTTTTTGTTTGTTTACAATCCTGCATTGTTGCTTATGGGAACAACAACAGAGATAGTAAGCGCTGCAATAACAGGGCTCATAGGAGTAACCTATATTTGTTTTGGCATATCAGGCTATGCCATAAATAAGTGTAATTTTGTTGAACGAATTGCTCTTGTTGTGTGCGGGATTATTCTTGCTGCTATAAATGGTTTTGAAACAATTATTCCGATAACCATCGGTCTTTTAATATTGATTTATCAAAAATTTTATGGTGGTAAAGATATAGCAATTTCTTGATTTTTTGGAGGTGAATCCATGGTTCCAGATATCAGAGATGAAATTTTTAAAAATTGTATTAATAAAAACTTTCGTGCGGCTATTACAGTAGAGCGTTCAGGCTGTATGGCAGGTATTAACGAAGCTGTCAAAAAAGCTAAAGAAATTGGTTTGACAGTCGAATATTGTCTTGAAGATGGAGCATTAGTAGCTGTTGGAGACAAAGCAATGATAATAAGCGGTAATCCGAAACAAATCGCACAAGCAGAAGAGGTTGTAATGGGTTTGATGGCAATGTCTTCTGGAATTGCCAGTGCAGCAAGGCAAGCAATAATAAATGCTGACGGTAAATTAAAAATAGTAGCAGGTGCATGGAAGAAAATGCCACCAACAATAAAAGAATTGGTTAGGCATGCAGTTGCTGTTGGAGGGGCGGATTATAGGATAACGAATTTGCCATTTCTTTATATTGACAAAAATTTTGTCAGAATGTTTGGTGGAATTGCACAGACAATGCAAAATATCGGTCATATAGAAAATATGACAAAATGTATACAGCTAAAAGGCGATAGTGGCAACATTGTGACAGAAGCTGAAATAGCAGTTTGCGGTGGTGCTAGTATTGTAATGGTCGATTCAGGCGTTATATCTGACGTAGAGAAGGTAGTTGCACACTTGACAAGTAAAGGATTGCGTGAGAGAGTGCAAATAGCGTTTGCTGGTGGGATAAAAATAGAAGATATCAAATATTTAGCCCAAAAAGATATAGATATACTTGATATAGGTTTACAAATAATTGCTGCACCACTTTTGGATATGCGACTGGATGTTTTGTCTGAAAAAACATCTATAGAGGTTAATCTTTTTGAAAAAACAGAACTTTTATTTGAAGAAATAACTTTAAAAAATGCCAATTTAAATCAGATAGCCGACTTGATAGCAGATGTTTTGCAAATAGATCGCAAAGAAGTTTTGGTTATAGATGTCCAAGATTCTATTTTGAGCGTTGATATATTACGTAAAAAGATAAATTTAGCAAATATCATTAGTAAAGAAAAAGAAATTCTACAAAAACTTGCAAAGATAGAGGGAGTGCAACTTTGCCCGAATAGTTCCATACATTCAGAAGGTATACTAGGGCTTATTGCCGTTTCGCCGGAAGATAAAGAAAAAGTGCTTGGGCGTTCATATGATATGTCTGAAAATGTGCAGAGCAATATATCGCGGCGTGTAATGATTTTCCCGACAGGAAAAGAGCTCATCAGTGCTTGTATAAAAGATACAAACTCTCCTCTTATAAAACAAAAATTGGAGCAAAAAGGTTTTTTTGCAAGTATTGGCGAGATAATAGATGATGATGTTGATATTATTTACAGCAAATTTATTAATGCGCTAAATGAAGGATACGGTGTTGTAATAACTACTGGTGGCACAGGAGCGGAAAGCAAAGATTGCACAATAGAGGCTGTCTTGAAACTTGACAATGATGCACAAACACCATATATTATGAAATTTCAAAAAGGTTCTGGCAGGCATAAAAAAGATGGCGTGAAAATTGCTGTTGGTCAAGTTGATTGTGCTATTATAATAAGTCTTCCTGGACCAAATGATGAAGTAAAAGCGGTTTTAGATATAATTGCAGACAATTTAATTAATTTTAATGGCAAAAAACAGTTGGCACAGCTTATTGCACAACGCTTGAGAGAGGTTTTGCTAGATAAAAGTGTTCATTATAAAGGTAATAATCATCATAAGTAAGTTTGCTTTTAGTATAAAATCACGAGGAGTAGCAAAATGAAAATCTATGACAATATATTGGTTGAGCACGCAAGGGTCGCTAGGCTCATTATGAATCAGCCGGAGAAAAGAAATGCTTTATCAAAGAGTATGATGAAAGATATTATTGATGGTTTAAATGACTTGAATAGTGATCCACAGGTAGTGGTTATTGTCATATCAGGTAAGGGTAAAGGTTTTTGTGCGGGGGCAGATCTTTCGACAATGTCACAGCAACCTAGCATTATAGATAGTATTGTTGATAAAACTTTTGTAAAAGATATGCTACTTACTTTAAGCAATATAGATAAAATAGTCATCAGCCAAGTTCACGGCTTTGCCTTGGCTGGAGGATTTGGATTGGCAACTACATGTGATTTGTCTGTAGTTAGTAATGATTGTAAACTTGGCATGCCTGAGATAAAACGTGGAATTGTACCTATGAATATAATGAATCCTCTTTCACGAATAATGCCTAAAAAACTTCTGTTGGAACTTATGTTGACAGGAGAGAACATTTCTCCGGAAAAAGCAATGCAATTGCATTTGATTAATCAAGTAGTACCAGCAGAAAGTCTTGAAGAAGAAACTTTGAAGCTGGCAAATAATATTGCTCAATACAGCGCTTCAGCAATAAAACTTTGTAAAAATGCTTTTTATCAAATGCAAAGTATGGATTATGTAGCGGCTTTTTCCTACCTTACAGGAATGCTCACAGTAAACACACTTACAGGAGATGCCAAGGAAGGAACAAAAGCATTTTTGGAAAAAAGAAAGCCCAAATGGAAAGACAACTAGAGCTTAAACAAAAGTAATTTTTAAATATTTAATTGTGTAGAAAGGAGAAAAAATGCCAGCAAAAATAATAAGTATAAAAGAGGCAGCTGAAATGGTGCCAAACGGAGCTACAGTTATGGTAGGAGGTTTTCTTAACTGTGGCAGTCCTAACGCTATTCTTGATTGTATAGCGCAGATGCGTACAAATGATTTAAAAATAATATCAAACGATACATCATTTATAGGTAAGAGCCTTGGCGATCTTGTTGTAAACAAACAAATATCAGAACTTTTCGTTTCTCATGTCGGCACAAATCCTGAAACAGGTAAGCAGATGAACAGCGGCGAATTAAAAGTCAATCTTATCCCACAGGGAACACTGGCTGAAAGGATACGTTCTGCCGGCTATGGTCTTGGTGGATTTCTTACCCCTACAGGCGTAGGTACACCTGTGCAGGAAGGCAAACAAGTAATGGAGATAAAAGGCAAAACATATCTACTTGAAATGCCTCTTGAAGCAGACATTGCAATTATAAAAGCACATAAAGGCGATAAAATGGGTAATCTTGTCTATAAGGGGTCAGCTAGAAACTTTAACCCTATAATGGCTTCGGCT
>CAZKFG010000026.1:0-19570 GCA_964551985.1 uncultured Acidaminococcales bacterium
AAGCAGTTTACCTTTATTCATCGCTCAAGCCTCACTTGGTCTTGTTCGTACCACCAAAGTCCGACTCGCTCTTCAACTTGCCATTTTCTTTTATCATCGAAATATTGATAAGCTGTGACTATCTGTTTACTATTATCAAGTAATATAAAAACTTTATCTATCGTACCATAAAAGACAATATCTATTATCGTGCCATAGAATTTAGGTGTAAGATGTGGAGTATAATCTAAGGTATGCTCACTCAAATCGGCATTTATTTCGCAAAGGTTTATTTTTTCAGGTCGCATAGCAATTTTTTCGTTTTGTATTTCAAATATGTTTACTTCACCAATGAAATTAGCAACAAAAGTTGTCTGCGGCTTGTGATATATCACATCAGGCGAGGAGTCTTGCTCTATCTGCCCTTTGTTCATTACAACAATTCTATCTGACATTGTAATTGCTTCTTCTTGGTCATGTGTAACGTAAACAAACGTTATACCAAGCCCTTTTTGCAGGTTTTTAAGTTCTAGTTGCAAGGTTTTTCTAAGCTGATAATCCAAAGCGCCAAGCGGCTCATCAAGAAGTAGAACTTTAGGACTGTTTACAAGCGCTCTGGCGATAGCTACACGTTGCTGTTGTCCTCCTGATAGCTGTTGAGGATAACGAGCGCGGTATTCGTCAAGCTGTGTCAGATATACCACCTGTTCCACTAGCTTGTTTTGCTCGCTTTGCTCTACTTTTTTCATGTTCAGTCCAAAGCGAATATTTTGCTCTACAGTCATGTGCGGAAATAAAGCATAGTTTTGAAAAACCATATTAACATCGCGCTTATAAGGCGGTAGGTTTGTAACGTCTTTTTTGTCTATAAATATCTTGCCAGCACTTGGCATTTCAAGACCGGCGAGCATTCTAAGTAGTGTTGTCTTACCACAACCAGATGGACCTAAAAGCGTTAAGAATTCGCCGTCGTTTATTGTCAAATCAAGGTTTGGGATTACTGTGGTATTGCCAAATTTTTTTTTCACACCCTGTACTTGTATCATTATATTTTTATCAGGCACTTACTTGCCCTCCCGAATTTAAATGCTCATTTTTGTTATTATAACACTTTTTTTTAATTTTAAAAAGTTTTTCACAAAAAAAGTTTCATAGTTTAGCAAGCAATGGTACAATAGATAAGATAAGACAATAAGTAGGTGATTTATTTGGCTGTTGGTTATGAGCAGTATTTTAATTTGTTTAATATAGAATCAGGTCATGTAAAGTGCATAAAATCGTTTGGCTATCAAAGTCCTAAGGGATTTTGGCATGAACAACCTGATGATGAATGGGTAATAGTATTAGAAGGTCAAGGCGAGATAGAATTTCTTGACGGTTCTAAGCAGTTTTTGCAAAAAGGCGATAGTCTTTTTATACCAAGACTAAAAAAACACAGAGTGTCCTACACTTCTTGTGAAGTACCATGCGTTTGGCTTGCTATTTATGGAGATATTGAGTTGGAGGGTAATGATGATTAAAAAACTTGTACTGGTTGTGTTATGTTTATTGCTAGCTGGTTCGACGATTGCTTGTGCTAAGAAAAAGACTGTTGTTGAACAAGTGACGCCAAGAGTTGAAAGAACAGCTGTTGTTACAGGTATTGAGCGTATTGATGAATTTAAAGAACTATTTAAAAACAAACGCGTAGGACTTATAACAAATGCTACAGGTATAGATAAAAACTTTGTCGATAGCGGACTTATCCTAGCTCAAAAAGTTAATCTTGTTGCAATATTTTCACCAGAACATGGCTATCTAGGACAAATTACCGCAGGCGATGATGTATCGACATATTTTGACAATCGTCTTGGCGTTAATGTCTTTAGCCTTTATGGACCAACTAAAAAACCCACTGCTAAAATGCTAGAAGGTATTGATGTTTTAGTTTTTGATATTCAAGATATTGGTGTTAGAAACTACACCTATCTATCTACTATGGCTTATGCTATGCAGGCTTGTAGTGAAAATGGCAAAGAGTTTGTTGTTTTGGATAGACCAAATCCACTTGGCGGCAAAATTGAAGGACCTGTTCTAAAAAAAGGTTTTGAAACCTTTGTCGGCTTGTACCCAATTCCCTACAGGCATGGTCTTACACCTGCTGAAGCGGCACTTTTATTTAATAAAGAATTTAATATAAATGCTAAACTTACAGTTATCCCAATGCTCAATTGGTCACGTGATATGTATTTTGAAGAGACCGGTCTCCCTTGGGTTCTAACTTCACCTAACATCCCCACTTTAGACAGTGTTATGGGTTATGCTATGACAGGTTTTTACAAGGGACTTAACATAACAAACGGTGTAGGTACGACTAAGCCGTTCGAGTTTGTCGGCGCAACTTGGGTCGACCCATATAAATTAGAATATATGCTAAATAAATACAATTTGTCAGGCGTCGTATTTAGACCGTCAGCGTTTATGCCAAGATTTGGCGGTAATGCTGGGAAATCAGTTTACGGCGTGCAAATACATTTTGTCGATAAGAAAAAAATTGATGCTGTAAAAACGGGTGCTGTGATTTTTTACACTCTGCGTGAACTTGCAGGCAAGGGTAAACTGCTCGAAGATAGCAAAAGACGACTGGACATAGATTTAGGGGAGAATTCTATAATTGACAATCAGCCGCTAAATGAAATTTTAGCAAGATGGCAGATAGAATGCGAGCAATTTGCTAAAACAGCAAAACCCTATTTGTTGTATAAATAAGGAGAAACTATGTTAGATAAAAAACTTATTGAACTACTTTATGATGCCGCTAACTGTCAACGTTGGAACGACCATTTAAGACCAAATCAAGGGTTTACTGAGCTTGACAAGCAAGCACACAAAATGGTTATAGCCTATATATTGGCTAGATTCCAAGAGGATAAAAAAATAGCTATAAATTGGCGACATATCATAGAAGGCGGGATTTTTGAATTTTTGCATCGGCTTGTCATAACAGACATCAAACCGCCTGTATATTATGAACTAAAGCGTGATAACGGAAAAGCGATAGATGATTGGGTCATAGGCAGGCTAGAAGATGTACTGAAATCTGTTGGTTGTGGTTTTTATGAAAAATTTGTGCAATACCTAACTGACAAAGACTATGCCCAAAACGAAAAACGCATATTAGAGGCAGCACATTATCTTGCCACGAGCTGGGAATTTAAAATTGTTTACAGTATGAACAAAGATATAATTGTCGGAATAGAAGATACGAAAGTCGAGATTTTAAGTCAGATAAATGATTATGCGGATTTGTATGGTGTACAAAATGTCGCTTTAGACCAAAAAACACAAAAACTTATAAATCTTGTCGGTCAATTGCGTTTCCAAAAACGCTGGGCACAATCTCCGCGCATACCAGAGACTTCTGTCATGGGACATATGCTAATTGTCGCTATTTTTGCCTATTTTTGTTCAATTAAAATAAACGCTTGTGATAGACGAATAGTAAACAACTATTTTTGCGGACTACTGCACGATTTACCCGAAGTGCTAACGCGTGATATTATCTCGCCTGTAAAACGTTCGGTTACCGACTTAGATGAGAAAATCAAGCAAATTGAAGCAAATTATCTTCATGAAAAACTCTATCCCTTACTACCAGAAAACTGGCACGATGAAATAAAATATTTTATCGAAGACGAATTTTCAACTCGCGTTAAAATAGGCGAAAAGCGTGAGAAATTAACTGACTTTATCGTTCCTGATAACTACAACCAAGATAAATTTCAACCTGTTGACGGAAAACTGCTCAAATGCTGCGACAATTTATCTGCTTTGATTGAAGCTGCCATTTCTTATAAGCACGGCATTTTTTCCAAACACTTATTAGAAGGTATGAAAAACATCAAAAAAGCCCTAGAACAAAGCGATAAAATCCCCAGCATTGATTTTGATAAAGTAATTGCAGATTTTTTTATTGAACAAATAATAGTTGATGCCGAAAGTAGCCAAATAAAATTTTAAATAGTTACATTACTATATTGCTTTAAAGTCTAAAATGTGTTACAATTTCTAACATAAAAATTTCAAAACAGCTACAAAATGTCAAGTGAAGATACGGAGGGTAAAAAATGCCAATAAGTTTTGCCAAAAGAATGAATAACATGAATAAATCTGAAATAAGAGAGATTTTAAAACTTACCCAAAGACCAGAGATAATAAGTTTTGCTGGCGGACTTCCGGCACCAGAATTATTTCCTGTTGAACAAATTAAACAGATAACTCAAGATTTACTGACTAATTACGGTCATCAGGTACTGCAATATTCAACTACAGAAGGCTTTTTACCCTTTAGAGAGCAGATTGCCAAAAGAATGAATGAAAAATTCAAAACAAATGTAACTGGTGAAGATATAACAATTCTCTCAGGCTCTCAGCAAGCACTAGATTTTGCTGGTAAGGTCTTTATAAATGAAGGTGATACGATTATAGTTGAAAGTCCAACATATCTTGGCGCGATAAATGCGTTTAAGCCTTATGGTCCAAAATATGTAGAAATTCCAATGGACGAAGACGGACTTATTGTATCTGAGCTGGAAAAAGCACTAGAGAAAAATCCTAATGCTAAATTTTTGTACACAATTCCTGATTTTCAAAACCCTACAGGTCGTACACTGTCACTAGAGCGCCGCAAACAGTTGATTGAAGTTATCAATAAGTATAATCTTCCTGTAATTGAGGATAACCCTTATGGTGAACTAAGATTTCAAGGTGAACATCTACCTTCATTAAAATCAATGGATACAAAAGGGCTTGTAATCTATCATGGAACATTTTCTAAGACCTTTACACCAGGACTTCGTCTGGGCTGGGTTTGTGCAAGCAAAGAAATTTTAGACCAATTTATCATTGTAAAACAATCAAGCGATTTACATACAAGTGAATTTAACCAACGTATAGCTTATGAATATGTAGAAAAATACGACTTAGAAGAACACATTAGAGCAATTTGTGCTTTGTATAAAAAACGCCGTGAAGCTATGGTTAAAGCCATGCAAGAGCATTTCCCAAAACAAGTAAAATTTACTTTGCCTGACGGTGGGCTGTTTTTGTGGATTACAATGCCTGAAGACGTAGATTGCGTAAAGCTACTGGAAAAAGCAGTCGAGCAAAAAGTGGCTTTTGTGCCTGGAATGTCTTTTTACCCTAACAGTGGCAAGAAAAACACTATGCGTCTTAACTTTTCTAACACTCCTGAAGATAGAATTATCGAAGGAATTAAAAGTTTGGCACAAGTAGTGCAAAAAGAAATATAGTTTTGCATACAAAAAAAGCTAGGGTTTTCCCTAGCTTTTTTAAGATATTTACAAAACATAGTACAAGTAGACAATATAATGCAGTTTATGCTAACTATACTGAGCAAATAACAGCTTGACTAAAAGCGAGCAATATGCTATTATATCAACGTTAGTCAGATTAAACTATTGCTTGCGGTCGTGGCGGAACGGCAGACGCGCTAGCCTCAGGAGCTAGTGGGGGCAACCTCGTGGTGGTTCAAATCCACTCGACCGCACCAAAAATATTGTGGTCGAGGTTTTAAAACATAATAAGCGGTTGTGGCGGAACGGCAGACGCACCATCTTGAGGGGGTGGCGGGGAGACTCGTGTGGGTTCAAATCCCACCAACCGCACCATGTTAGTAAAATAGCACTTTGTGAGACTTTCACAAAGTGCTTTGTTTTTTTGACAACAGTTTATCTTGCGTGGGTTGACCACATTTTGACCACATTTTAAATTATCTCCGATAATTTACTAGCAACGTTATAATCTAGGTCTGGAGTAACGTGCGAGTATGTATCCATCGTTTGTTTAAAACTAGCGTGTCCTAATCTGGATTGCACTATTTTAAAATGTACCCCTGCTTTTAATAAAAGGGTAGCGTGAGTATGCCGCAAAGAATGAAAATTAAACCCTTTTGGCAACCCTGCTTTTTTGCCATACTCGTTTGCCATTTTAGTAACCCAATCGGGATTTCTCGGATTACCGTTTTCGCCTGGAAATACTAAATCATTATCGACATAATTTATGTCTTTGAGTTTTCTTTCTAAGACAGATAATCTTTGTAATTTTAAAAGGTCAGTTGTTTTTTTGTCTATAGCGATTGTACGCCTGCTAGAAGTGTTTTTTGTCGTTGGTGATATTGTTGTATTGCTACCTATTTTTAAAACCGTCTGATTAACAGATACGGTGCTATGCGTGTAATCTACATCCGACCATCTTATCCCTAGTAATTCAGATCGCCTCATGCCTGTAACTATGGCAAATTGGAAAAGTCTTTTTATTTCATCAGTAACAATAGTGTCTAATAATTTTTTGATTTGCTCTTTGTCTAAAGCTACTTTTTCTTTTGTTTTAATAACTTTAGGCTTTAAAACTTTGTCCATTGGATTTTTTTCTAAAACATCATCAAATACTGCTAATTTTAAAGAAGATTTTAATAAAATATAAATGTATTCAACACTGCGAGAGGATAGACCAGAGTCTCTTTTTTGAGCAATAAATTCTCTTAAAATAGTTGGATTTAATTCAGCTAAAGAGTAGGTTCCTAAAGCCGGTCGCAAATGATTTTTAACTATACCGGAGTAACTGGCATAAGTATCTAAAGCTATTTTATCTTTGGTGTAATCTAACCAAGCGTCTAACCATTCAGTATATAAAATATCTGCACCATATATCTTTTTATTCAAATTTTCTTCATATATCTCTTGTTTTTTTAGAGCTTCTGCGTTAGTAAAACCATAAAAATATTTTCTAATACCATTATATACTTTAGTTATTACTATTCTGCCATCTGTCCGTTTTTTCTTTCTGGCCATAAAAAACACTCCTTGAATTATTTTATATAATTTTATATAATAAAAGGGCAGACTTATCCCTTTATTTAGCGATTTTGGGCGGTTGCACGACTGTCAGTGTTGGTAGCACTGGCAGTTTTTTTGTTTTACTAAGTAATTTGTTGCGTTTCGGGAGCTTGCACAAATTTAATTTGGGGATTAGTTCCGTAACATGCTTTTATTGTTTCTTCTTGTCCTAATATCTTAACTAGATTAGCTATTTTTTGTTTATGATCACTATCATTGTGATAGTATATTGTAATAGTATTTAAAATGTTTTTATTATAAAGAGATAGAAAAGGTTTAATTACTTCAATGTCTGTGACATCTAAAGAATGCCCCAAAAAGTAAATATTTTTATTTGTTTTAAGTTCAACCCAATTAAGATGCTCTGCACCAGTACGTTTTACTATTCGCTGAAAGTATTTTTTAAAAGTAATAAAAGTTGTTTGTGTATTACGCTGTTCTTCCGGCAAAGTTTCATTTATTCCTAAAACAATACTTTTTCTTTTATCCTTATCAGCAGTGCCATGAACAAAACAGTATCTTGTATCAGGTGAGTTTTGACTGTAGAAAATAGCATGAGTATCTGTATAATTAAAGCTCAAAACATAGTCGGGATTAGTTATTGTAGGTTCATTTTTAAAAACAACTTTCTTTGGTAAAGTATTTACAAAAAAACTTAAATAGTTATTAAACCACATAATTAGATTTTCCAAATCTGAAAAAAGTTTTTGGCTAGCAAAAACAAACTGCTCTTGGTTGGTGAATCCTTCAAACAATTTGCCTAATTGATCTGGAAAGTATATTTTATCTAAAATTTGTATTATTATTTTTTCTTTCTCATTCAAATTGTTTAAAAAAAGGTTACGTTTTTTTGATAGAACTGCTTGTTCATAACTTTCTAAACAAGATATAACTTCTTTAATTTCACTTTCAAAATCTATCCAGTTTTCGCCAATATTATTTTCGTTTGAATTTATTTGAGATATAAAATATTTAATCCAAAGGTTATTATTATAAAGACCACTAATTTTTACTAAGTTATCTAATTTAAACCAAAAATTTTTTTCTGCATCTAGATTTTTTTTATTTATATCATCTATAAAATTTTTTAAATATAAAACTATTTCTTCATCAATATTATCTGTTATTGTAGCTGGATGATTTTGAGAATCAGTTACACAAAGTGCATTATCTTCAAAGAAAAATTTATTAAAAGGTTGTTTTTCAAGGGAAAGACAAGTATAAATACAAGAAAAAATGTTAATAAAATTTAAAAATTGTTTATACTTTGTTGGGAGTTTGTGGGCTAAATCAAAGCCATTGCCAATTATAAGAATAGTTTCTGTTTTTTTAGTATTAGTATATGATATATTATTGTGCATTTTTGGCAAACTCCTTTAAATTCTAAAAATAAACTACATTCTTCCCAGTATCTCTACTTTTTTAGTGTCATACTCCGATTGGGTTATTAGCTCTGCATCTAGCATTTTCTTTAATTTTGTTAGTACTTCTATATCGTTGTCAGTATTTTTTGTAGCTGGTTCGGCTTCTTTTTCTGGCAGTCTTGATTCTATCCATTCTTTTGTTTTTTTTGCCCAATCAAGTGGCATATTTTTTAAAACTGCTAACTCGCTACCTTTTCCAGTTATAGTTATAGTGGCTTTACCAGAAGAAAGAAATCCGTTTGCTGTTGTTAGTGAAACAGTTTCAATATCTGTTTTATTTACTACAATATTTCCAAATTGTCCAGAAGAAGTTATAGTTTTACCATCATCATCAAGTTTTATAGTTGCGAATAAACCAGGTCTAAAGGAATCTGTATTCATAAATAAACACTCCTTAATTTTTATTATCATTATTTCTAGTATTATTACCGTATTTTTCGTTCCAAGTTTTTTCCCACACTTTTACAGGTTTTGGCGGTGAATTGTAAAGGTAACATTTATACGCAGTTTCATCTATAGCATAATCAACAGGCATAAACGGAGTTTTGCCGATTTTCAAAAGTATTTCTGCACAAGCACGAGCTTTGCTCTCGCTATCATTAGGAATAAGTGGAATGTTTAAATGTTCACAGACAGTTATTAGCTTATGATTTTCAAGTTTTGGATAGGCTCTTTTAGCGGCAATAAAACTATCTAAAACATTGGATATGTCAATATTTTTTTGTGAGAACGTGCATGTTTTTAATAATATATTTATGCCAAAATGCGCATAATGGGCAGCTATAGTCTTATTGTTCAAGTACGGCTCTAATTCTTTCCACAATTTGCGAAAAGATAGTTCTTTTTCAGTCATTTCAGGTGTTATGCCGTGAATTTTTTTGTTTGAATTACAAAATTGGTTTTGTGGTGGACGAATTAACCAAGATTTAGATTCGACTATAATGTTATTTTCAACTACTGCTACACCAAAAGAACAAATACTATTGTTTTTATCTGTTGCGGTTTCCATGCTTATAGCTGTAAAAGTTGAGGGTATTTTTTCTAGTTTTTCATATTCTTTAGTGTTATTAATGGGATGATGTTCCCATTTAAACCCTCTTTCATTAAACCCATTAGCGTTTACTTTATTTTTAGGTGCTGTGCCCAAAAAACCCATTTCAAAGTCTCCTTTCTTCTTCAAAACAAACTTAATTGTTCTATTTTGGTACGCTTACGCAGGTTTATGATTGTTGTTTTAGATATGCAACATATCATTAATCAGAATCAAAAGATTTAGCTAGTAGCAATAGTTGTTTAATAGAGTGTTTATGTTTTTTATAAAGCTTATAGTCTTTTAAACTTATGACGGGTCATTACCTGTTTTATCAAAGTCTATTCCGCGAGTTAAATAATCTACCATAAATCTTTCTTTTTCAGAAAGGTTTTTTATTTTATGCAAAAGGTCTAGGTCTTCAGGGGTGATGATAGGAGTGTTTTTCTTTTCGCGTTCATCGCGACCGAGCAGATAGTCTAGCGACACGTTGAAAAAATCGGCAAAAATTTCAAGTGTCTCAAAGCTAGGTTCACGTTTGCCAGCCTCATACATGCCTATAGCACTTTTTCCTATTCCGGTTGCTTTTGATAATGCCTCTTGGGTTAAATCTTTGTTTTGTCGTAATTTTCTAAGTGTTTCGTTAAATTTCATTTTATCCTCTTAAAATTAGATTTCTATGTAATTTATAATATCACATTACGTAAACATAGTCTATAAAAATTTTCACTAAACGTGTTGACAATAGGAAAAATTAATGCTACTATTTATTTAGCCACAAAACGTGAGCAGAAAGAGGTGAGCTGGATGGATGCAAAACAAATTGGTGCAAAATTACTTAGCCTAAGAGGGAAAAAAACTATTGAAGAAGTATCAAGTGCTTGTGGAATAAGCAAATCTGCTTTGTCTATGTATGAAAATGGGCAACGCATTCCGCGCGATGAAATTAAAATTAAATTGGCTCAATATTATAACAGTACCGTTGAGTTAATTTTTTTTATCTAGCTCAGCCACAAAATGTGAAAACGAAAGGAACATATATGAAACCTAGACAAATAAAAAAAAGATGTCTTAACTGCAATAAGACATTTAAAGAAAGCGATGTAAAAACTGTTGTTATTGGTTTTGGTATTGGCGAATTACAAAACCTAGTTAGAGAAATGCTTGAACATTTAGAAGCAGCGCTATTGTTGGCAGACAAGTTAGCCGCTTATGAACTAGAATACGAACAGTCGGAAGAGTAAGTTATTTTTTGAATTCTAGTTTAATGTTTGTAGTTTTCTTACATTTAGGGCAAGTTCTTGTACCTGCTTTTGCTTTAAAAGTATGGTTGCAGTTTGGGCATTTGATTTCAAGAATAGTTTTAGATGCTTCTTTTTTGGCAATGTCTAATACTTCTTTTTCAAATTTTTTAATATTAAATTTGTCTGTCATCGTTATCACCTCGCTTTCTGTATATAGTATAAAAACAAATGTTCACTTACTATATATTGTATTCAAAAATAAGAAAGGTGTCAATGTTAATGAAAAGATTAGCAGATTTGATTAGAAAAACAAGATTAGAAAAAGGGTTATCAGCTAGGCAGGTAGCTAAAATAGCAGGTTGTACGGCTAGAGCAATTACTTATATTGAAACATACCAGCGTACGCCAAACATTGAGCTGGCAGATAGGATTTTAAAAGCATTGGATGTTAGCTTTAAGATAGGAAAAGGAGCATAAGCAATGAATGATACTGTCAGAGGTTTTGTAATTGGGGTAATAATAGGTTTAGTATTGCTTGTTTATTTGGTTAAACAATAAACTATGTATCCACCAACAACTGTAGCAATAATGCCGCAAATCATACCCACAATATGGTCAACAATTCTTTGCTTGCGAGCTTCTGTTTGTTGTTTTAGTTTTTCAGCTTCATTTTCTTCAAGAAAATCATCAAATAATTTTTGTTGAGCATCATAATCTATTTTTAAAAGATTATTAAGGTCATCAGAACTAGGTAGATTAGGTTTAAACATATCAATAATTCCTTTTTATTTTAATTATAACATAGCAAAAACCAGCGTAAGCGGAAAGGAGCGTTAGCGTATGGAAGAAAACGAAAAACAATTAAATATAAAAATTGAATGGGCAGTTATTAATAAAGAGCAGTTAAGTGAAATTATTAAAGAAGTATCTAAAATACAAAAAGAGTACAGCTGCAACTGCACTCTAAATGTGAATTTAAGATGATTTTGATAGCTTAGCTGTTCCAAAAATCACTTTCTTCTTTGCAAGCTTCATAAATTGATTTATGAATTTGTCTAAAAGTTTTAATAATTCTTTCAGTTCGTTCAGTATTTATTGTATCTGCATTATTTCTTTTATTAATATCTTCAAAATAGCCTTCTTGAATTAAACTGATAAGAATTTCTTTTGTGATAGCTATATTTACATTAGGGTTCATCTAATTCACTCACCTCCATTCCTATTTTTATTATAGCATAGTAAAAATTTAGACTATAAAAAACTAATATAAACATGAAAGGAGACTTTAACAATGAACAAACAACGCCTTAGCATAGAAGAAATTTACAATAAGCTTTATGCAATAGCTACATTGTTAGATGCTGTATCAACAACGCTTTGTAGCAGTAACGACAAGCTGTGGTTTGGAGTTGAACATTTATCTACTGTTTTATTTAACGAAGCTAAAAGCTTAGAAGCTTGGTGTGATGGCACACATCAAATACATTTTGTAAAAGAAAATGAATAAAAAAAGACATCTCACGCACGAGATGCCAAAAGAAAAACAACCATAGTTATTATATCACAAAAATAGAATTTTACAAACAACTAAAAAGTTTAGGAGAAGATGTAATATGTTGCAGGATAATAAAATACCTTTGACGGTTACTATTAAAGATGCCTGTGCTTTAACTGGAATAGGTAGAAATCAGCTAGAGCATTTTATAAAAAATGATATTAATTTTCCAAGTTTTAAAATTGGTCGAAAAACTATGATACACGTTGAATTGTTAAACAATTATTTGGCTAACAAAGCAAAAGCACGTGTTGGTGAAACTACGATGAGCCCAAGAATTGCACAAATAATGGCTAAAAGGGAACTAGAAAAAAGTTTATAAAAGGGGAGAGATGAAGATGAAAACAGGCGAATTTAAAAACGTGAAATTTGGCACAACGGAGAAAATTATCATGCGCAATAAAGAAAAAGACCGTGTGCTGTTAAATATAATAGCAATAATAGGTAGCTTTTTTGCTCTAGGCTTTCTAATCGGCAGAAAGGGGCTCGGGTAATATGCGGCAAAAACTTGCTTTATCTGCATTTTTGCTTAGCTATGGGTTAATTGTAAATGCAATAAAAGAAGATTATAACACTTTAAAAAATAGCCAAGCGCCTTTCAATAAAACTATAAAAAATCATCGCGATACATTGCAAATACTTGCATATGCTATAAACAAGCACTTACAGCTAATAGATGAGATAACGGAAAATAAAAACGAAGGCTTTCAATTCAGATTGAAAAAAGAGAATTGATATGATCAAAATAAACAGTTTGGAAATAGAAAATATTAAAAGAGTAAAAGCGGTTAAACTGCAGCCATCAGAAAATGGTTTGACGATAATTGGCGGCAACAACGGACAAGGCAAGACAAGCGTACTAGATGCCATAGCGTGGGCGTTAGGCGGTGACAAATACAAACCGTCAGACGCGCAGCGTGAAGGCTCTGTAGTACCGCCTAGTTTATCTTTAAAGTTAAATAATGGCTTGATTGTCGAACGTAAAGGCGCAAACAGTAGTTTAAAAGTTATTGATGCAGAAGGTAATAAATCCGGGCAGCAATTGTTAAACGGTTTTATTGAACAGTTGGCACTTGATTTACCAAAATTTATAAATTCCAATTCTAAAGAAAAAGCAAACATTTTACTTAAAATTATCGGCGTTGGAGATAGGCTGTATAGCCTAGAACAAGAAGAAGCCAAACTATACAACCAAAGACATGAAATCGGACAAATAGCCGACCAAAAGGAAAAGTACGCTAAAGAGATGATTGTTTATCCGGACGCGCCAAAAGAACTTATATCAGCATCAGAGCTAATACGCACGCAGCAAGAGATTTTAGCCAAAAACGGCGAAAACCAAAGAAAAAGAGAACAAGCCGAGTTTTACAATAGGCGACTTCTTGAGGCACAAAAGGCATATGACGAAGCTAAAAAAGTTTTGCAAGAGGCAGAGCAAAACGCCGAAATAGCTAATAAATCAGCATTTGATTTGCAAGACGAGAGTACTGAAAAACTAGAGCAAAACATAATTGATATAGACAACCTAAACGTAAAAATTAGGGCGAATATGGATAAAGAAAAAGCCGAAATTGATGCAGACAATTACAGGGCTAAGTACAACGATTTAACAGAGCAAATAGACTCTATTCGTCAAGAGAAAATAAATCTATTAAAATCGGCAAATTTACCACTAGAAGGGCTAACGGTAGACAATGCAGAGCTTTTATACAACGGTAAAAAGTGGGATTGTATGAGCAGCTCAGAGCAGTTAAAAGTTGCAACAGCTATAGTGCGTAAAATAAACCCAAAATGCGGCTTTGTGCTTATGGATAAACTAGAACAAATGGACAAAGAAACATTAAAAGAATTCGGACATTGGCTAGAGAGAGAAAATTTGCAAGTCATTGCAACAAGAGTATCGAGCGGGGACGAATGTTCCATAATCATTGAAGACGGTTACAGTAGAGAGCCTATCAATCAACCTATGTGGAAGAAAGGTGAGTTTTAATGAAATATGAAATAACAAGAGGTTTAGTTATAAAACCGCAAAAAGTTGTTGTTTATGGACCTGAAGGAATTGGCAAGACATCTTTTGCCGCAAGTTTTCCAGATCCCTTATTTATCGACACCGAAGGCTCTACTTTAAATTATGACGTAGCAAGGCTACCAGCGCCGTCATCTTGGACAATGCTCTTGGACGAAGTGCAAGAAGTAATTGGCAACCCTTCTATGTGTAAAACATTGGTTATAGATACTATCGATTGGGCAGAGCAGTTGTGTAGCTTTTATATTTGCTCAAAACATAATAAGCAAGGCATAGAAGATTTTGGCTATGGTAACGGTTATGTGTATGTAAAAGAAGAATTAGGTAGACTTTTAAACTTGCTTACAGAAGTAACCAACAAAGGCATTCACGTTGTTTTAACAGCTCACAGCCAAATGAGAAAGTTTGAACTACCTAACGAGAGTGGCTCATTTGACCGCTACGAATTAAAACTTGGCAAAAAAACCTCATCACAAACAGCACCACTCATAAAAGAATGGAGCGACATGCTACTTTTTGCCAACTATAAAACAATTACTATATCGCAAAAAGACGGCAAAACAAAAGCGGCAGGTGGACAAAGAGTTATGTATACTACTCATCACCCTAATTGGGATGCAAAAAACCGATTTGACCTATCCGAAGAATTAGCTTTTGATTATGAAGCAATAAAACCTTTTATTACTAATTTTTCAAATAAACAGGCAGTAACTAAAGAAGTGCCAACAGTAGCGCCTACACCCGCACCAATAGAGCAAACTGGCTGCAAAGAGCAAATAGCTGATACAAGCAAGCTATCAACACTGCCAAAGGCTTTGCAAGATTTAATGATAAGCAATCGAGTAACAATAGACGAAATTCAACAAGTCGTAGCAGAAAAAGGCTATTATCCCAAAGATACGCCAATAGAAAACTATGCCAAAGATTTTATAGATGGCTGTTTAATAGGTGCGTGGAGCGCTGTTTTTGAGGCTATAAAAACAAATAGGAATATACCATTTTAAAAATTAAGGAGAGATAACATGAGTACAGAAAATCAAAACATTGAAGATGAAGGTAGAGAGCTAGGCTGGGAGGAGACAATAACAGAAGACGGCAAGGAGTTTACTATTTTACCAGACGGTGATTATGAAGCCTTAGTTGTCGATTTTACCCGTGAGAGACATCAAGGCAGCGAAAAATTACCGCCGTGCAATAAAGCTATCGTGGTTTTTCAAATTAAATCACCTCAAGGCAATGCGACGATTCGTCATCAGTTGTTTTTGCACTCGCGCACAGAAGGGATGATTTCAGCGTTTTTTGTGGGTATCGGTCAGAAAAAACACGGCGAGCCGTTAAAAATGAACTGGTCAAAAGTGATTGGTGCTAAAGCAAAAGTTAAAATAGGCACAAAACTATATAACGATAAACAATACAACGAGATTAAAAAGTTTTACGATCCAGCCCCAAAATTACCTTCAGCTGGTTTTACACCGGGTAATTTTTAGTGCAACTAAGACCGTATCAAATTGACGCACAAAAAGCCATTGAAAGTCAGTGGGATAATGGTTTTCGGCGGACACTTTTGGTTTTGCCTACGGGGTGCGGTAAAACCATTGTGTTTGCCAAAATTGCCAAAAATTGTGTAAAAGAAGGCAAAAGAGTTTTAATTTTAGCGCATAGATATGAACTACTACAGCAAGCTAAAGATAAAATAGCTAATGCTACAGGTCTAAATTGTGCTATGGAAAAAGCCGAGATAAGCTGCAGGGGAAGCTTTTACAGAATTGTAGTAGGTTCTGTGCAAACTTTGATGAGAGAAAATAGGCTGCGTGAATTTGACCAGGACTTTTTTGACAATATCATTATCGATGAAGCGCATCACTGTTTGTCAGACAGCTACCAAAGAGTACTAAATCATTTTGAAGAAGCTAACGTTTTAGGCGTTACCGCAACACCCGACAGGGGCGACATGCGAAATCTTGGGCAGTATTTTGATTCGCTTGCCTATGAATACACTTTACCTAAAGCAATAAAAGAAGGCTATTTAGCACCAATTAAAGCCCAAACAATACCGCTTAAATTAGATTTAACAGGTGTTGCCACTCAAGCAGGCGATTTTAAAACATCAGATATTGATACTGCGCTCGATCCATATTTAGACAAAATCGCCCAAGAGATGGCAACCATCTGTAAAGAGCGCAAGACGGTAGTTTTTTTGCCACTAATTAAAACAAGTCAAAAGTTTACTGCAATATTAAATAAAGCCGGCTTTAGAGCTGTTGAAGTAAACGGCAATAGCACGGACAGAAAAGAAATTTTACAAGCTTTTACAGAAGGTAAATATAATGTTATTTGCAATTCAATGCTACTTACTGAAGGTTGGGATTGTCCTAGCGTTGATTGCGTAGTAGTTTTAAGACCAACTAAAATTAGAAGCCTGTATTGCCAAATGGTTGGACGTGGTACA
Source organism: uncultured Acidaminococcales bacterium (assembly GCA_964551985.1). Lineage (GTDB taxonomy): Bacteria > Bacillota > Negativicutes > Acidaminococcales > JAISLQ01 > CAZKFG01. The sequence continues at coordinate 16,604 of CAZKFG010000026.1, forward strand.
AGGATTTGTGAGGGTAAAGAAAATTTATTGCTACTTGATTTTTTATGGCATACAGAAAGGCACGAACTTTGTAGACCGGCACATTTGATTAGCGAAAGCAGTGAAGTTGCAAACAAAATGACAGAAAAACTCAATCAAGCGGCTTGTCCAATGGATCTTGAACTGGTCGAAAAACAGGCAAAAGAAGATGTTGTTGCAGATAGAGAAAATGCGCTTGCTAAACAATTGCAAGAGCTTAAAAAACGAAAACGTGCTTTAGTTGACCCTTTGCAATTTGAAATGAGCATTCAAGCTGAAGACTTACAAGGATACACTCCAGCTTTTGGCTGGGAATGTTCTCCTGCGAGTAGCCAACAACTAAAAATACTTGAAAAATTTGGTATATTTCCAGACGAAATAGACAACGCAGGTAAAGCGGCAAAGATATTAACTAGGTTAGAGAAAAGGCGAGACGAAGGGCTTACAACACCTAAGCAAATACGTTTTTTAGAAGGCAAAGGCTTTAACCACGTTGGCACTTGGGATTTTGACAAAGCAAGAAAGTTAATTGACAGAATAGCCGCCAATGGCTGGCGTATTCCAAATGGTATAGATGTTTCAAGTTTTGGAAGGGATGACAATGTATGACTAAAATTGATTTACTCCCTTTACTTGACTATATAAACCCATCTGCTTTGGATTACAGTCAGTGGGTAAATCTAGGCATGGCACTAAAAAGCGAAGGTTATACAGCAAGCGTTTGGGATGATTGGTCAAGCCGTGATTTTAGCCGTTATAAAAGTGGTGAATGTTTTAAAAAATGGACAACTTTTACAGGCGATGCCGTAAGTATTGTAACTGCAGGTACAATAGTTAAAATGGCAAAAGAAGGCGGCTGGGTAGCAACATCGAAAGAGGATAAAGAGCTAGGTTGGGATGATATTATTGGCAACAAAAACGACTTAGTTATTATTGACAAAAACTGGGTGGAAGGCAAAGAAATTTGTGAACCCAAAAATTGGGATCCAAATAAACAATTAATTAGATATCTTAAAGCGGTGTTTGAATCAACTGATAATGTGGGTTATGTAACTAGGTCATTGAAAGATGGTAAAAGCGGTAAATATTTACCGGCGACCAAAGGCGCATACGACCGCACAGCAGGAAAACTTATCCAAGAACTCAGCCAGTCGAAAAATAATGATATTGGGAGTGTCTTAGGCGATTACGATGTCAAAGTAGGAGCGTGGATAAGATTTAATCCTTTAGACGGCAAAGGCGTTAGAGGTGAAAATGTTACAAATTTTAAACATACACTAGTTGAATCGGATACTTTAGATGTTGAAAAACAAAACGAAATTTTAAGAACTTTAGAGCTACCTATTACCGCACTAGTGCACAGTGGCGGTAAGAGTTTGCACGCTATAGTTAAAATCGATGCCCAAAACTATGACGAATACCGTAAAAGGGTAGATTATTTATACAAGGTGTGCCGTAAAAACGGCTTAGACGTTGATGAACAAAACAAAAATCCATCTCGCCTATCTCGAATGCCGGGCGTTTTGCGCAGTGGCAACAAGCAATTTTTACTCGATACAAACATCGGTAAATCTAGCTATAACGAATGGAAAGAATGGATTGAGGCTGTTAATGATGACCTGCCAGAGCCAGAGAGTATAAACGATATTTGGGGTAATCTGCCCGAGCTTGCAAAACCTTTAATTGACAACGTCTTGAGGCAAGGTCATAAAATGCTAATAGCCGGACCATCTAAAGCGGGTAAAAGTTATGCGCTAATAAATTTATGTTGCGCTATAGCTGAAGGTAAAAAATGGCTTAACTTTAAATGCACGCAAGGCAAAGTACTATATGTCAATTTAGAACTGGACAGGGCAAGCTGTTTGCATAGGTTTAAAGACGTGTATAGTGCTTTAGGTTTTGAGCCAAACAACTTAAATAATATAGACGTTTGGAATCTTCGGGGAAAATCCATTCCTATGGACAAGCTCGCACCAAAACTCATACGCAGAGCAAGTAAAAAGAACTATATAGCTGTTATCATCGATCCAATTTATAAAATTATTACAGGTGACGAAAACAGTGCTGATCAGATGGCACACTTTTGCAATCAGTTTGACAAAGTATGTACAGAGCTTAGTTGTGCAGTCATATATTGCCATCATCACTCAAAAGGTGGGCAAGGGAATAAAAGGTCAATGGACAGAGCATCTGGCTCTGGTGTGTTTGCCAGAGACCCAGATTCGCTGCTTGATTTAATTGAGCTAGACATTAGTGAAAGCTTGCTAAAACATGAAGAAAACAAAGCGGTTTGCAAGCTGTGCCTTGATTTTCTAAATGATAAACAAATAAATTACAAAGAAGATTTATCGCAAGATGATGTGTTAGTCGCCAAAATAATGCTTGAATATTTAGCTAAAAAATTATCTAGAGAAGAATTTTCTTTTTTTGAAAAAGTACATGTAGACAATGCCAAAAAGAAAGTGCAAATGCGTACTGCGTGGCGAATAGAAGGAACACTGCGAGAGTTTCCAAGATTTATGCCACTTAATTTGTGGTTTGAATATCCAGTGCATTTTGTAGATGAAAATAGCATTTTAAAAGATGCTAGTCCCGAAGGTGAAAAAAGCTGGCAGGCTAATTTTAAAAACAAAAAAAGTCCTGAACAAACAAAAAAAGATCGTCAACAAAGTTTGTTTTTAGCATTTGAATCAGCCTGTTTTAACGGCAAAGCAACATTACAGTCTATGGCTGAATATTTAGGCGTAGGCATAAGAACTGTAAAGACACGTATAAATGAAAATGGTAATTTTGTCGTTACAAGTCAAGGAGAAGTTACTACAAAATAAGTTGCAAAAGTCGGTAAAATTCGACAAATGTAACACTTGCAAAACATGCTGCAAAAGTCGGTAATTTTCGACAAATGTAACACTTGCAAAACATGCTGCAAAAGTCGGTAATTTTCGACAA
>CAZKFG010000026.1:19670-29335 GCA_964551985.1 uncultured Acidaminococcales bacterium
ATGTCAAAAATCCCTTATATATATAAATAAATAATATATATATCGCGCGATATATTACTATTATGTAAAACTTAAGTTTATGACACAAATCGTAAGATGAAAAAAATTTCCGCGTAAGGGTGCGGAAAATTTTCTTCCATTACTTCTTGCGATAGCGAGAAAAAAAAGAAAGGACGGCAAAAAATGCAAAGAAGAAAAAATGCAAATAAATATTGGGAAACTGAAAAAGGTGAATTGGTTGAAATTGGCGACGGTAAATTTTTACGTTGCTATGACCAAGCAGGTAAGTTACAATTTGGAAATAACTATTTTGATAGCAAAACAGGCAAAGAAGTTTATGCAGTCAAAATAGTTATTGATCGCAAAGAATTACTGGAGAGCAAAGAAGGGATGGACTATTTGCGCCAAACATTAGACGATTGGGAAAACGAAGATTATGACAATTGAATTTTTCCTGCCGATGATTTTGCCTACAACAACGCACCAACAAAAAAAAGTTAATATTAAAAATAACAAGCCTATCTTTTACGAGCCGCCAGCACTCGCTGACGCAAGAGCAAAATTCATGGCACACTTACACCCTCACACGCCACAAAAACCTTTTGTTGGGGCAATTAGACTTGTCACAAAGTGGTGTTATAAGACAAATGCCAAAAACAAAGACGGCGAATATAAAATAACAAGACCGGACACGGATAACATTATAAAACTACTCAAAGATGTAATGACAAAGCTTGGTTTTTGGATAGATGATGAGCAGGTAGCATGTGAAATAACCGAAAAGTTTTGGGCAAAAGTACCAGGACTTTATGTGAAAATTGAGAGTATAGGTGGTGAAAAATGATGTTTGATTTTGAAAATGAAATTAAAGATATATTTGTCATGTTCCCTGTTCCGCCCGAAGAAGGGGGTGGTTGGAGAGCATCAATGAAAGAGCTAGATATATACGTTGAAGGTTACAGCATAAAAAATACACTTGAAAGACTGGCAGCAGCTCTTAGGGAACATCGCCAGAAAAAACAACTGTTTTAAAGTAAAACAATTAAGGGCGTGATTATTTGACAGCTAAAGAATATCTAAACCAGGCATTTTATCTTAAAAAAGAAATAAAAGCTTTGCAGTTTAAAGTTGAGCAAGTGCGCTCAGATGCTGTATATCGTAAAAATACTATTGGTTATGAGAGAGGCTGCACCGCTGGCGATAAGCTGTCAAATTTTGTGGCTAAGTTAGACATACTAGAGCGACAAATTAATCGTCGTATAGGAAAGTTAGCTTGCTTAGAGCGAGATATTTTAGTTGCTATTAACAAGATAGACAATAGCCTGTATCGCCAGGTGCTTATAAATCGTTATCTTAATGGTTTTGCTTGGGGTAGGATAGCACAAATAATGGGTTATGAACAAACTAATTTACGTACAAGACTTCATGGCAGAGCTTTACAGGCTTTTTCAAAATTTATAAAATAACATCACAAAACATCTTTTATATGTGTTATTATGGTATTGTGGATAGATAATGCACAGTAAAATAGCGGGTAAGCACTTAACTTAGGTTAGGTGCTTTTTGACGTTCATGGAAGAACTAATGCCGTGGTGCCATGGATGGCAAGGAGCGGCGGTTTTAGGCAGGGTTTTCCTCCTTTCCCTGCCTAATTTATATAAACGGTAGGTGAACTATGAATAGTAATTATAGAAAAACAGAATGGCTGTTAGTAAATTATGGAGTACTAAAGCGTGCTAAAGCAGAGCTGCTGCGAGAGCTTCATTATGTTGAAAAACACGGTCTACCTAATAAATCAAAAGATATTATTTTGTTTGAACAAAAAGCTTCTTTTAACCTCTTACCGTTAGAGATAAAAGAGGCTTTTATTATGCGCACAAAGCGTTTGATAAATAGAATAAATTCGCATAGTAAAAGGGTTGTGCGTGCTTTAGAGACAATAAAAGATGATCTATATTCAGATGTTATAGATAAATATTATTTTGAAGGTTTGCCAGTAGGCAAGATTGCATTTAACAAAGGTAAAAGTGACAGGGTAATACTTAATAATAAAAAAAGATTGGTAAATAAGCTAAGTGAAACTATGTTTTGAGAGGGTAAAAAATTGGCTCGTGATTTTGCTAAAAAGTTTTACGCTTCAGCTAGATGGCAAAGGTGTCGCAAGGCATACGGAGATAGCGTGTTTTGGGTTTGCGAAAGATGCCGTAGGCAAGGTACAATAGTTCATCATAAAAAGCATTTAACGCCTTATAACATTGATGATAGTAATTTAGCTTGTGGGTTTGATAACCTGCAACTGTTATGTATTGATTGTCATAATGCTTTGCACGGCTCTGCAAATGTTTTGCAAAATAATTTATATTTTAATGAACGTGGGGACATAGTCGAGCGCCCCCCTGTTGAAAGATAGGTAGCTCAAAACTACCGTACCGAATGGCACAGAGTTTAAGAATACACGAGTTTTAAAAAATTAGGGGTGTATATGCAAAAAGATAATATGTTAATAGACAAAGATAAAAGGATTTCGCAAGAGGTTACAAGACTTAAAAAAATATACAATACTCTAGATAAATCTCTACTATCTATAGCCTTACCAATACTTGAAAATGCAGCATATGTAAAAATTTTATTAGATGAATTAAAAATAAAAATCAACCAAAAAGGGCATTCACAACGTTATAAAAACGGTGATAATCAATATGGCGTAAAACTTAGTGCCGATGTGATAGCGTTTGATAAACTGCTAATTACATATAACAAATTAGTTAGACAGCTAGTGTCCATGCTACCAAAAGAAACAAAGGACGCCAAAAATGAAAAAGCAAAAGAATTTGACAAATTTTTACAAAGATAATTATGTATATCAGTATTGGCAAGAGATTTCAAAAGGTTTAATAGTATCAAAAAAAATATTTGCGGTTTACAAAAAACTGGTTGAAGATATGCAAAATCCACAATGCGAATGGGTTTTCGATAACGAAAAAGCAAATAGAGCTATTTTTTTTATAGAAAATTACTGTAAACACTCCAAAGGTTCAGTTGGCGGCAAGCCATTTATTTTAGAACTTTGGCAAAAAGCACTAGTTGCGTCGACTTTCGGCTTTATTCATAGAATAGACCATACAAGGAGATTTTTAGAAGTTTGGTTGATGGTAGCAAGGAAAAACGGCAAATCAACACTAGCTGCAGCAATAGGTATTTACATGATGATTGCCGATAACGAAGCAGGTGCGGAAGTATACGCAGTCGCAACAAAAAGAGATCAAGCTAAAATTATATGGCTAGAAGCTAAAAGAATGACTATGAAGTCTGAAACCCTGCTATCTAAAATTAAACCATTAGTAGCCGAAATGTATGCGGAATTTAACGAGAGCTATTTTAAACCTCTAGGTGCAGATTCTTCTACACTTGACGGTTTGAATGTACATTGTGGGCTATTTGATGAGGTTCACGCATGGACAGATAAAAATTTATATGATGTTGTCAAAGACGGTACTACATCACGAGAACAACCGCTAATACTAATTACTACTACTGCTGGAACGGTTCGCAACGGTATATTTGATTTAAAGTATGAAGAAATAGAGCGCATAATCAAATCATTTGAAGATGATGTTGTACTCAATGATAGAATACTGCCTATTATTTACGAACTAGACGACCGGGCAGAATGGACGGACGAAACAAGCTGGACAAAAGCTAATCCCGCACTAGGTAGTGTCAAATCATATCAGCAGTTAAAAGAAAAAGTAAATGCTGCCAAATTAAATGCCATGTATGTTAAAAATCTGTTGTGTAAAGATTTTAATATACGAGATACAACAGAAGAATCATTTTTAACTTTTGAACAGCTGCTAAACACAGCTGTTTTTGATGTAAAAGAGCTTTTGCCAAAGCCTGTATATGCGTTTTGTGGTGCTGATTTGGCAGAGACAACAGACTTAACGGCGGCGGTTGTGCTGTTTCAAACAACGCCAAATTCGCCAATTTATGTGTTATCTATGTTTTGGATTCCAGAAGATTTATTGGACAAAAAAGTTAAAGAAGATAAAATTCCATATGATGTGTGGAAACAACAAGGCTTGTTGCGTACTACTCCAGGCAATACGCTGCACCCGATGTTTTTAACTCAGTGGTTTAGAGAAATGCGAGACGAATATGATTTGTATTTTTCGAAAGTTGGCTATGATGCGTGGGGTGCTAAGTATTGGGTAGACGAAATGGCAGCAGAATTTGGCGTAAACACGATGGATAAAGTTATTCAAGGCAAAAAGACACTTAGCCAGCCAATGAAAGAGCTAGCTGCAGATTTAGAAGCAAAAAGAATTATTTATAATAACAATCCAATAATGAAATGGTGTATGTCTAATGTTTCTATTGATATGGATAAAAACGGCAACATACAACCGTGTAAAGGTAAAAATCCACGTATGCGCATAGATGGCTTTGCGGCATTATTAAACGCATATGTTGTATATAAAAATAATATAGAAACATACCACGCGGATTTATCCGGTTGAAAGGGGCAAAAATGAAGTTTTTTACAAGTATAAAAAAATTGTTTAACAACAAAAACCCGACAAATACAAGATTGGAGCTATTAACTCAAAGAGGCAACGGTTGCTATTCGTGGAATGGCAATTTATATCGGTCTGAAATATTGCGCTCTATTGTTCGCCCATTTGTCATAGCAGCGGGCAAGCTAGAACCAAAACATATTCGGGAAAATGAAAGCGAAATAAAAATCAATCCGGATATTTATTTAAAAATGTTTTTAAATGACCCAAATCCACTACTTACAAGCCAAAAACTGCGAGAAAAACTAGCGTGGCAATACATGTTTAATGGCAATTCTTTTGCCTATATAGTGCGTGATGATAATGGCTACCCTATGCAGCTATACCCGATTAACTCATATTCGGTTATGGCAAAATACGACAAACAAATGAATTTATACTTAGAATTTGTCATGCAAAATGGTAAAAAAGTAATGTATCCATATACGGATATAATCCATGTACCGCGTGATTTTGGCGACAATGAATTGTTTGGCTCTGGCAATAGAGAAGTTTTAATGCCGCTTATGAATGTTGTTAGTGCCTCTGATGGCTCTGTTATTTCAGCAATAAAAAATTCCGGTATTATAAAGTGGTTATTAAGATTTAATCGCGTACTAACGCCAAATGATTTGAAAAAACAATCCGAAGCATTTTATAAAGCGTTTTTAGAATCGGAAGAAAGCAGTAATATAGGAGTTGTGGCAAGTGGTACGGATTTTGAAGCCAAGCAAATTGAACCGCCCAAAGACTATGTGCCAAACGCTCTAATTATGGATAGAACAACTAAAAGAGTAATGTCATATTTCAATACAAATGAAAAAATCATAATGTCTAACTACTCGGAAGATGATTGGAACGCTTTTTTTGAATCTAACATCGAACCATTTTCTAAAGCGTTAAGTGAAGAATTTACAAGAAAACTTTTCACGCGCCGTGAGCGCAGTTTTGGCAATAGAATCGTGTTTGATTCGACAAGTTTGCAGTACGCTAGCATGTCAACTAAATTAAACCTAGTGCAGCTTGTTGACAGAGGTGCAATGACACCAAACGAGTGGCGAAAAGTATTAAATTTATCGCCCATAGATGGCGGAGACAAAGTTATAAGGCGGCTGGATACTGCAGTTATAAACGAGAGAGGGGGTGAGTGATATTGAAAAAACAGTGCAAAGTCAATGGCGTTATCATTCCTAATGATTACAAAGAAGTTTATGACCTATTTGGCATTGAGTCCACCTGTCCTAAAGATATTTTAAATTTTTTGACAATTACCAATAATGAAGATGTTGAAATCGATATAAATAGCGGCGGTGGTAGCGTTTTTGCAGGTGCTGAAATTTATTCGGCACTAAAAGCATATAGCGGTAAAGTTATTGTAAATGTAACAAGCCTTGCCGGCAGTGCGGCAAGCATAATTATGTGTGCGGGTTCTGTTGTTAGAATTTCACCGGCTGCCCAAGTGATGATACACAATAGTTCAGCAGTTGCGGCTGGTGATTATCACGATATGGAAAAAACAGCAGAGGTACTAAAAAGTATAAACGATTCAATTTGCCACGTGTATCAGTTAAAAACAGGAAAACCACAAGAAGTATTATTGGACTTAATGGACAAAGAGACGTGGTTTAGCGGCAAAGAAGCTATAGAAAATGGTTTTGCTGATGAGTTGTTATTTGCAAATACCAGTATAAATAGCATTGCTGCCAGCGTTTATAATTTGCCAATTTTACCACAGCAAGTTATACAAAAAACGAAAAATTTATTAAACGAAAAAAAACAAAGTAAAGTGCTGATTGCCAAAGAGCAGTTAGCACTTTTAAAATTGAAAGGTGAGATGTATGAATAAAGAAAATTATGTATTAAAAAGAAACGAATTAATTGCAAAGGCACAAACACTGCTCGAAGCTCAAAGCATCGAAGAATGTCAAAACGTTCAGGCAGAAATAAAAATGCTTGATACTAACTTTGAAAATGCGTGTAAAGAAGCGGCAAATATAACCGCATTGAAAGATTTGAAAATTGCGAGAGGCGCAAATGTGGAAGTTGAAAACTTTGAAATTAATCCACAAAGCGAAAGCAAATTGTATGAAGATGTATTTGCAAAGTTTTTAATGAATGTAGAGCTAAATGCTGATGAGCAAGCATGTTTTGACAAATTTAATGTTAAAAATGCTGCAGGAATGCAGACCAAAGAAGAACACACCATTTTAGTACCAGAGACAGTGCGCGAACAAATCTGGCAAGAAATTGGCGAGAGCCACCCTATTTTAAATAGCCTAGCTATAACTTATATCAATTCAGATTTGAGCATTATTAAAGAAACAGTAGAGGGCGCTGATGCCGAGTTTTATGACGAGAAGACACAAGGCAAGCAAGATGAAATAGGCTTTGGAAAACTAACGCTAGGGGCTTGTGAACTTTTTAAATGTATAAATGTAAGTTGGTCGCTGAAAAAACAAGCGATAACTGCATTTATGGCATATATTACTAATAAATTAGCTGAAAAAATGGGTAATGCTCTCGCCAAAGCTGTTGTAAGCGGTAAAGGTAAACCTACCGAAAGCGATAGTTTCAAAGCTCAACCAAGAGGCATACTAACAGCATTAAACGCTGAAAGCGGTAAACCACAAATAGTCTCTTGTACAAGTGCAATAACATATGACAATATAGTTGATTTAATGGCATTAGTGAAAAGTGGTTATCTTACAGGTGCAGAAGTTTACGCTAAAAATACAGACATTTGGAGTAAATTAGCAAAAATAAAAGATACTACAGGTCAACCGATATTTGTGCCATCAGTAACAACTGATAAAGCTGTAGGCAGGTTGTTTGGCGTACCAGTACGCGAAGAAGATGCTGTTCCAGCAGGTACAATATTAGTTGCTAATGTTAATTTAGGCTATGCAATTAATGTAAAAGAAGATGTATCATTTAGCATGGAAGACCATGTCAGAGACCGCAATACTGACTATATAGCCTATAGCCTAGTGGACGGTGATGTATTGACAACAAAAGCATTTGCAGCATTGGTAGTCTCGGGGGAGTAGCAGCGGCTGCAGCCTATAATACACCTGCAACATTTACATTTAGCAAAGCTAATCCTGTAGATGTTGTGGTTGCAGTCAGTGGCAATGTAACAACGGTTAAAAACGCCGCAAGTACAGTAAATCCAACTAACTATACTTTTGCAGATGGAAATTTGACAATTAAAGCAGACTATTTAGCAGGGCTGTCAAACGGTGAGAAACTTTTTAAAATCACAACAGAGGCGGGCGAAACAATCACTATAACATTGATAGTAGGTGATTAGATTGCTAAATGACGTCAAGTTATATTGCCGCATTGATAGCGATGATGAAGATGATTTGCTAAATGAAATGATTGCAGCTGCTAAAAATCAGATTTTTGGACAATGCGGTAAAACATCATATGTAAACGGTGAGGTTGAACCTATAAGATTAGAAGATACAGAACTATTTAAACTAGCTGTAAAAATGCTGGTTGCGCATTGGTATGACAATAGAGGTGCAGTATCTGTTGGCGAAATGAAAAATATACCTTATGCAGTAGATAGCATAATTGCTGAATTTAGGTTAAACGGAGCGTATATATGATAGGCGCAGGCGTATTTGATAAAAGAATACAAATATATAAACCAATAGCCCAAGAAGACGGACAGGGCGGTTATAATACCGCCTTGTCGCTTGTAATGAAAGTTTGGGCAGAATTTAAAAAACCTAGATTTTCTAGCTCTATCGCCGAAGGTACACCTGTAACAGTAATAACACAAGGTATTAAAATTCGTCAAAACTCTAAAATTGCTGATATTAGACGTGGTTGGCAGGTGGTTTATAACAATGCTGAATTTATAGTATTGCACGTGGATTATTCTGTCAGAGGTGAATTACTACTTACCTGTAAGGAAGTGGAAAAATGAGTCATATTTTTAGAATAAAAACAGATTCTAACCTCCGAAGTGTTTTAAATCAGCTATCAACGTATGACGGTAAAACAAGGCTAAAAATTGAAGAAGTTACCTCAAATGCGGTAAAAACTATTGCTAAAGGTGCTAAAAACAGAGTGCCGGTGAAAAAAGGCAAGCTTAAAAAGTCTATTCGTTCTAAATTTAATAAAAAAATAGGCGTTGGTGATGTTTTTACAACACTGCAAACCGCCCATTTGATAGAATTTGGCGTAAAAGCACATACTGTTGAGCCCAACGAAAAATTTATGCGTGTTAAAGGTAGTTTTATAGGCAAAAAGATTAAATTACCGGGTTTTTCCGCAAGACCGTTTTTAAAACCAGCCTATGAAGAAGAATTACCGCATTTTATATCAGAAATTAAAAAGGCGGTGAAACCGTGAACAGAATACCGTTAAATGCCCTGCAAAAAGGTATTTACAATCAATTTAAAATATCGCCGTCTATTGTGGGTTGTAAAACAATACCTTTGTATGATGATGTACCGTCAAACGCTAAATTACCATATATAACATTTGGTCTATTTACCTGTAATTCAAACGGCACTAAAACAAATGATATTACTGATGTAACAATACGTCTTGAGGTACGTTCTGATTACAGCGGGAAAAAAGAAGTAAACGAAATAGCAGAAGACGTTGTTGCTATTTTAACCGCATCACGTCCAGATTTATCGCAAGAAGAATTTACTGTTATATCCTGTTCAATAGATAGCTTTGAGAGTTTTTCTGAAGACGAAAGTGGCTATCTTGGCGTTATTTCGGCAAACTATAAAATTCAAAATTTTAAAAAATAAGGAAGTGAAAAAATGGCAGTTTTTGATTTACCTAAAAATCCTGCTATCTCTAATATCGAGGTCGGCAAGGATTTTTTACTATCTGTCAATAAAGGGACAGTGGCAAAACCAGAATGGCTTTTAATTGGCGGACAGAGAAGTTCAGATTTGAAAAGATCAAGAGATGAAATTGACGGCAGCCATAAAACCAGTGGCGGCTGGACTGTTAAAAAATCGGGTTTGGCGAGCTGGTCTATTGATTTAAGCGGGCTAGTAGTGATAAAATATGAAGGTTTCCAAATACTTGAATACGCATTTGAAAATAAAATTTAGCTAAACGTTAAGCTAGATT
>CAZKFG010000027.1:0-28073 GCA_964551985.1 uncultured Acidaminococcales bacterium
CTTAAGATTTCCTGAGATGTTTAGGCAAATGGCTATAAAGGGAGCTAAGGTCATATTTTTACCTGCCGAGTGGCCAACTGTCAGAGGAGATGTTTGGCGGCTTTTAATTCAAGCTAGAGCGGTAGAGAGTCAAATTTATATGTGTGCGGTCAATTGTACAGGTGATTTTAGAGGTCAGAGCTTTTATGGTCACTCTATGATTGTTTCGCCAGAAGGTAAAATAATTGTTGAAGCAGCTGATACAGAGCAGGTTGTTTATGCTAAAATAGATTTAGATGTTGTTGACAAAACAAGACAGACTCTGAGTGTTTTAAAAGATGTGCGAGAGGAGATATACAAGATATGATTTCTGGCAAAACAAAATTAGTTGCTATTTTTGGCTATCCAGTTAGTCATTCGCTATCGCCTGCTATGCAAAATGTTGTTTTAGATCAAGCTAAATTAGATTGTGTATATGTTCCTTTGGCAGTAGAACCTAAAGATTTAGCTGATGCTGTGAAAGGTTTTCGTGCAATGGGTTTTGTTGGAGCTAATGTTACCGTTCCGCATAAAGAAGCGATTATGCAATATTTAGACGAAATTGACGACACTGCAAAAAAAATCGGTGCGGTAAACACAATAGTTGTAAAATCTGGTAAGCTCATAGGTTATAATACAGACATTGGCGGTTTTAGCGCTGCACTACTTAGACATCACTTTGAGCCAATAGATAAAAAGGCAATAGTTTTTGGCGCAGGTGGTGCGGCAAAAGCTGTTGTGCATTCGCTTATTGATGCTGGATGTAAAAATGTCGTAATCGGTGCTAGAAATGCTGATAAAGCTCGTATTTTTGCTCGAAATTTTGAAAGTTTAATTGATATCACAACCTATTGTTGGGATGAAATAGAGTTTCGTCGTGCACATTGGGATGTCGATTTACTTGTAAATACAACCCCTGTAGGTATGGAAGGTATAAAAGATAAAGCTTTGCCGGCTCATTGGACTGATGTCCCTACAACAGCTTTTGCAGCTGATATTGTATATAATCCAACTTTGACAACTTTTTTAAGACAAGCACGGCTTAGAGGTTGTAGAGGAATGAATGGACTTGCGATGCTTGTTGAACAAGGTGCGTTATCATTTGAATTGTGGTTTGGTATTGAACCACACAGAGAAATTATGTATGAGACTGTACTACAAAAAAGTCAATAATAAAAAGGAGAGAAAAATATGGCTGAACTAATTAATTATATGGAAACAATCGTCTTTAACAAGTTGGATGTTCTTTTAAAAAATCAAGAAGATATTTGTAAATGTGAACAATGTAGGTTAGATATTGCAGCACTTGCTTTAAATGTATTGCCACCTAGATATGTAGTTACAGATAAAGGTAAAATATATGCTCGAATTGATACATTAGAGACGCAGTTTGAAATAGATGTACTATTAGCGATAGAAAAAGCAATTCAACTTGTTAGGCAAAATCCAAGACATTAAAAGAGGTTTAAAAAATGTTAAAGAAACAATATTTAGCAAGTGTATTTTTAGCTTTACTTTTGCTAATTACACAAAATGTCCAGGCAGCACCTGGAACAACAGTTGTAAGCGTAGGAATAGAAAATGCTTATGGACAGTTGCCGGAAGTTGACGGATTTAGTGATTTGCAATTGCAAAATACTATTAATGCTAATATTAAAGTTATATTAAATGACTTAAAAGCAACCGTTAGAGGGCAAGCAGAATTGAATTACTCTTATGAAGTATTGACAAACACTCAAGAGTTTTTAAGTATACTTGTTAGAGCAGATAGCAATGACCGTTTTAGTTCAGCTAGAGGGATAAATATAGATTTAAAGACTGGTAATGCCTATAATTTTAACGAACTGTTTAATGCCAATGATGATTTTTTTGCTGCACTTGAAGGAGTTCTTGGATGGAGACCAGTAGCAGAAACTGCATTTGCAGTTAGCCCTGAAGGATTAGTTTTTATAAACCATACAGGTCAAAGACAAGTAGTAGGTTATGAAAATATTTTTAAATGGGTTGTTATAAGTAAAGCTGGTTATTACTTAGATGCTTATAGAATAACTAGTAGTGCTGATGGTCGGTTGATAAATATTAGTGTAGGTAACATGCTAGTTGTTTTATTACAATCGAATAAATCTACTGGCTATGCTTGGCAGATAAAAAATAATGAATATACTAAAATTCTAGAAAGTATGGGTACATCATACCTGATTAATTCTACCGCTGTTGGTTCAGGTGGTTGGGAGATGTTTTTGTTTGGTGTAACTCAAAAGGGCGAAGCAACACTTACATTAGATTATAAAAGAAATTGGGAAACAAAACCTATAAAGACAATAACGATACAAATAGACAGTAAATGAGAAAAATGTGAGAGATAAGAGATGAAAATAAATTACAGAACTGCAGTTTTTCAAGATGTTGAACAAATGCACAAGCTATTAAATGATTATGCTCAAGAAGGGCTTATGTTACCACGTTCTAGAAATAATATTTACGAGAATATACGCGATTATATTGTGGCAATGGATGAACAAGATAATTTGATTGGTGTTGGTGCTTTGCATATGGTTTGGGATAGATTGGCAGAAGTTCGCTCTTTAGCGGTAAATAAAAATTATAAAAAACAAGGAATAGGAAAAACGATAGTTGAAAAATTGGAAAAAGCAGGAGAAACGCTGGGTGTGGAGACCCTTTTTACCCTAACTTATCAGCCTGGTTTTTTTGAAAAATGTGGTTATAGTCAAGTTCCAAACGATTCACTGCCACAAAAAGTGTGGAAAGAATGTATATATTGTCCTAAATATCCATATTGTGATGAAATAGCATTGATAAAAAAGGCAAAAACTAGCCATTAAGGCTAGTTTTATTGTTTGTTTTTAGCTATTAATTTGTGCTATAATCAATTTGGCAATAAAAAGTTTTAGAGTGAGATAAATTATTTTTTTGTCAGCCTGATAATGATAGCCTAATAAATAGTTTTACTATCACTCTAAGGCTTTATTTTATTTTAATATTATAAAGGTGGAAAATATATGACTGAACATAATCAAAGTGCACTAGAAAAAGTGCAACAGGCTATAGAAAAATATAGCGATTTGAAAATACTTACTTTTAAAGACAATACCGCCACATCAGAACTTGCAGCTAAAGCTTTGGGTGTTGCAGTTGGACAAATAGCTAAATCACTTTGTTTTGTTAGTAAAGAACAGGCTTTTTTAATTGTTTGCGCTGGCGATAAGAAAATAGATAGCAAAAAATTAGCAAAAACTTTAGGTGCTAAAAAGATAAAATTTGCAAGTAGCGATACGGTTTTAGAACTTACTGGCTTTACACCAGGAGGAGTTTGTCCATTTGCACTTAAAACTGATATACCAATATATACAGATGAAAGTTTATTTGAGTATAATGTGGTATATGTTGCAGCAGGTACAGACAATAGTGCTTTGCCAATACATCCGAAAAAACTACAAGAAATAACAGGCGCAAATAGGATTGATGCTACAATAAAATAATTCTTTAGGACTTTAGTCTTATTTTTTAAAAAACAAAAAATAAAAATTACAACATAAAGAAGAAAAAAATATAGTGAACACAATATCTTGTGTTGTTGTTGAACTTTTTTCTAAAACCTTTAAAATACAGGAAAAATCCCTCTTTTAAAAAGAAGGGATTTCTTTTTTTGTGTAGAATTTACAAAAAAGTGGTAAAAAGTGGTTTTAAGTGGTTGTATATGAAAAAGGTTGGGAGGTGCGATTGGAAAATGTTTATGGGCGAATATCAACATACTTTAGACGTTAAAGGTCGCATTATTTTTCCTGTGAAATTTCGTGAGCAACTAGGAGCTAGTTTTGTTGCCACCAAAGGATTGGATGGCTGTTTATTTGTATATGATAACCAAGAGTGGCAAATACTAGAAGCAAAATTAAAACAGCTGCCGACAACAAGCAAAGATGCTAGAGCTTTTGCCAGATTTTTTTTCTCCGGTGCTGTACAATTAGAGTGTGACAAGCTTGGCAGAGTACTTTTGCCGGCAAGCTTGCGAGAATATGCCAAACTTAGCAAAGATATTGTAACAATAGGTGTAGGCTCTAGAATAGAAATTTGGGATAACAATATTTGGACTAAATACAATGAAGAGTCTGACGAGGCTGTAAGTAATATAGCTGAACAGCTAGTTAGTTTGGGTATTTAGCCATGCAAAAAGAATTTATTCATAAAAGTGTTTTGTTAGATGAGACTGTACAAGGGGTTTTAAATAACCTGTCAGGGACTTATGTGGACTGCACATTGGGTGGTGGCGGTCATAGCTTGGCACTAGGGCAACTTTTAAATAAAGATGCTTTGATAGTGGGCATTGACCAAGACGATGACGCTCTTTGTGCGGCGAAAACAAGGCTTGCTAATGTTGCTTGTAGAACAATACTTGTTAAAAGTAACTTTAGCAATTTAGATAAAGTTTTAGATGAGTTGGGTATAGAAAAAGTACACGGCTTTATTTTCGATCTAGGCGTATCATCATATCAACTGGATACAGCAGAGCGAGGATTTTCTTACATGAATGATGGTCCGCTTGACATGAGAATGGATATTGAAATTAAAAATACTGCTTTTGACGTTGTAAATAGCTATAAACAAGAAGATTTGGCAAAACTATTTTGGGAATATGGTGAAGAACGTTGGTCAAAGAGAATAGCCGAATTTATTGTAAAAGAGCGAAACATAAAGCCTATTGCTAGCACTTTTGAACTTGTGGAAACGATAAAAAAAGCTATACCAAAAGCGGCAAGACAAGACGGACCGCATCCGGCTAAAAGAACTTTTCAAGCGATTAGAATAAAGGTTAATAAAGAATTAGAAATACTTGAAAATAGCTTTTCAATTGCAGCAAACAGGCTTTTTCAAGGAGGTAAAGTAGCTATAATAACTTTTCATTCATTAGAAGATAAGATAGCTAAAACTACTTTAAAACAGATGGCAAAAAACTGTATTTGTCCGCCGCATATGCCTATATGTACATGCAATCACAAGGCGACATTGAAAAAGCTACAACTAATAGAACCAACTGAACAAGAAATTCAAGAAAATCCAAGAGCGAGAAGTGCTAAATTACGCTTAGCTACAAGAATATAAATTGAGGAGATTGTTATGTTAGCAAGAAAAATTGATTACGATTACTATAGGTATGAACAATATACTTTAAACAATGAATATGAACAACAAGCTATTGAAATGCCTAAAAAAGTTTATAATACAAAACTGCGTTTTAGAGCAAAAGTTTTGGTGTTTATGGTTTTGTCATTGTATTTTTGTATGGTTATGCGTAGTGATGCTTTTATTCAAAAGGGTAATGAACTTCTTGCAATGAAAAAACAAGAAACAGAAATTACTCGTAATATTGAATACATGCAAATTAATTTAGCGCGTGATAAAGCTCCACAAAGAATAATTGCACTTGCTGAAAAAAATGGTATGGTTTCGGCTAATAAGAATTTGTATATAAGTGTAGCATCTACTGAAAAGGTGGATAAAGAAAAACAAATACAAGTTGGGAAAAAATAATTAAAGATTTTGTTTATATAATATGATATAATATATAATAATTTTGCTTTAGCAACATAATGGCAGCTTTGAGGCTGTCATTATTTATATGGAAAGAGGCGTTAGCTGTGGCTAAACAACTGGAACAACTACTGACTGTACTTGACGAATACGAGATAAACAAAAAAGTAAATATTACAATTAAAGGCATTACTGATGATTCTAGAAAAGTTCAAGAAGGTTTTATGTTTATCTGTGCGCAAGGCCATACTACAAGTGGATATGACTATATAAAAAGTGCCATAGACAATGGTGCTGTAGCTATTTTGGCAGATAAACAAATTGATGTTTTAGATAATAATATTGTTGTTATAACAGTTTTTGATAGTAAAATTGCAATGCAAAGATTATTGCCAGAATTTTTTGATTATCCTGTCTTGAAAATGAAACTATTTGGTATAACGGGTACAAACGGTAAGACAACAGTTACCTATATGCTCAAAAAAATATTTGATTTTTTGGGCAGAAAAACAGGAGTTATTGGCACAATAGATTTTGTCATCGGTGATAAGAAAATCACTGCTGCAAATACAACGCCTGATGTTGTTCAGCTACAAACATTACTTTATCAGATGCAACAAGAAAAGGTAGAGTATGTATTTATGGAAGTGTCATCGCACGCGCTTAGCTTAAACAGAGTGGCAGGGTGCGAATTTGATGTTGGAGCATTGACAAATATTACGCAAGACCATCTTGATTTTCACAAAACATTTTCAGCTTATGTGCAGGCAAAATCACTTTTATTTTCTTCTTTAAGCAATGAAAGAAATAAACTTGCCAAAGCGGTAATTAATAACGATGATAAAAGCGCACAAGAAATTTTATCAAAAACAAAAGTACCGACACTACTATATGGTATGACTTCAGATAGTGATATTTATCCTATAAAATATAATCTTACAGCAAACGGAATGTATCTTGAACTACAAACGCCAAAAGGTGAGTTAAAACTTAATTTAAATACAACAGGTAAATTCAATATATATAACGTAATGGCGACAGTGGCAATTTGTCTTAGCGAAAACTTGAGTTTAGAGCAAATTGCATGTGGCTTAGACGGTTTTCGTGGAGTGTCCGGAAGATTTGAATTGGTCGATGGTAAACAACCTTTTACAGTTATTATAGACTATGCTCATACACCAGACGGCTTAGAAAATGTTTTGAAAAGTGCCAGAGAGCTTGCAGAGAAAAGATTGATAGTTGTCTTTGGCTGTGGTGGAAATCGCGATAAAACAAAAAGACCGCTTATGGGTAATATAGCGTCAAAAATAGCCGATGTGGTTTATGTAACATCAGACAATCCCCGAAAAGAAGACCCTGAGCAAATAATAGTTGATATTATGGCAGGGATTGAGCAACAAGATAAGGTAACAAAAATTGTTGATAGGAAAACAGCTATATGTACAGCACTTGATTTAGCACAAGAAAAAGACATAGTGCTAATTGCCGGAAAAGGGCATGAAACATATCAAATTATTGGCGATCAAAAAATTGATTTTGATGATCATCTTATAGCCAAAAGATTTTTAGAGGAGAAGTATAATGCTTAAAATAAGTGAATTGTGCTTTGTAACAAACGGAGCAGCACTTCAACCTTATGACGATATAAATATCTTAAATGTTACAACAGACAGCAGAACAACAAAGCCTGATAGTGCTTTTGTGGCACTACGTGGCGAAAAGTTTGACGGACATGATTTTTGTCAAGATGCGATAAAAAATGGTGCAAAAGTTATAGTTATAGAAAAATTCATTGTTCCGCCGCCAGATAATGTAGTGCAAGTAAAAGTCAATGATACATTGACGGCTTACCAAGATATAGCTTCATTTTATCGTAGTAAATTTGATATACCTGTTATTGCAGTAACAGGTTCAACTGGGAAAACAACACCAAAAGAACTTATTTACGCAGCTTTAGAACGCCAGATGCCAGTATTAAAGAGCCACGCTAATTTTAATAACGAAATCGGTTTGCCTGCAACACTGCTAAATTTAGAGAGTAAATACAAAGCGGCAGTTGTTGAGATGGGTATGCGCGGAATTGGGCAAATACAACAACTAGCTCAAATAGCAAGACCGACTATAGGTGTTATAACAAACGTTAATCAAACACATATAGAAGTATTAAAAACTATGGAAAACATAACGATTGCTAAGCAAGAACTAGTTCAAGAATTAACGGAACATGATTTTGCTATTTTAAATTGTGATGATGATAATGTATTGAAAATGAGTGAACATACCAAAGCAAAAGTTGTTTTTTATGGTTTTAATGATAAAGCAGATATTACTGCAACAGATATAGAGTATTTAGAAGAAGGAACAGAGTTTAAATGTGTTGATAAAGAAAAGAAAATATCTTATCACGTATTTATACCACTACTTGGAAAGCATAATGTTTATAATACTTTAGCTGCAATAGCTGTTGCCAAATTGTTAAATGTTGATGTGGGTAAAATGTTAGAAGGCTTAAAAAATATGAAAGTATCTAAAATGCGCCAAGAAATAATCAAAATAAGTGGCATTACATTTATAGATGATACATACAACGCAAGTCCTGCATCAATGCAAGCATCACTTGAACTTTTAGAGAAAATTCAAGGCAATAGAAAAATTGCTGTGTTTGGCGATATGCTTGAACTTGGTGAATATGCAGATTCAGAGCATGAAAAACTGGGTGAACTTGTAGCAAAATACAAAACAGATATACTTTTGACAGTAGGCGATAAAAGCTTTTTTGCCTGTCAAAAGGCATTTGAAAATGGGGTTAAGGCAGATCACTTTAAAAAGAATGAAGTAGCAGCATATACACTTTTGCCGCTTTTAAAAAAGGGCGATGTAGTGCTTGTCAAAGGTTCACGCGGTATGCATATGGAAGTATTTTTACAAACTTTGCAAGAAAAAATGTTAGAAGAAGAACCAATAAAAACGAAAGAAGTTTAATAAATGATTAGTAGTCTTATATGGAGCTTTATTTTTTCAGTAGTAATTTGTCTTGTTGCAGGAATGTTTACAATTCCTTATTTGCGAAAGTTAAAATTTGGTCAAAGCATTAGAGAATGTGGACCACAAGAACATCTTAAAAAAGCAGGTACGCCTACAATGGGTGGACTTATCATGTTTCCTGCAATTATTTTACCGGTAATAATTTTTGCAGATATAAATAAACAAATAGTACTGGCGTTACTTTTGTTAGTTGGCTATGGTTTGATAGGTTTTGCTGATGACTATATAAAAATAGTGTTAAAAAGAAATCTTGGACTTACCTCTAAGCAAAAACTTTTAGCTCAGGGAGTAATTGCCGCAACATTTTTGTTTTTCTCAGACTGGAGTGCAGTCACTAAAATACCTTTTTTAAATACAGATGTAACTTTAGATGGCTTTTTTTACTGTGGACTTGTTGTACTTTTACTTTTAGGTACAACAAATGCAGTTAATCTAACAGATGGATTAGATGGACTGGCAAGTGGTGCGACAGTTCCTGTGGCATTTTCTTATCTGGCAATAACGCTTTATTTAAAAGAATATTCTTTAGCTATTTTAGCAGTAGCAATAGCGGGTACTTGTCTGGCATTTTTGGCTTTTAACCATAAGCCGGCACAAGTATTTATGGGAGACACTGGCTCTTTGGCGCTGGGCGGCGGTATATCTGCTTTGGCACTGCTTACAAATACACAGTTTTTTTTAGTTATAATAGGTGGACTTTATGTTATTGAAGCTTTATCTGTAATTTTGCAAGTTATAAGTTTTAAAACATTTGGTAAAAGAATTTTTCGTATGAGTCCATTGCATCATCATTTTGAGTTGTTAGGTTGGAGTGAAACCAAGGTAGTCAAAGTGTTTTGGTTTATCAGTTTAGTATTTTCATTAGCAGGCTATTTGCTGTGGCTTAAATAAAAACGAGGTGGGTAAAATGTCATTTGAAAACAAAAAGGTTCTTGTTTATGGACTTGGTATAAGCGGACTTGGAGCTGCTAGAGCGCTTATAAAGCAAAAAGCAAAAATAACTTTATATGATGCTAAAAAAATAGATTTAAACGAGCAAGACCAACAATCATTTAGTGAAAATAATGTGCAAATAGCACCTCAAAACATACCAAATGATTATTATAATAACTTTGACTTTATAATTTTATCCCCAGGAATTTCTATTGATACACCATTTATGCAAGAGTCCATTAAAAACAACGTTCAAGTTATTGGTGAAGTAGAACTTGCTTCAAGAGTAAGCGGGGCTAAATTTATTGCGATAACAGGCACAAACGGTAAAACCACCACCACAACAATCGTAAGCGAGATGGTTAAAAAACTGCATGTAAACAGTGGTACAGGTGGAAATATCGGAAAATCTCTATCACTTGTAGCAAGCGAAGTGGACAAAAAAGAAGATATAATAGTTGCAGAAATATCAAGCTATCAGTTAGAAAGTATCAAACATTTTAGACCGTATGTTGCAGCTATTTTAAATATTACCCCAGATCATTTAGATAGGCACGGTAACGTGCAAAACTATGCTAAAGTCAAAGCTAGAATATTTGAAAATCAACTGGAGAGTGATTATCTAATACTAAATGCTGCTGATGATATGTTGCAAGGTATGGCAAAAACTGCAAAAAGCCAAGTATGTTTTTTTAGTAGCACAAAAAAGTTGCAAGAAGGCGCTTTTTTAGAAAATGATAATATAACAATTTCTTGGAAAGGCGATAAACAAGTTGTTTGCCCTGTCTCTAGTATGAATATATTTGGTCAACATAATGTGGAAAACGCTTTAGCCGCTTGTGCTTGTGCCTATTTTGCAGGAGTTTCAATAGCGGATATGAAACAGACTCTAGAACACTTTGAAGGTGTAGAACATAGAAATGAATATATAAAAACAATAAATGGTGTGAAATATTATAACGACTCTAAAGCTACAAATCCAGAATCAGCTATAAAAGCTTTAGACTCTTTTGCAGGTAATATAATTTTAATTGCCGGTGGTTATGATAAAATGACTGATTTGACAGAATTTATGCAAAAGGTCAAACAAAAAACAGATTATTTGATTTTGCTTGGTAGTTCTAAAGAAAGATTTAACAATGAAGCAATAAAAAATGATGTTCAAAATATTATTTTAGTTGATACTTTTGAACAGGCTGTAGACAAAGCATATTCTTTAGCTAAAGCACCACAAGTTGTATTATTTTCACCAGCAAGTGCTTCTTTTGATATGTTTAACAATTTTGAGCAACGTGGTAAATACTTTAAACAACTTATTGAAAAACTTTAATTTGGCGAGGAACTTATGAACATTGTAATTGCTGGCGGTGGCACAGGCGGACATATTTATCCAGCATTGGCTATTGCCCAACAGTTAAAAAATATTGACAAAAATATAAAAATATCTTTTATCGGTACTAAACAAGGCTTAGAGTATGAAATACTTAAAAATTACGACTATGATTTTTACGATATAAAAGTAAGTGGTTTTGAACGCAGGCTATCTTTTGAGACCATAAAATCAATAAAACTTGCTTTTGTAGGGCTAAAGCAGTCTTACGATTTGATAAAAAAGCTAAAACCGGATATTGTTTTAGGAACAGGTGGATATGTATGTGGACCTGTCGTTTTGGCAGCTTTTTTACAAGGTGTTAAAACCTGTATACAAGAGCAAAACGCTGTTGCTGGGG
Organism: uncultured Acidaminococcales bacterium; assembly: GCA_964551985.1. Classification (GTDB taxonomy): domain Bacteria; phylum Bacillota; class Negativicutes; order Acidaminococcales; family JAISLQ01; genus CAZKFG01. Next base: position 11,274 of record CAZKFG010000027.1, read on the forward strand.
TTACAAATAAAATTTTAGCTAAATTTGCCAAACGTATTTATCTTGGCAACAAAGAGGCTAAGGATAGTTTGGGCAATAGTTCAAAAATATTAGTTACAGGTAATCCGATAAGAGACGATATAGGGAAAATAGATAGGAAAGCAGCACAAGATAAATTAGGACTTGACTATAAAAAGACTACAATACTAGTATCTGGCGGAAGTCGTGGGGCAATGAGTATAAATAATGCTATGCTTTATGTGAATCAAAAACTTGCTTGTCGTAGCGATATACAAATATTGCATATTACAGGCAAAGCTACTTATGATAATATAATAAAACACTTGCCAAGCATTGTAAAAGATGCTGATAACATAAGGATATTACCATATATGGATAATATGCCAATAGCGCTTGCTGCTACAGATTTGGCAATATCAAGGGCAGGAGCAATTGCTTTGGCTGAAATTGCTGCTTGCTCTATAGCATCGATACTCGTTCCGTATCCGTATGCTACGGCGAATCATCAAGAGCATAATGCAAAGAGTTTTGAAAAAGAAAATGCGGCAATTGTTATTTTGGATAAAGATTTAACAGGTGAAAAGTTGCTTGCGACGATAATCTCATTGTTAGATGATGAGGATAAACTGGTTAAAATGAGTAATGCGGCAAAAAAAATAGCTTGCCCTAAGGCGGCTAAAATAATCGCTGATGACATTTTAGCAAATATTTGAGGGGGACTTATGTTAGAACAATATAAACTATTTCACTTTATAGGTATAGGTGGTGTGGGTATGAGTGCGATTGCCCACGTTTTAAATAAATTAGGTTTTATTGTATCAGGATCTGATGAGAGTAAAAGCACTATAACGGATAAGTTGCAAAACGAGGGAATAAAAATATATATAGGACACGCTAGAGGACAATTGGAAAACTGTCAAGTAGTAGTAGTGTCTAGTGCTATAAAAGAAAATAACCCAGAACTTATGCAGGCAAAAGAGGAAAACATCCCGGTTTTTCACAGAGCAGACTTACTTGCCCAGCTTATAAATAGCCATTTTGGTATAGCGATTGCAGGTGCACACGGCAAGACCACAACAACATCAATGCTATCTTATGTAACTTTAAAATCAAATTTAGATCCTACTTTTTTAATTGGTGGTGAAGTTTTCGCTCTAGGTGGTAATGCCAATGTCGGTAAAAGTAAATATTTGATAGCCGAAGCGGATGAAAGCGATGGCTCTTTTTTAAAATTTTTTCCTAAAATATCTGTAATTACCAATATAGAAAATGATCATATGGATCATTATAAGACAATGGACAACATGAAAAATGCTTTTGTACAGTTTTTGGGGCAGACAAGTGATGTTGCTGTTCTTTGCTTTGAAGATAAGCTACTTGTCGATATAGCTAAAAAAGCACAGTGTAAAATAATTTCTTATGGTATTGAACAGAAAGCTGATTATCAAGCTAGAAATATAGATTATAATAAAGAAAAAACTCAATATGATTTATTTTATAAAGATGAATTTTTAAGTAAAGTTACACTTGTAGTACCAGGTAGGCACAATGTTTTAAATTCTTTGGCAGTGATTGCAGTTAGCTTATTTATAGGACTTGATATAAAAGACATAACTGCTAATTTGTCTACGTTTGCTGGTGCTAAAAGGCGCTTTCAAATAAAAGGTGAGTCAAACGGCGTTTTAGTTGTAGATGATTATGCTCATCATCCAAGTGAGATAAAAACTACATTGCAAGCAGCTCATCAAGTAAAACAAAAAGAACTTATCTGTATTTTCCAACCACATCGTTATAGTAGGACAAAGCTTTTAAAAGATGAGTTTGCAACTTGCTTTAATCCTTGCGATAAGCTTATTTTGACGGATATTTATGCTGCAAGTGAGCTTCCAATGGAAGGTATAGATGGAATGACTTTAGTTGATGCTGTAAAGCAAATGGATAGAGATGATGTTATGTATTTTCCTGATATGATTAAAATAGCAGATTATTTAAAAGATACAGTTAAAAAAGGTGATTTAGTTATAACACTTGGTGCTGGCGATATATACAAAGTTGGCGAAAAATTGCTTTTGCAATTGCAAAAGGAGGAGAACAGATGAAAGATAAAACTATAGCAGTTGTTATGGGTGGACCTTCTGCTGAACGTGATGTATCACTTAGAACCGGTGATGCAATTTCTAAAGCGCTAAAAGAAAAAGGTTATAAAGTAGAATGTATAGACTTACAGCCAGAGAACTTTTTTGAACAGTTAAAATCTGTAAATGCACAAGTTGTATTTAATGCTATACATGGAATTTATGGCGAAGACGGTAAAATACAAGGGTTTTTGGATATGCTAAAAATTCCCTACACAGGTTCAGGGCTAGAGGCGTGCGCTTTATCAATGAATAAAATTATAACTAAGCAAATGTTTTTGCTGGATAACATTCCGACAGCAAAATTTTTGGTGTTTAAAAAATCTACAGACAAAAACGAAATTATTTCTAAAGTGCAAGCATTTGGCTTACCTGTTGTTATAAAGCCTCCTACACAAGGGTCGACAATTGGTATAAGTATCGTAAGAGAAATTGGTGAACTGGAACAGGCTTTGGAGATAGCTTTTACTTATGGTAATGATGTTCTTATAGAAGAATTTATAAAAGGCCGGGAATTTACTGCATCTGTCATAACAGATAACAATCAAATAACAGCTTACCCAATAATTGAAATTGTTCCACACTCTGGTGCTTATGACTATCATTCAAAATATACAACAGGTGCAACAACATATACTGTACCTGCACAAATAAGCGATAGTGTAAGAGACAAAATGCAACAAATAGCAAAAGAAGTTTATGCTTCTTTTAATTGTCGCGGAGTTGCCAGAGTTGATTATATGATGGATGATAAGGAAAATTTATATGTACTTGAAATAAATACTGTACCTGGCATGACACAAACAAGTTTAGTGCCAAAAGCAGCAGCAGCACTTGGTATTAGTTTTGCCGATGTTTGTGAGAAAATACTGTTTAGTGCCAGAGTTTAGTTGCAAGGAGAGCAAGCAGTGTCTACGACTACGTCTACATATGAAAGAATACGCGAAAAAAGAGCAGTAAGAAGAAAACGATTTTTTAAAAAATTGATGCTGATAATATTTACAATAGCAAGTTTTATCGGCGTATACTTTTTGTTGCATCAGCCGTGGCTTGCTTTTGGTAATGTTTACGTGTCTGGAACTAAATCGCTTTTAAGAGAAGAAATATTATTTTTAGCAAACATTCAAGAGCCTGTAAATTTATTTTTATTAAAGAGTAAGGATATAGAAGAAACACTGAAAAAAGATCTAAGGATAAAAAATGTTCAAACAGGTTATCAACTGCCAAACGTTTTTTATATAAATATAGAAGAAGAACAACCTTTATTTTATGTAAAAAGTAATTATGGGTTTATAAGTGTAAATTCAAAGGCTAAAGTATTTAGTGCTGCAAAAAGTATAAAAAACTCTCTAGCGCCGATTGTTACAGGTATTTCTAGTGAAAAGTCTTATATTGGTGATACAATAACAGATAAAATGCTCTTGCAAATTTATGAATTTTTAAATACACTAGGTGAAGTAACAAAAAATAAAATATCTGAAATAAACATCTATGATAATACAAAAGTGAAAATAATAGATGTAGCTGGACGACCTTATTTTTTAGGAGAAATAAAAGGCTTGAATGATAAAATACAACAGTTTTCCGGCATTATTAATGAATTTTCTCAGAAAAATGTTGATGTTGAATTTATAGACTTGTCTTATTCTAAGCCATATATTAAGATAAGAAAATAAACTAATTTAGAAAGAAGGTATAAAAATGTTTGTCAACAAGCAAGCAAAGCTTGTTGTAGTTTTTATTTGTTGTATACTTGGCTTTATGCTTACAGTACAGTTTAAATCTGTAGAAAACATAAAAGCCAAAGCACTAAGCTTTCAAAGAATAGAAGATTTGACTGAACAGCTAAAACGTGTGGAAAAAGAACGAACAGACTACTTTTTAGAGCTACAAAAACTAAAACAGCAAGATCCGAATCAAGCTCATGTTAAACAAGTAAAACAACTCAATATTTATGCAGGCACTGTAAGTATGCAAGGACCTGGTGTTACTGTTACGATAGACGACAGCAAAGTTGCCGGTAAACCTGGTGATAATCCTAATCTTTATATAATACACGATGATGATCTTTTAAAAGTAATCAACGAACTAAGAGCAGCTGGCGCTGAAGCTTTATCCATAAATGGACAAAGAATAATTGCTACATCAGAAATTCGTTGTGCTGGTCCTACTGTGTCGGTAAACAATGTACGCTCATCACCACCTTATGTAATAAAAGCAATTGGTAATGCCCAAAGCCTTGATGCAGCGCTAAAAATGCGTGGTGGAGTTATAGAAACTTTAAAGTTTTGGGGTATACAAGTACAAACTAAAAAAGAGGAAAAAGTTACAATACCAGCTTATAAAGGCTCGTTTAACTTTGAGTATGCCAAACCTTTAGAAGAAGGTAGTGAGAAAAAATGATATATCCTATAATTGGTTTAATTGCAGGTTTGATACTAGGTTTGGTATCTCCAATGTATATTCCTTATGAATACTCACAGTACATGTCTGTTGCACTAATGGCAGGGCTTGATTCTGCTTTTGGTGGAGTAAGGTCAGGGTTAGAGAAGAAATTTGACAATACAATTTTTATCACAGGTTTTTTTACAAATACTTTGCTTGCAGTACTCATTACTTTTATTGGTGAAAAGTTGTCAATAAATTTATATTTTGTAGCGACACTAACATTTGGGTTTAGAATGTTCCAAAACATTGCCATCATTAGAAGATTGTTATTAAAAAAATAAAATTGTTTAGTATATATTGTATTTAATTGAAAATTAATGTACTATATATCTATATGGAAAAAATAAAAAGTAATTTTTATACATAGATTGAGGAGGGCTAGCAATGATTGGCATAGAAATGGACACTATTGCAGCAGCCAATATAAAAGTTATAGGTGTTGGTGGCGGCGGAAACAATGCTGTAAACAGAATGATAATGGCTGGAGTAAACGGAGTAGAATTTATATCTGTCAACACTGATGAACAAGCACTAATTAAAGCGCACGCACCAACAAGAATACAACTGGGTGCTAAATTGACAAACGGACGCGGAGCAGGAGCTGACCCTACCGTTGGAGAAAAAGCTGCACAAGAGTCTCGTGATCAAGTTTTAGATGTACTAAAAGGTGCAGAAATGGTCTTTGTTACAGCTGGTATGGGCGGTGGAACTGGTACAGGTGCAGCTCCAATAGTTGCTGAATGCGCAAGAGAAATAGGAGCATTAACAGTAGGTGTTGTTACAAAACCCTTCACTTTTGAAGGCAAAAAACGCATGATGCAGGCAGAAGCGGGAATTGAAAAACTAAAAGAAAAAGTGGATACTCTTATAACAATACCAAATGATAGATTAATGCAGGTCATTGATAAAAGAACTCCGATGTTAGAAGCGTTTCGCTTAGCTGATGATATTTTAAGACAAGGTGTACAAGGAATTTCTGATTTGATAGCCGTTCCTGGTCTTATTAACCTTGATTTTGCTGATGTTAGAACGATTATGAAAGATGCAGGCTCTGCTCTTATGGGGATTGGTATTGCCAAAGGTGAAGGTGGTGCGTTGCAAGCGACTGAAGCTGCGATAAGAAGCCCACTTTTAGAAACATCAATAGAAGGAGCAAGAGGCATACTCATTAGCGTGACAGGCGGTAGCAATCTTAGCTTGTTTGATGTAAATGAGGCATCGCAAATAATTACAGATGCTGCTGATAAAGAAGCAAATATAATTTTTGGTGCGGTAATTGATGAAACCTTAGAAGATGAGATAAGAGTCACGGTTATTGCCACAGGTTTTGAACACAGACCACTTAAAGTAGCAATGAAAGAAGCAGAAGAGAGCAAAATACCAACTATAAATATAGCTACCGTGGATATTCCGCCTTGGATTAAAACTCGCTAAATTTAATAAAATTTTTACAAACTTAGAAGACTACCATTTTTGGTAGTCTTCAATATATTGTGTATAGAAAATATACATACTACAACATATTGATTTTTTGCAAAGGCTGTGCTAGAATTTAAAAGCAGTAAAAAATAAAATGATGTAGGTGATAAGTTATGAAATGCCCGTTTTGTGGCTTTAATGACAGCAGGGTAGTGGACTCTAGAACTATTGATGAGAATACATCTATAAGACGAAGAAGAGAATGTCCAGAATGCAGCAAACGTTTTACTACATATGAAAGACGAGAAGAAATACCACTTTTAGTTGTTAAAAAAGATGGCAGGCGAGAAATTTTTGAACAAAAAAAATTAATAGCTGGGCTGATAAAGTCCTTTGAGAAACGACCTGTACCAGTAGAAAAAATACATGAATTGGCTCAAAAAATAGAAATGCAAGTACGTGGTACCGGTGATAGTGAAATTAACAGCGAACTTATTGGTGAAGCTGTTATGAAATATATTGCTGATGTTGACCAGATTGCCTATGTGCGCTTTGCTTCTGTATACAGACAATTTGCTGATGTAAAAAATTTTATGAATGAATTGCAATCTATGATAAACAAAAATAATGTTTCTAAAGAATAAGGAGCGAACAAGGATGTTTGATATAATTACAAAAAGAGACGGACGAAATGTTTCTTTTGATGATGCAAAAATAACAAATGCTATTTTTAAAGCAGCAAATGCTGTTGGTGGTGCTGATCGCCAATTAGCAATGGAAGCGACTATAGATGTTATAAAATATTTAAAAGAAAAATATAAAGGTTCTGATTTTAGCGTTGAAGAAGTACAAGATGCTGTAGAGAAAATTTTGATTGAGCGAGGCCACGCTAAGACTGCTAAAGCTTATATATTGTATCGTGCTAAACGTAACGCTATACGAGCGGCTCGTTCAGAGCTTATGGATACGGTTGCTGATATACTTGTCGAAACGAGTAGAGATAATGCTAACATTTCAAACTCTCCATCTGCTAAAATGCTACAAATAGCTAGTGCTGCAAGCAAAGAGTATTATTTATCACGGCTCATTCCTGAAGAGATGGCACAAGCACATAGGCGTGGTGACATACATATACATGATTTGGATTTTTATGGTAAAACCTTAAATTGTGTAAATATACCTCTAAAAAGACTGTTGACAGAAGGTTTTAACAATGGTCATGGTTATATAAGACCACCAAAACGTCCAGCATCAGCGACAGCACTTGCTGCAATAATTTTACAAAGCTCACAAAATGACATGTTTGGCGGTCAATCTTTTGGCTTTTTCGATTTTGATATGGCAGAATTTATGAAAGATGCCACAGAAAAAGAAACATTCCAAGCTATGGAAGCGCTTGTTTACAACCTAAACAGCATGCACTCAAGAGCAGGTGCTCAAGTTCCTTTTTCCAGTTTAAATCTTGGATTAGATACATCTGAAGAAGGGAGAAAGGTAACAAGAAATCTACTTTTAGCCTATGAAAAAGGCTTAGGTCGTGGCGAAAACCCAATATTTCCTAATATCATCTTTAGAGTAAAAGATAAAGTTAGTATGCACCCAGGTGATCCTAACTATGACTTATTCCAACTGGCAATTAGAGTTGCTGCACAAAGAATGAACCCGACATTTAGTTTTATGGATTCATCTTTTAACAAGCAATATGGCGGAGAAGTTGCCTATATGGGTTGTCGTACACGTGTTATAGCAAACAGACACGGTGAGGCAAAAACTACCGGACGTGGTAATTTGTCTTTTACAACAATCAATTTGCCTCGTCTTGCCATAAAAGCTGATAGAAATATAATGTTGTTTTATCAATACCTTGACGAAATGCTCAATTTGGTTGGTGAACAACTCTATCATCGTTATACAGTACAAGGTAAACTACATATTAGTGATTTGCCATTTTTAATGGGTCAGGCATTATATATGGATGCAGATAAACTGGCACCAGATGACACAATAGAAAATGTCATCAAACACGGTACATTGACAATTGGCTTTATTGGGCTTGCTGAGACACTTATTTCTCTTACGGGTAACCACCACGGTGAAAGTGAAGAAGCGCTTGTTTTAGGTGAAGAAACTGTGGCTTTTATGCGCAATAAGATAGATAAAATGGCAGAAAAATACGATTTAAACTATACATTAATTGCAACACCTGCTGAAGGATTGTCTGGTCGGTTTGTAAAAATCGACAGAAAAGAGTATGGCTTAATTTCTTCTGTAACTGATAAAACATACTATACAAACTCTTTTCACGTTCCTGTCGGCTATAAAATAAGTGCTTATGATAAAATGAAAATAGAAGGTAAGTTTCATTCTTATACTAATGCTGGACATATAAGTTATGTGGAATTTTCCTCACCACCAATTAACAACTTGCAAGCTGTAGAAGACCTTCTTTTGCATATGGCAAAATGTGATTGTGGTTATGTTGGTATAAATTTCCCTATAGATTATTGTGATAATTGTGGCTATCTTGGTGTAATAAATGAAAGTTTTTGCCCACGTTGCGATCACACACACTCAAGAAAAATAAGCAGAAAAGACTGCGGTTGTAACAAATAGACCTTTAATGCACTAAGTATAACTTAGTGCATTATTTTAAATTAGGAGAGAGTAAAATGCTAACAGTATCAAGTATTTTAGAAGAATCGGTTGTGGACGGCTTGGGAATAAGACTGGTTGTTTTTTTTCAAGGTTGCTCGCACAATTGCCAGGGTTGCCATAATCCTGCTCTTTTGCCTTTTGAAGGTGGCACAAAATACAGTGAAGATAAACTTTGTGATATTATTATAAAAAAAATAACGCCACTTCATAGAGGCATCACTTTAAGTGGTGGCGATCCATTATTTCAAAAAAAGCAATTAACCTTGTTTTTAAGCAAACTAAAACAACAAAAACCAGATTTGAATATCTGGGTATATACAGGTTTTACCTACGAACAAATAAAAGATTGGCAGCTAATGGAATATATTGATGTATTGGTTGATGGACCATTTAAAGAAGAAGAAAAAGATTTTAACTTAAAATTTAAAGGGTCAAAAAATCAGCGCATTATTGATGTTCCAAAGACAGTCAAAGATAATATTATTACAGAACTTTATTTATCATAAAAGGGATGAATACAAGAAATTATGCAAAAAGCAAGAGCGATATTTGAAGAAAATTTTACCTTTATAATAATCGCATTTTTAACTAACTATATACCAAATACCTACGCGTTTTCAGCTAAGGGAGTATTTTTTCAATTAGAATATGCTGTAAGCTTATTTTTTATATGTTGCACTTTAGCAGCACTAATTAGTTTTTTACCCTATAAAAAATTAAAAAATATTATAAAAATAACTTTATTAACAGCTTTTTTACTGGTATTTATAGGTGATGTAATAGCAGTATATTCATATGGCTATATTTTATCTAGAGCTGCAGTAGCTGCGATTTTAGATACAAATCCACGAGAGATAAAAGAATATATCCAAAACTATTTGACTTTTAAGCTTATTTTAATAATTATTTTGGCAGTAGGGCTTAATTTTGCCGCTTTTTATTTTTTGAAAAAACTACTGATGAACATTAAAATTAAACAAACAAAACTTATTAAAATATTGACTTTTTTATTTGGCTTATTTTTTTTATATATAACTATAAGGACACCTCTTGCTTACAATCAATTTGCTAAAGAAGCCTTTTTTTGTGTGCAGAGGGTGGCATTTAATGTTGATTATGCAATAAAAAGTAATGTTTTATATGCACAAATGGTTAAAAAATCACCTGATCAAGCGAGTATTCTCAAAAATGATAGTGCAATTAAAAATATAGTCATAATATTAGGTGAGTCGACAAATAAAAACCACATGAGTTTATATGGCTATTATTTACCGACGACACCGTGTTTAGATGAATTGCAAAGGAAAAATCAGTTGTATGTATTTAATGATGTTATTATCAATCATCCGTCAACAACATTAGCTTTGCAAGAATTGTTTACATACTATAATGGCGAGAGTGAAAAATATTCTTGGTATGAATATGAGAATTTAATTACTACTATGCATAAAGCAGGCTATAAGACTTTTTGGTTGTCAAATCAAGAAAGTCACGGTCTGGTAGGATCGACATCAAAATTCTTTGCAGACAAAAGCGAAGTAAAAAAATTTACCATACTAAAAGATTATGAAGATAGTATTAATATACACGATGAAAAACTTTTACCGCTAATCGATGAAGCAAAAAATGAATTTGTCGATAAAAATTTTGTTGTGGTACATCTTCTTGGTACTCATGCTGACTACAATAAACGTTATCCCGAGCAATTTGCTAAATTCACTTCTCAAGATATAAAATGGGATTTAAAACCAGAGCAAAAGCAGCGTACAGCAGAATATGCCAACAGCATACTTTATAATGATTATATAATTGAACAAATAATAAATAAATTCAAAGATGAAGAAGTACTAATAATCTACATTTCTGATCATGGTGACATAGTTTTTGATGATGGGGTTAATGTTGGGCGTGGAGATGGCAAAAAAATAAGTATTTTTTCTTTAGAGATACCACTTATTGTTTGGGGATCAGATAAATTTAAGGAAAAATATCCTGAAAAAATTGCTCAAATAAAACAAGCGCTTTCTAAACCTTATATGTCAGATGATTTTATACATACAGTTTTGAATTTAGCAGATATTAAAACCAAAGATTACGAACCGGAAAAGAGTATTGTCAATGAATTGTTTGATAGAAGGCGAAAACGCATGTATGATGCTGATAGTAACTTTGATAAAGATTATGATAGAGAAATTTTAAAGGCTAAACGTATAAATGTTGCAAAATAAAAATTAATTTGGCAGGAATAATCACTTGTCAAAGAGAATTAACTACATAATAATATTATTGTGTGGTGATTAATATGCGTTTGTTTGGGGCGCTCAATGTAAACGGTAATAAAAAGATGCTTGATGCTTTGGAAGATACTGGTTTTATAAGTGTTTTGCCAAAAGAGTTTGATTTTGACGACCGTTTTTTTTGTCTTGTAAGTAGCTCTAAAAAAGACAATGATTTAATATGGATAAAGCATCGACCACGTATAGTGTTTACTTATGATAAAAATGGTGTTAACTCACATCTATATACTTGGCAAGAAATAGTGCTTAAAGATAAGTCAATTTTTTTAGGAACTTTAAGTGAAATAGATCTTGTACTTGCTAAAGATTGGTATTTGGATTATTCTACAACAGCCGATGACGAAATAACTTATTTAAAATATATTGCAGATGTTTCTTATAAGTATATATTAGCAGAACTAATTGATGAAACAGCTCAGTGGTGCGGACATATGTCCTCTGTAGTACATAAACTTTAGGAGCGTGATTGTATGCTAGACACACTAGATTTAAAGCTGAAAATAAGTAATAAAGAATTTTCTAAAATTTTACAAGAACGTATGCAAAGATTGGGTGAGCTTCAAAGGCATATGAGCAACGCTAAAATTCCTGTTATTATTCTTTTTGAAGGTTGGCACGCATCAGGAAAAGGGGTTATAATCAATTCGCTTGTTCAAGCTATGGACCCGCGCGGATTTAAAGTATTTACTGCATATTATCCTAATGAAGTTGAACGGGAAAAACCGTTTTTTTGGCAGTTTTGGAACAAATTGCCAGCTAAAGGGAAAATAAGTATTTTTGATCGTAGCTGGTATGGTCAAACTGTAAATAGGTTGCTAGAGCAAAAGGCAGCAAAGGGTAGTAGTGATAGCAGTTTCAATGAAATAAATAATTTTGAACGTTTGCTTGTTGATGATAATCAGTTGATTATTAAATTTTTTACCCATATATCACAAAAAGAACACGAAAAACGTATAAAAAAACTAGCAAAAGAACTTGATTTGGATAAGAATATGCGCCGCACAGAAGAAGATTGGCGCGAGATTGGCAACTATACAAGAGCTTTTGAATTGTATGAAGAGATGTTTAGCAAGACGGATACTGCTGTTGCCCCTTGGATTGCGGTTGAAGCGGAAGATGAAAATTTTTCTCGAATAAAAGTTTTAGATTATATAATAAATGTCTTTACCAAAAAGTTATCTGAAATACCAGCAAGTGATAAACCACAAGTGCAAGAGACAAAGCAAAAAGATAATACTTTTTTCTCGTCTGTTCTTAAAAAGGTTGATTTATCAAAAAGTGCTTCTAAAGAAAGCTATAAAGAAAAAATCATTGAATATCAAAAACAACTAAGAAGCTTGCAGTACAAATTCTTTCGTAAAAAAATACCAATGATTTTACTTTTTGAAGGCTGGGATGCTGCAGGTAAAGGCGGTACTATAAGACGTGTTACCGCTAATTTAGACCCTAGAGGTTATTATGTTGTGCCAGTCGCAGCTCCTGATAATTTAGATAAAAGATACCATTATCTGTGGCGTTTTTGGAAAGAAATGGCATCTAAAGGTGAAACAGCTATTTTTGACCGCAGTTGGTATGGAAGGGTAATGGTCGAACGTATAGAAGGATTTGCGACAGAAGACCAGTGGCGCAGATCCTATAGAGAAATTAATGAAATGGAAGAACAACTGGTAAATTCTGGTGCTGTTTTATTAAAATTTTGGCTACATATTGATAAGCAAGAACAATTACAAAGATTTAAAGATCGTGAAAGTAATCCATTAAAATCATGGAAAATTACCGAAGAAGATTGGCGCAACCGTCATAAATGGGATAACTACGAAATAGCAGTCAACGAAATGCTGTTTCGCACTAGCACAACAAAAGCTCCTTGGACAATAGTTGAATCTAATGATAAACTATATGGTAGATTAAAGGTTGTCAAAACAGTTATTGATGCAATGAAAGAAAAAATAAAAGAGTAATAAGTAGATGCTTTAGGCATCTACTTATTTGTATAACAGGTATTTGCTCTATACTTTTATCAATGTTATGATAAATAAAAAAGATTTGAGGTTTAAAAATTGTCATTTAAGTTAAAACAAGAAAACAAGAATCTGCTAAGTCAAGAAGTGAGTATATTAAAGCAAGATAGTCAAGGAACTAATGCAGTCGCTTTTTTGTACCCCAATACTTACAAAGTTGGTATGTCAAATCTTGGCTATCAAATAATATATGAACAAATAAATTTGCACGAAAATACTTATTGTGAACGTTTTTTTTACCAGAAAGATAGCCAGCCGATAAGCATAGAGCGTCAGCGACAAATGACTGATTTTTCAACTTTATGTGTTATGCTCTCTTTTGAACTAGATTATTTTAACTTTTTAGAAATGTTGAAAAATGCAGGTATTCCAATGTTGTCCAACATGCGCAATGAACATCATCCTATAATTATTGCAGGCGGAGCTTGTGCTACCTTTAATCCTGAACCATTAGCAGCTTTTGTTGATGTATTTGTTATTGGTGAAGGCGAGAGGACAATCCATAGTATTTTGAATGTTTTGTATTCTGATGAAACAAAACATTGTAGCAAAGAGGAGAAGTTACAAAAATTAGCTTGCATAGCTGGGGTATATGTTCCTGGTATAACAAAACAAGTAAAACGTCAATGGCTATATGATATTGACGAATTTAACTTTCACTATCAAATTGTAACTCCAAGTGCAGAGTTTTCTAATATGTTTGCTGTAGAGGTTTCTAGGGGTTGTACAAGGCATTGCAGGTTTTGTATGGCGGGCTATTGTTTTAGAAATCCTCGTGAACACAGTTTGGATAAAATTTTTATGGCGATAGAAAAGCATCCTTCAAGCACTGAAAAAATAGGACTTGTAGGGGCAGGTGTTTGTGATTATTCCCAAATAGATGATTTAACAAAAATACTTACAGATAGAAAAATGAAATTTTCTTTTTCTTCTTTGAGAGCTGACATGCTAACAAAAGAATTTTTAAAAGTTCTGTGGCAAAACGGACAAAGAACTCTTACAATAGCACCTGAGGCTGGAAGTGTTCATATGCGTGAGATAATTAATAAAGGAATTGAAGAAGAAGATATTATAAATGCTGTTAAAATGGCGACAGAAGTAGGATTTTCCAATATAAAGTTGTATTTTATGGTTGGTCTGCCGTTTGAGCAAGAAGCTGATATTGCAGAACTTATAGATTTGGTGAGAAAGCTTAAAGAATATTTGAAGCATAACAGTAAGCTTACTTTGAGCATAAATCCTTTTGTTCCAAAACCATTTACGCCTTTTCAGTGGTATGATATTATTGATAAGAACACCTTTAAAAAACGTATAGATTTAATCAAAGATGCTTTTAAAAAAGATAGAAATATCAATATAAAAGTAGAGTCTTACAAAAGTAGTTTAGCACAAGCTGTGCTGGCTAAAGCGGACAATAAAATTTCCAAGTACTTACTCGATAGTGTGCAAAAAAACGGTTTAAAGGATTTTTTAAATAATATAAAAAAATATGATTTGTTGTCAACAACTCATTATGCAGAATGTGACTGTTTGCCATGGGATTATATTGATATGGGTTTTAGTAAAGATTATTTAATTCAAGAAAATCAAAAGGCTAAACAACAACAAAGGACAATACCGTGTTTTGATGGTTGCAAGCGTTGTGGTATATGTTAGAGAGGGCTTTTATGAGTAGAGATTTTGTGTTAAAAAAAATAGATGATTTATGGTTTGGCATAGTACCAATTTTGGAAAATTTAGGAATAAAACATGCTTTTACAACAAGATTGCATGGGAAAAGTATTGTAAATAGCGATTGTTTGAACTTGTCTTTGAATGTTTTAGATGATAAAAATTTTATTTTGCAAAATAGAAATAGAGTTTGTCAAAGCTTGAAAATTGATTTTAATAATCTAACTACAACAAAACAAGTGCATAAAGATAATATAATTTATGTTGACAAACATCTTGTAGGCAGTGGTAAAGGTAGCTATGATGAGGCAATAAAAGATGCTGATGCGTTGTATACAGATTTGCAAAATGTACCGCTCATGCTACTTTTTGCTGATTGCGTGCCAATAATACTTTGTGATATTAAAAAGAAAATTATTGCAGTTGTACATTCAGGGTGGCGTGGCACAGTTTTATCCATCGCTAATAAAACTCTTATACAGATGCAAAAGCAGTTTGATGTAGATTTTAAGGACTGTTACGCTGTTATAGGTCCATCAATAGGTGCTTGTTGTTATCAAGTTGGGCAGGATGTTTACGAAGATGTATCAAGCAATTATACGGATTATAAAAGGTTTTTAAGGATAGATGTTAAAGATAAGCAAAAGTATAAGTTTGATCTTTGGCAAGCAAACTACCAAAGTCTTATTAAAGCAGGGATTGATGAGCAAAATATAATCCTGAGCAAAGTGTGTACTCAGTGTAATAAAGAGTTGTTTTTTTCCCATAGGGCAGATAAAGGCAAATCGGGCAGATTTGCGGCAATAGTTTGGTTATAAATTTTTTATAAAATAGTGCAAAAAGCATAAATTTCGTGTATAATTATATTTTGGAAGGTTTTACATTTATGATAAACGATAATTTAAAACAGATTCAAAATCAAATAGATAAGGCGATTGCTAGGCGCATCGAACAAAAAATTACTGGTGATAAAGTAACTGTTGTAGCTGTTAGCAAGACTCAAACGCCAGAGGCAGTAATAGAAGCATTAAGTAACGGACTTAACATTTTAGGAGAAAACAAGGTACAAGAAGCACAAGCAAAGATGCCACAAGTTAATGCTGGTTCATGGAATTTAATTGGGCATTTGCAGACAAATAAGGTTAAAAAAGCAGTGTCTTTATTTGATATGATATATTCTGTTGACAGTGAAAAATTGTTGATTGAAATTGATAGGCACGCCAAAGAGCAAAATAAAGTTCAAAATATACTTTTGCAGATAAATGTTGCTAAAGAAGCCAGTAAGACTGGTTTTACGGTAGAAGAATTTTTAGACAAAGCTCATGGATTTTGCAATTGCCAAAATATTTGCTTGCGTGGACTTATGATAATTGCTCCAGAATACGATAATTTGGAAGATACAAGAGTGGTCTTTAAAAAAGGATATGAATTGTTTTGCTATATGAAAGAAAATGTTAAAAGTCAGGTAGACACTTTATCAATGGGCATGAGTACAGACTTTACAATTGCCATTGAAGAAGGTTCAAATAATATTCGCTTAGGAACTATACTTTTTGGTGCGAGAAATTATGCAAAATAGTAAAGAAGGGCGGCTGAATAAGCATGAAGTTTTTAGATAAGCTCTGGAGTACTCTTGGTCTTTATGAGTATGTAGAAGAAGATGAACAAAAAGAGCAAGAAAAAGAACCACTATACAATAGAAAACCAGAAATTAAATCAAAGACAAATTTGACTAATATACAAACAGAAGACTATTCCTGGGGGAAAAAACAACATTTAGGCTCTGCTACTATAGCGCATAATCAAAATAGTAATAACGTAGTTCCTTTGCCTGTTACCAATAAACCTGTTAAGATGATGGTTGTGGAACCAACAAGTTTTGATGATGCACAGAAAATTGCAGATTATATAAGAGAGTCTAAGCCTGTTGTGGTTAATTTTGAAAAAACTCCGGCAGATGTTATGAAAAGAATAATTGATTTTATCAGTGGTACTATTTATGCTTTAAATGGCAACATTCAGCTTGCTGGCAACACAATAATGGTTTGTGCGCCAAATAATGTAGACATTGATGTTAGCAAGGATTTTTTGTCCAATAAAGACTTTTCTCCTTGGAGGCAGTAGTATTATGGACAATAAAAAAATTGTTTTTTT
>CAZKFG010000028.1:0-27863 GCA_964551985.1 uncultured Acidaminococcales bacterium
CTATGCCGATAAAGACAATTGTTGCCAATGGCATGCTAGAATGCAAGGCAGCGATGAATGATATTGCCAGTGGTCAGATAAAAGCCAATTTTTATGAGGGTATGGGCTGCACTGGCGGTTGCGTAGGTGGGCCTAAATCGCTTTTAGACAAAGATGAGGCGAAAAAACACGTACAAGAATATGGTCAAAATGCACGTTATAAAACGCCTATAGACAATCCTTATGTAATTGAACTGTTGCATAGACTGGGTTTTTACACTACAGATGACCTGTTGTTAGATAGCGAAATATTTACAAGGCATTTTTAAACTAATTATATATTTGATTTTTTCTCTATAAACAGATAGAATATAGTTATAGTCTGTATTAGAAAAGAGGTACATTTATGAACAATACAATCAAACTTGGCATATCGGCAAAACATTTGCATTTGAGTCAAGAGGATTTAAAAACTTTGTTTGGTGATACAGCAGTTCTCACTAAAGTGAAAGAACTTGGGCAACCGGGTGAATTTGCTAGCGATGAGAAAGTAGACTTGGTTACTGACAAAGCTGTTTTAAAAGGCGTTAGAGTTATAGGGCCAGTTCGCGCTCAGACCCAAGTTGAACTTGCAATGACAGATGCAAGGGTTTTAGGTCTTAATCCGCCGCTTAGAGGCTCTGGCGATTTAAAAGGCTCTTTAGGGATCAAAATTGTCGGTCCTAAAGGAGAGGTCGTAATAAAAGAAGGTGTTATTATAGCAGACAGACACATTCATTTAGACCTTAAAACAGCAAAAGAATTTAACTTAAAAGATAAAGATAGAGTAAAAGTTGCTGTTCCAGGCGTGCGTGCTGTTGTTTTTGAAAATGTTTTAGTTAGGGTAAAAGATACCTATGCACCAGAATTTCATATCGATACTGATGAGGGCAATGCTTGCTTTGCTCAAAATGACCAAATGGTGCAAATAATTAAGTGATATAAAAATAACAGGTTTGGGCATCGTGTCTGAACCTGTTTTATTATGGTTTGAGGGTGTATTATGGTTTTAAGTTATAATAATGATATAAGTCAGATGAAAAAATATATGATTAGAAGAATTGCCACTTTGGCTTGGCCTGTTGTGGTAGAGATGATTTTTCTGGTTATTGGCGGTGTGCTGACAACCGCTATGGTAGGTAGATTTGGTCCTGTTGTTGTAGCAGCTGTCGGGCTTGCGACAATGCTACAAATAACTTGTGCGATGGTTATATCATCAGCTGGTACTGGTGCCGGTGCGCTAGTTGCGCGTAATTTTGGTGCCAAAAATATTTTAATGGCACAAAAAATTGCCGGTCAAGCTTTGGTAATTGGCTTTTTAAGTAGTATTTTAGGAGCATTGTTTTGCTATTTTGCAGGAACAAGACTTGTGAAAATAGCTAGTCCTGATGCTAACGTTATTGCACTGGCAAGCGAATTTATTACTATTATGGTATTTTTCTTGCCCTTTCTTGCAATAACGAGCGTTTGTCTGGCTGCGGTACGTGGTACAGGTAAAACAAGAGTAGCAATGCTAGTTGCGATAATAGGTCAATTTATTTCTCTATCTGTTACCTATTCACTATTGTTTATTTTTAAAATCGGCGCACAAGGCGCTATATGGGGAATATCCGCTTCGCAAGTATTAGTTGCATTTGTTAGCTTTTTAGCTGTCCATTCTAAATACACCTTAGGTGTTGGTTTTAGTCATATCTTCCCATTAGATAAACAAGTTATCTTATCAATTTTTAAAATCAGTATGCCGGCAGGCTTTGAACAAATAGCCATACAAAGCGGACGTATGGGCTTTTCTCTACTTATGGCAACAGCCGGGGCAACGCAGTTTGCTGGGCACAATGTTGCATTGCAAATAGAATCAATCTCCTTTATGCCCGGTATGGCGGTTGGCATCGCGGCGATGACTTTAGTAAGCAACAATTTAGGACGTGGACTTTATCACAGAGCTAAAGACTATGCTTGGCTTAGCTGCATTTTAGGTGCTACAATGATGGGCTTTTTTGGGGTATTGTTTTACGTTTTTTCAGCTAATCTGACAAGGTTTTTTATTGATGATCCAGCTGTACTAAAATGGGGTATAGGTTGCGTTGCAGTCTCGGCAATTGAACAAATACCGCTTGCAATAAGTATGATTATTCCCGGCGTCTTAAGAGGTGCAGGAGATGCTATGACCGCTATGTATGTAGCTGTTTTTGGTACATGGTTTATTAGAATGCCAATGATTTTTCTGTTAAAATATCTAGGCTATTTTAACGTTGTTACAGGCTGGATGTGTGCTTTTTTGGATATTTTAGTGCGTGCAATGTTGTTTATCTGGATTTTGAGAAAGAAAAATTGGCAGAGAATAAAAATATAACATAGCAAACTTTTTGCTATGACAAAACACTAACAGCCAGCGTAAGCTGGCTGTTTTACTCGTCCAAAAATTTAGCTTTGATCACCGCAAAACAAATTTGTTTTGTCTAAGTTTTTGGGCGGTGGTTATATAAAAAAATAGTTATATTTTGGTAGCTTTGTGAGGTATGAATTTACAGATGGTTTTTATGTGGTGCTATTTTAGCTTTGTTTATAGGGCGCGGATTGCTTTTATGGTATGAGTTTCATTATGGTATTAATTTTGTCTAAAAGCTCGCCTGAATGGAAAAACCAAGCGACAAAGATTGTTATAGGTCCTGAGATTAGCATGAGAAAATTGTTTAAAAATATACCAAAGGTGCTCATATAGCTGAAGATAAAAAGCAGGATATGGTATATAAGAACCCCTATGACACTTGTTATTAAATAGAAAAACATTGTTTTTGTCGGTAGACTAAAGAGTATATACAAAGATATTATAAAAAAGGTCAAAAGTGAAAGCTTTTTGCTTGATGAGCAAATTTCTTGTATTATGCTAGCTTTTCTTGATGGATAGGTTTTTTGAAAGCTCACAAAGCTAAAAAAGCCGCAAATTAGTCCTAAGATGGCTGTGTCTTTAGGGATTGATGCAAGTAAATTTTTGCTTGTTGCCACAATAAGATTTATGTAATATGTTATTTGTTCCATAATAATCCTCTCAATGTTTTGCTAACTATGTATTTTTATTATATAATATAACATATATTTTTGTAAAAAAGTCAATGTTGTTAAATTTTCTATTTTTAAGAGGTGGTTATTTTGGATTTGAATAGTTTAAAACAGTTGGGCAAGGAAAAATTTGGTAAATTTTGTTTGATGTGTAGAATTTGTGACGGTAGGGCTTGTGCAGGTCAAATTCCTGGTATGGGTGGAGTAAGTACAGCAAGTGCTTTTACTAATAATTTAAAGGCGCTTTCAAATGTCAGTTTAAGGCAACGCATCATACACGAGGCTTGTGAGCCTGATACTAGTTGTGAATTTTTTGGAGTTAAAATGGCAGCGCCGATTTTGGCAGCGCCAATTGGTGGTATTTCTTTTAATTTAAATGATTTTACGCCAGAGATTGAATATGCAAAATCAATTGTAGGCGGGTCTTGTTTGGCTGATTGTTTGGCTATGACCGGTGATGGTGGAATTAGTGAAATTTATGATAGCGGTATAGAGGCTGTAAAACTAGCTTCAGGTCGAGGTATACCAACGATTAAACCTCGTGCTAATGATGTTATCATTCAAATGGCAAAAAGAGCAATTGATGCTGGCGCTGTTGCGGTCGCAGTGGACGTTGATTCGGCGGCACTTATTAATATGAAAAGGTTCAATCAACCTGTTGGACCGAAAAGCTTTGCTCAATTAAAAGAATTGGTTGAATCAATAGATAGACCGCTTATTATAAAGGGCGTCTTGACATTAGAAGATGCCAAAGCTTGTTATGAAGCGGGGGTAGATAGTATTGTTGTATCAAATCACGGTGGTAGGGTGCTAGATTATGCAACTGCCTCGGCAAAAGCTTTACCGGAGATTGCTCATTTGTATAAAGGTAAAATGAAAATTTTTGTCGACGGTGGAGTGAGAACGGGTACGGATGTATTGAAAATGTTGGCGCTAGGTGCTGATGCTGTTTTGATAGGTAGACCTATTATGCAATCGGCTGTTGGTGGTGCTGAAGGTGTAAAAATAAAAATGGAATCTTTCATACAAGAATTGAAACTTGCCATGATTATGACGGGAATGAGCGCTATGCGCGATATTGATGGCAGTATTATAAGTAAATAGTATATATTTTTTGCTTTTGTTATTTACAAATGGTTTATCTTTTGTTATTATTAAAATATAAATCCGACCTAAATAGTCGGAATAGACTTTTCAAAAAAAAAGAGAGGTTAGAAAATGCAACGTGTATATTTAGATAACGCAGCAACAACCAAGATTGATGATAGGGTTATTGAAGCGATGACAAAGGCTTTAAAGGAAAACTATGGCAATCCGTCTAGCATATATTTAGAAGCGAGAGAAACTAAAAAGGTGCTTGATAATGCTCGCAAACAGGTCGGGGATTTGATAAAGGCGAGACCTGAGGAGATTGTTTTTACAGCAGGTGGTTCAGAAGCTGATAATATGGCGCTAATCGGCATTGCGCGTGCTTATGCTCAAAAGGGTAAGCACATTATCACAAGTAAAGTAGAGCATCATGCTATTTTGCATACTTGTGAATATTTGGAGAAAAATGGTTATGAAGTAACTTATTTACCAGTGGACGAATATGGTATGGTAAGTGTCCAAAGTGTGAAAGATGCTATAAGACCTGATACTATTTTGGTTAGCATTATGTATGCTAATAACGAAGTTGGTACGATTATGCCGATAGGGGGAATTGGCGCTATTACTAAAGAAAAAGGGGTGCTACTCCATACAGATGCCGTGCAGGCTATAGGTCATGTTGATATTGATGTGGTGCGAGATAATATTGATTTACTAAGTCTTACAGCACACAAAATACACGGTCCAAAAGGAATAGGTGCTTTATATATAAGACGTGGCGTGAAAATGGCGTCACTTATCCACGGTGGTGGTCAAGAACGTGGACTTCGTGCCGGTACGGAAAATGTTCCTGGTGCGGTAGCGCTCGGGCTTGCTTGTGAACTTGCTGGGGTTGATTTTAAGAAAAATAATGCTTATATGACTCTTTTGCGTGATAGATTGATTGCAGGTATTATGGATGCTATCCCGTTTGTCAAACTAAATGGTCATCCGACAAAGCGCTTGAGTAATAATGTTAATATCAGCATAAAATTTATTGAAGGCGAAGGAATGCTACTTCGACTTGATATGAAAGGTATTTGTGCATCAAGCGGTTCTGCTTGTACTTCAGGTTCATTAGATCCTTCACATGTACTTCTTGCTATGGGGCTTGACCATGCGACAGCCCACGGCTCGTTGAGGCTTAGTTTGTCGCACGAGAATACGGGTGAAGAAGTGGACTATCTTTTGAAAGTACTACCAGAGATTGTAGAGTTTTTGAGAAATATGTCCCCAATTTATAACGAACAAGTTGTAAACTGCGCAAGACCACAAGTAAAAGGTTGTAGTGGTTGTAAAGTTATAGAAAAAGGAGAATAATTTATGTACAGCGAAAAGGTTATGGATCATTTTGCTAATCCTCGCAATGTTGGTGAGATAATAGATGCTGACGGAATAGGCGAAGTCGGTAATCCTGTTTGTGGCGATATTATGAAGTTTTATATAAAAGTTGTTGATGATAAAATTGTTGATATAAAGTTTAAAACATTTGGCTGTGGTGCTGCTATTGCTACAAGCAGCATGGCAACAGAACTTGCCAAAGGAAAAACAACAAAAGAGGCTCAAGAGCTGACAAATAAAGCTGTTGCCGAAGCATTAGGTGGTCTTCCGCCTGTAAAAATGCACTGCTCTAATTTAGCGGCTGATGCGCTAAAGGCGGCGATTATTGATTATAAAAAGAAAAAAGGTCTTGATTACAGCGATATTAAGCTAGATGAAGACGAATGCGGCGGTCATTGCGGACATTGTCATTAGATTTTACGTTGCCCAAATGTTTGGGCAACTTTGTTTTTTGGCAGGAAAAAAGCTTTTTATAAAGAATTATACATAGAAAATAACTTTTTATAACAAGGAGAAATAATATGTTTACACAAGAAAAAGAGCAGTTGTTTCAACAACTGTTAGAACGTTTTAAAGGTGAAGAAAAACTAAATGCTAAAATGCAAGAAGTTGGTTTTGAAGATTTGTTTTCCATCAAGTTTTTGTCGGAAAATAGCGATTTTTCGTCATTAGATGATATTTTGTTTCGTAGCGGTTTTGGGATAATGAGTCCTATGGAAATAGCAAGAATTCCTGTCGATAAGTGGGATGAATATATAGCTAAACACTGTAAATGCAAGACTTGGCACGAGCTAGGGAAACTTGCTATGATTGACTGGATGCAAAATGTTATAAGCCAAGAAAAAGGTGATTGCTGAGAAATTTGGCGAAATTAGAAGAAAAACAAAGATATATAGGAATATTTTCTTTTAATGGTTATTTTTCATGTGGAAACATATTTGCGTACCAAACATTTGTTTGCTAGAATTTAGACAAACAAATGTTTGGCGGTGTTGTTATGAACAAAATAGTTATAGTATTAATGATATTGTTAGTTTTTTCGGCAACTGCAATGGCTGTACCTAGTGATAAAGAAGAATTTACTTTTGTAAATGTGGTTGTGCGCAAAGGTGATACTATTTGGGATTTAAGCAAAAGTTTTGCAGCTAAGAATGAAGATGTTAGAATTGTTGTAGATAGAATTTATAAAGTAAATAAAATTCAAGATTCATCTATAAGACCAGGTCAATCTCTTGTTGTGCCTGTGCAAAAAGAACATGCCAAAAGTTTAGGACAAAAACTATAAATTAAAAAACGTGTGCCTTTTTGCAAGCTGTTGTTTGCAAGGTGGTAAAGGTTTATGCAGGGTGAAACCGCCCTGTATTTTTTATGTTTTTTTTCTATGGGTTTAATGATATAATTATTAAATATTATTATTTGAGGTGGTTGTTTGTTTTTATTAAAACCGATATTGCAAAAAATAGATGAAAAAGAGACCATTCGCTACAGCGGTGGGAAAAAAGATGCTGCGATTGACAAATCTTTGTTAAAAGATGTGCTAAATCAAGCGCTTATTTATGCAAGTCCTAGCAGTGTTTGGCAGATTTATGATTATAAAAATGGCGTTGTGCAAGCTGTTGATGAGAATTATGCTATAACAAGTGAGAAGTTGTCTTTTCACTTAAATGCTTGCACAAAGGTTGTTATAATGGCAGTAACTGTTGGCAGTAGGATTGAAGATAGAGTAGGTGAACTTTTTGCCTCGTCTGATTATGCAAAAGCAGTCCTTTTAGATGCTGCGGCAACAGCAGCAGTTGAACAAGCTGCGGATGCGGTGTGTAGTTTCATAGCCGCTGAGCAGGCAAAGCTTGGCTTTAGTATAGGGGCAAGGTTTAGTCCTGGTTATGGTGATTGGGATATAAAAGAGCAGCCTGCAATTATAAAATTGTCTTGTGCGCAGCATATAGGCGTCAGTGCTAACAAATCTTTGATGCTTATACCGCAAAAGAGTGTTACGGCAATTGTTGGTTTAAAACCTTGTCAAAATGAGCCGAAAACGAAAAAAACAGCATGTGATTCTTGTAGTCAGGTTGGTTGTCAGTATAAAAAAGGAGAGATAGAATGTTAAAATTATTTGAAGGTGCGATGGGTACTCAACTACAAAATTTAGGTATTGCAGACAAACCTTGTCCTGAGTATGCGTCTGTCAGTCATTTTGATAAAGTAAGCCAAATTCATAAAAATTATGTCAGCGCAGGTGCGGATATATTAGAGACAAACACCTTTGGTGCTAACAGGCTCAAACTTGCTAATTTTGGTTTGCAAGACCAAGTGCAAAGTATTATAAAAGCTTCTGTAAAAGCGGCAAGAAGTGCTTGCGGCAAAGATACCAAAGTAGCAGGTGCAGTAGGTCCATTGGGTAAACTTATCTTTCCACTTGGCGAACTTGAGTTTGATGAGGCTGTTGATGTTTTTAAACAGCAGATAAAAGCTATGCTAGATGAAGGGGTAGATTACTTATTAATTGAAACGATTTTAGATATCCAAGAGATGAGAGCGGCAGTTATTGCGGCAAAAGAGCTTGGTTGTACTGTGCCGATAATCAGTCAATTGACATTTAATGAAGATGGTAGAACTGTAACAGGCACTGATGTTGTAACTGCGGCAACAATTTTACAAGCTCTTGGTGTCAGTATTATCGGCATGAATTGTTCACTTGGTCCTGAGCAATTGTTGCCAATTGTACGTGATTTGGCAAAGTCGACAAATCTACCTATAAGCGTTCAGCCAAATGCGGGACTTCCGACCTTAGTCGATGGCAAGACGGTTTTCCCTTTGTCACCTGATGATATGGCTTTGTGGGTACCAAAGCTTGTTGAGGCAGGTGCGAGCATTATTGGCGGTTGTTGTGGCACAACACCAGAACATATAAGAGCAATGCGAAAAGCTTTAGATGCTTGTAATGAATTAGAGCGCAAGGTAGAATCTAGCTGTGTTAGTCTAGCCTCTAGAAGCCAAGTTGTGCAACTGGGTACAGGTTGTAAAACGGTTTTAATAGGAGAGAGAATAAACCCTACCGGTAGAAAGCTTTTAGCTCAAGAATTAAAAGAAGGTAATTTGCTGACTGTTAAAAAAGATGCTATAAATCAAGTAGACTTAGGAGCAAAGGTGCTTGATGTAAATGTTGGCGTGCCGGGAGTAGACCAAGCCCAGCTTATGAAACTGCTTATGGGTGAGCTGTCAATGATTGTTGACGTTCCTTTGTGTATAGATAGTACGGATCCCAAAGTTATTGAAGCGGGACTTAGATATTTTCCCGGTCGGGCGCTAGTTAATTCAGTGAGCGGCAAACAGCCTTTGCAAGATAAAATTCTTGCTTTAGCCAAGTTTTATGGTAGTGCGGTCATAGTGCTTCCGCTTGCGGATAAACAGCTTCCATCTCTTGCAGTAGATAAGCTTGCGATTGCAAATGATATTGTGCAGGCGGCAAAAAAAGCTGGACTAAGTGATAATGATATTGTACTAGATGCTCTTGTTTTAACTGCTGCAACAGACGGTAAGGCACCTGGTGAGACTTTAAAAACATTGGTTCTTTATAAAAAAACTTTTGGCTATCCTACGACAATGGGTCTTAGCAATGTTTCTTTTGGTTTACCTAACAGAGAACTTATAAATTCTACTTTTTTTGCGATGGCGCTGGCAAGTGGTCTTGATTGCCCGATTATCAATCCGCTTGTAGAAAGCATACGAAACACTTTGTCGGCAGCTAGTGTTGTAAATGGTCAAGATAGTCAAGGGGTTGTTTTTAGTCATAACTATTCAGGTCAAGCAAAAGAAGAAGTAAAAGTAGCTGTCGATCAAGATGTTCTTTGCTCTTTGCAAGAAGCTGTCATTCGTGGTCAAAAAGAGCTTGCTGCAAAGCTTGCTGCTGATGCTTATTTACAAGGACATTTGCCGATGGATATTGCCAATGGTTCTTTGACTGTGGCAATGGAGAAGGTTGGAGAAAAATTTTCTTGTGGTAAAGCCTTTTTGCCGCAAGTAATGCTATCAGCCGAAGCGATGAAAAGTGCTTTTGATGCGCTACGTGCTAATTTGAAAGCTGACGAAGCTATTAATAGTCTTGGCAAAGTTGTTCTTGCTACAGTTGAAGGGGATATTCATGATTTAGGTAAAAATATTGTCGCAACCCTTTTGTCTAACAGTGGTTTTACTGTGATTGATTTAGGTAAAGATGTTCCAGCAAGTAAGGTTATAAAAGCGGTAAAAGAACACAAACCAGATATTGTCGGGCTTTGTGCTTTGATGACAACAACCTTGCCAGCTATGGATGAATGTATAGCTTTTTTAAAACAAGATAATTTTTCCGGTGGGATAATGGTTGGGGGTGCGGTATTAACTCAAGATTATGCCGATAAAATAGGTGCTGATATGTACTCTAAAGACGGTATAAAAGCGGTTGATTTAGCAAAGAAATGGCTTAAAATATAAAAGTAAAACTCAAATGATGGGAAAATTTTTCCAACATTTGAGTTTTTGTATTGATAATTACGAAAAAAGCTTTTGCAAACATAAGCTTTTTTATGTAAACTAATAATGTATATTAAATTTTTATGCAGTGAAACTTGTAGTAAGGAGTTAGATGTTATGGAGAGATTAAACGCTCTTTTAGGAGAAATTGGTAATGTCATCTGGGGACCACCAATGCTAATTTTATTGGTTGGAACAGGTATTTACCTTACGATTATATTAGGTGGTTTGCAGTTTAAAACTTTAGGTTACGCTCTAAAACTTGCCTTTAGCAAACAGTCAAAAGCTGATTCAGAGCACGAGGGTGATATTTCACATTTTAAGTCTTTGATGACAGCACTTGCGGCAACTATTGGGACAGGTAACATTGCAGGCGTTTCCACTGCTATTGTTTCAGGCGGACCAGGTGCTTTGTTTTGGATGTGGGTAACTGCAATTGTTGGCATGGCAACTAAATATGCTGAGGCTATTTTGGCAGTTAAATACCGCGTTAAAGATGAAAAAGGCGAGATGTCAGGCGGTCCTATGTATTTTTTGGATAAAGGACTAAATATGCCAACTCTTGGCTGGTTGTTTGCTTTTTTTGGTGTTGTGGCATCGTTTGGGATAGGCAATTTGGTGCAGGTAAATTCGGTAGCTGATGCTATAAGTGAAAGTTTTGGCGTAGCTCCTTTGATCTCTGGAATAGTAATGGCTATTTTCACCGCAGCGGTTGTAATCGGTGGCATAAAAAGCATAGGTACAATAACAGGTTATATGGTGCCGTTTATGGCAGTGATATATGTTGTTGGTGGTCTTTTGATAATACTTTTAAATATTGACAAAGTTCCTGCGGCGATAGCGATTATTTTTTCAGATGCCTTTACGGGTCAAGCTGTGGCAGGTGGTGCAATTGGTACGGTTATTCGCTATGGTGTCGCTCGTGGAGTTTTTTCTAATGAAGCAGGACTTGGTTCAGCTCCTATTGCGGCGGCAGCAGCAAAAACAGATTATCCGGGTAGACAAGCGCTTGTATCTATGACAGGTACTTTTATAGATACTATTATTGTCTGCTCTATAACAGGTATTGCCGTTGTTATGACAGGTTTGTGGAATGACGGTTCAGTTAAAGGTGCGGCACTTACAACAAGGGCGTTTCAAGATTTGCTGCCAGGTGAATTTAGTGGTTTGATTGTAACTTTGGGCTTGATTTTATTTTCTTATACAACTGTACTTGGCTGGTGTTATTATGGCGAAAAATGTTTAGAGTATATAGCCGGAGTTGTGGCAGTTAAGTATTATAGAATTATTTTTTCCTTTGTCATTGTATTTGGTGCCACTATGAAATTAGAAACAGTTTGGAATATAGCAGATATTTTTAACGGCTTTATGGCAGTGCCGAATTTAATTGGGTTACTTTTGCTATCTAAGGTTGTTGTCAGTGAATCTAAAATGTTTGAAAAAATCAGACGCAGTGAGAAAATTAAGTAATTATATATTGAATTTTAAAAAGCGTGCTTATAATGCAAAAGGCAATATGAGTACTCTTTTTTATTCATTTTTGTTATAAACTTATTGAAAGAGTTTACAACCTGCTATATAATAATAATAATAATAATAAATTACTATATGCCTATGATTTGCAATTTAATATGGAGGATTGTAAATGAATAAATATGGCTTTAAAGCTAAGGCTTTAAAAAAATATTTTATTAACTGTTGTGCAGCATTTTTGCTATATAGCTTATGGGGGCAGAATTTTGTTTTGGCTCAAGAGGTAGGTCTTTTAGAGCAAAAAAGGCAAAAAGCTGTACTTATGGCGCGAGCTGGTGATTATGCTAATGCTATTGCTATTTTCGAACAAGATCTGAATGTTAATTCTTCTCTTGCCAGTGATGATATTGTCTTTGATTATATAGATATTTTAAATTGGGCCGGTGACGATGCTAAAGTTATAGCTTTGTATGAAAACCGCTATGCTGCAGTGCCAGGAAAAGTGGACGGCTACACAATAAGACTTATTGCAGGCTCGTATTATCGTCAGAGGCAATTTGTAAAAGCGCAAAAGTTGTATAAGCTTGGTCTAGAAAATAAAGATAAGATAAGTAATATAGGCTTTGAAAAAACACAGTTGTGGCTTGGAGAAAAAAACTTTGACAGTGATGGGATAAGTGTTGATGCAGCTCGCGAATATGCAGTGGAATTGGCTAGGTTAAATAGTTTTAATAAAGCTATAAAAATTATGACCAGTTTAATTGAAAATAATCCTTCTGATAAGTTGCTTTACTATGATTTGATTTCTATATATAGCTGGTCAGGTCAAGAGGACAAGGCTATGGTGTTATATGAAACTTTCCTTGCAGATAAAGTGCAGCAGATGCCGATTTTTGCCCAAAAAACTGTTGCTGGTATTTATCTGTCTTTAGGAAAGTATCAAGAGGCACAAAAACTTTACCTTCTGGCGTATGCCAAGGGTGATGAAACGGCACTTTTAGCTTCGGCTCAGGTAGACGCACGTATTGGTAACGTTAGCGAGGCTATGGCGGTTTTAGATAATATTGTTAAAAACAATCCAAATGATTATAATACTTATGTTATGCGTGCAAATACTTATATGTATGCAGGTCTATATACTGATGCAAGCAAGGATTATGATAAGGCTTTGTCACTTGTTGATGCTGATAATGTTGCAACAATAGGGCAGATAATATCTACAAAAGCAGCTTTTTTTATTAGGGCTTCAGAATTTGCAGAGGCTCGTGATTTGTTAGAGCCGTATGTAAAAAATAATACGGCAACTGCTTTTATGCAAGCGGATTATATTGTTTGCTTGCAGGGTACTGGTGAATATTCTAAAGCTGTTTTGATGGGCGAGGGTATGTGGGTTGATAAAACCAATGTTCCAACATATGGCTTAAGGGCCTTAGCAGATTGCTATTTGCGGCTTAAAAATTACTCTAAGGCTTTAGAGTATCATAAGCTGGTAATTGCTAGAAATACTCCTGATAAACGTCTATCCATGCTCAGCTATGCTTATTGTTTGGCGGCTACAAATAAAGTAGCTGAGGCTAAGGTTGTTTATTCTAGGCTTGTAGAAGAATTTCCGATAGCTAAAACAATAGTTTCAGGTGATGCTAAAGGTCTTTTTGAACGAGGACGCTTTCATGCTGGTAAAGCAGTATTTAAAACACTTATTGACAATGATGCAGCCTACGGACCTTACAGAGAACAGTTTGCTTTTAAGCTTTATACAAATGCTATGCCAAGAGAAGCTTATAGAGAATATAAAAAATTAACCAAATATACAGCATTTAAAGAAATTGGCTATGCTGGTATGGTACAAAGTGCAATAGACTTTGGCGATTATAAAGCTGCAAGAGAAGCATTAAAAGAACTTGATAAATATGATACAGGTAGCAAAGAAGCGATTGAAGCTAGGAAAGCATGGGTAAATAGATGGCGTGGCTCGCTTGGTATGAATAGCAGTCTTTTTAATAATTATCAAGGGAAAGATTATAAAACGTTTAATCTTTGGCTAGAGACGGATATTGGCGATTCGTGGCGTTTTTTGGCTGATGTGTCTAGTGGTAATTATAAAGAAGATCCATACAGACAAAGTATAGACTCTGTAAGTTCTGGACTTAGCTATGTTGGCTATAATTTTGATATAAAAGTTTTAGGTAGTTTTAATAGAACTGATGTAGATAACAATGGCTACAGATTAAATGCAAGATACTTTTTAAATGATTTTTTCTGGATTGGGATAGATACCCAAAAAGCCAATGTTACAGCACCTAGGGCACTTGCTCATCAGATAATGGATACGTCAAAAACCATCTCTATAAATCGCAGAGTAGGCGCTAAAGACTATTATTCGTTTAGTTATCTTTGGGATGAGTATTCGGATAACAATCGCAATAGAGGATTTAATATAAGATTTTCTCATACATCTTTGGCTACTGACAAAAAGGAAATAAGCTGGTATATAACATCTAGCCAATACAACTGGAAGTTTGAATCGCCATATTACGACTCGCCAGCAAGAAGGGTAAGTTATGGACCAGGTTTTAAAATCAGATGGATAACGCCAAGAGTTGGTTATATAGATTTTGTAGCAGAGCTAAATTCTAGCTATGATTTGCCTGACAAGACAGATTTTACGCCATTTTTCAGATTGGAAAAAGGTTGGCAGCTTAGTGCTAAATCCACTTTGGCTGTTGGCATAGAATATGGCGCTAGAACAAATAGAACACAAAATAACAACAATTTGAATTTTGGCTACAGGCAAATAGATATAAGATATTATTTGTCGTGGTAAAGAGGGCTTTAATATGAAAAGAGTAATCACTTTTGTAATAATGATACTGCTTATCACCAATATTGTTTATGCTGAAAAGTCAGAACAAGAAAAACTTGATAGTACTTTGCTAAAAGACAGTGGTGTTATAATCCTTTGCTATCATGATATAGCAAGCTTTCACAGTATTGTAAAAACACCTTTTACTGTAGATGCTACAGAGCTTGAAAGTCATATTGGTTATTTTTTAGATAATGGTTTTACATTTATCAGTTTGGATGATTACATAGCTATCAATAAAGGCGAAAAGGCATTACCGCCAAAGGCGATAATGCTGACATTTGATGATGGCTATCAATCTTTTTATACAAAGGTTTTTCCGCTTTTAAAAAAATATAATGTTCCTGCAACTGTGGCGATAATAGGTTCGTGGATGGAAGATAACGCTGGTGAGCAGATAAAAATGACTACATGGAAGCAATTTAAAGAGATGGAACAATCTGGTCTTGTTCAGATTGTCAGTCATTCTTATGACTTGCATAAACCTATAGTGATAAATGAAAAAGGCGATAGTGCATCAGCAGCTGGTAGTCGCATTTTCAGAGGGGTTGGTAATTATGAAACTAAAGAAGCTTATGAACAGAGAATACTTTATGATTTGCAAAAAGCTCAAAAACAGTTTCAAGAACAGCTAGGACAGAAAGCTAAAGCACTTGTTTGGCCGTTTGGCGTGCATACTGATGATGCGCTTACTATAGCCAAAAAAGTAGGCTTTGAAACAACCTTTATATTACACGAGAAGATAAATAAAGTGTCAGATGACAGTTTAATTCGGGCAAAACGCATTATCATCAACAGAAATATTACAGATGGTCAAATGGCAAAATTCTTAAATGGCTATTTGGAAAAAGATAGTCTTACTTTTAGGCTGACCTTTGTCAAAATGACAGATGTCTATTTCCCTACTGATGACAAAAAAACTGATTTCAGCATAGATGAGATTGTTAAAAGTTTAGCTTTAAGCGCTACTAATAGGGTTGTTGTTCAAGCAGCGCAAGAAGTTGGTGCAGATGGGTTTTCAAACAGTGTTTATTTTTATAATCATTTTGCCCCAATACAAAAGGATATTCTTAGTCATTTGACAGGAAGGTTTGTGCGAAATTCTTTTAAACCTTATGCGCACATGCCTATTTTAAATAATTCTTGGCTGATAAATGATGATAAAGATAATTTTGTAGTAGCTTTATCAGGTACTACAATAGCTAAAGTATCACCTTTTGATTATAAAATGCGTGAGAAATTAATTAAAGTATTTGACGATTTGGCGACCTATTCTCCGCTTAGTGGGATATATTTTTCGCTAGATTTTAGTCTTCGTGCTAATGAAGATTTTTCAAAGTATGCTAAAGATGCCTATAAAAAAAACTTTGGCAAAGAACTTAGAGAAGATATATTAGGCGATAGTGCTCAATGTAAACAGTGGAGTGAGTGGAAGACAGATGCTTTGATAGATTTAAGTAATGATATTGTAAAAACAGTAAAAAAGAAAAACTATGCTGCTCGTTCTATGCGAGAAATTCATCCGGATATTGTTTTGCAACCAAGTGCAGAACAAGACTATGCTCAAAACTATGGAAAATTTTTAGATAACTATGATTATGTTGTAATACGAGCAGATTTATATGATAAAAATAAATATCCAGATAAAGAACAATGGTTTAGAACTTTGGCTACAAAAGCTCTTGCATATCCAAATGCCAAAGATAAGGTGGTTTTTTTGCTGCCTAGCTATGATGCAAGTACTAATAAATGGGTAGAACCTCACAATATGCGATATCAGACAAGTCTTTTAGCTAGTTATGGAGTACAGCATTTTGCCTATGCTCCACAAACATTTATGCCAGAGTGGTCGTGGTATTTTCCGGCGATTGTCGAGAAAAGGTTTTAATAGTGTTTTATAAAAACCATTTTAGGTGGTGATGCAGTGGATTTTAAAGAAATTTTCTTTGCTTTTTTTGCAATGCTCGGGGATTTTACTTTCTACTATCCTGTGTTTATGAGTTTGGTTTGGGTTGTTGGCGGATTGTTTTTCTTTTTCACAAGAGAAATGTTTAAAAGCAAAGTTGCACCAAAACTTGCTACATACCCTTTTGTATCTGTACTCATTCCAGCACGAAACGAGCAAGAGCATATTGAAGAAACTGTGCAAGCAGTACTTTGTTCTAACTATCCTGCTTTGGAGATTATTTTAATTGATGATGCCAGCACAGACAATACGCCAGAGATTGTTGATGAATTGACAAAGCAATATGAAAATGTAAGAGTATTACATTTAGAGCAGAATATGGGTAAAGCCAGTGGTTTAAACCACGCTTTTTTAATAAGCCAAGGTGAGATAATAATATGTATTGATGCCGATTGTATTTTAGATAAAGATGCTATCTATTGGCTTGTATGGCACTTTGAAAATTCACATCGAGTCGGTGCTGTAACAGGTAGTCCACAAGTTAGAAATAGAACAACTATTTTAGCGCAATTGCAAACTGCTGAATATACAAGTGTTATTGGTCTTATTAAAAGAACTCAGCGTATATTAGGCAAGGTTCTTACGATTTCTGGTGTTATAGGTGCGTTTAGACGTGATGCTTTAATTGACGCTGGTCTTTGGAGTTTCGATATGTACACAGAAGATATAGATATAACTTGGAAATTAGAAAGACACTTTTGGGATGTGCGCTATGAGACCGCGGCAATTGGTTGGATACTTGTGCCAGAGACGATAAAGGGTTTATGGAAGCAACGGCTTAGGTGGGCGCAAGGCGGAGTTGAGACAGTAAGGCGATATAAGAGTGTCTGGACAGATTGGCATCAAAGAAGGATATGGATAGTATATATAGATTACGTTCTTGGCATTATATGGAGCTATTCTTTTTTACTTAGCATTATTTATTGGTTAGTATGTAATGCCATAGGGCTACAAGATAATTTAACTGAAAACTGGAATGGATGTATTATAGCTGTTGTTTGTTTGGTGCAATTTTTTGTAAGTATAACGATAAATTTGCGCTATGATAAAACGCTTTTGCCAACATATTTTTGGGTTATTTGGTATCCGGTAATTTATTGGGCTTTTAACGCTTTTGCAACAATTGTTGCCTTCCCTCGAGGTATGACGAAAAAGTTTGGTACGCCATCAACTTGGGTAAGTCCTGATAGAGGGTTAAAGGCTAGTAAAAAATAATTTAAGGCGAGATTATGAACAAAGATAAAAAAGAAATTGACAATAACATAATAATAAACGTACCCGAAAAAGTGCCTAAAGCAAGATTTGGCGTAGAAATAATGCTAAAGGTGGTCTTTAATTTTATCTTAAGCGTCTTTATATTTTTGGCGACGCTTGCTCTGTGGGGTTTTTCTGGTGCATATGTTTATGAAAAACTATTTACTCCTGCTTATATGCAAAAAACTAGCAATCTTCTAGTATTTTTATTGATATTCTCTTTGTGTGTGTTTTTGTTGATGCTGTTTTGGCAACAGTACAACTATAGGTTTTTTGGCAAACGCAAAAGACGTGTGTTTCCTGCACAGGTACCAGATGAGAAGATAAGGGTTGCAAATCTTTATAATACGAGTATAGAAGATGTGCAAAAACTAAGACGAGCAAAACTCGTCTGGCTAAAGCCTCAAGATAAATCTAATAATGTAAAAATATGCCATACAGATAAAGGTGAAACTGCAAAAATTGGAACTTTGAACTCTATTTAGCTTGATATATAATAATAAATTCTATATTATACTTTTACTTGACAGCTAAATTATACATAGTGTTTAATAATTATAAAGTATTGTTATTTAATTGTTTTGAGGTGATGATATGAGGGTGTTAATTCCGCAAAAAATTGCAGTTGCAGGTGAAGATTTTTTATTATCCAATGGGTATGAAATTGTAAGAGGTAGTGGATTTGACGAGGATACTATTGCCAAAGAAGTAGCTGATTGCCAAGCTATTTTGTGTAGAACTTATCCTATAACTAGAAAAATTATGCAAGCAGGGAAAGGGTTAAAAGTGATAAGCCGCCATGGTGTTGGGGTTGATTTAATTGATATTGCCTGTGCAAGTGAGCTGAAAATACAGGTAACCAATGCACCATTGTCTAACATGGAGGCTGTGGCAGAACATATTTTGGCGTTAATGTTAGCTTGTTGTAAGTGCATTTTGACTATGGATAGGTATGTGCGTGATGGTTTGTGGGAAAAAAGAAATAACTCTCACATAACTGAACTTGGTGGTAAAACGCTTGGGATAGTTGGTCTAGGTAGGATTGGGCGTAGCCTAGCGCAAAAGTGCGCTTTGGGGTTTGGTATGAAGGTTATAGCGTGTAATAGTTCGGGAAAAAGACCAGATTTGCCAGATTATATAGAATTTGCAGAGGATATGAAAGATATATTTAAAAGAGCGGATGTTATATCTTTGAGTATGCCGGCAACTGATGATACAAAAAACATTATTAATATGGAGTTATTTAGTTTAATGAAGCCTGATGCTATTTTTATAAATTGTGCTAGAGGCGAACTTGTCAATCAAGATGATTTGTATAATGCTTTGACAAACAAGGTTGTGCGTTGCGCGGGACTAGATGTTCTTTGGGATGAACCACCCCAAAAAGATAACAAACTATTAAAACTTGATAATGTTATTTTTACTCCGCATAGTGCGGCATTGACCAAAGAGTCAACAGAAAAGATGGCACTTCACGCAGCGCTTGGTATTCATCAGGTGCTAAGCGGACAAAGAGTTAGTTGGCCTGTGAATAAAATTTAAAAAATGGTTTTTTGCTATGCACAGTACAAAATAAATATTTGTCGGAGATTTTATATGAATGATATTAGAACGTATTTTGCTAAAAAACATTTTGATTTGTTTGAAAATATGAGTGAAGGGGTAGTGTTATCAGACCTTTCTTATGAGGTTGTGTTTGTCAATGAGGCGTATTGTAGATATGCTAAATTAAAAAGGCAAGAGATTGTTGGAAAAAACATTTATGATATTCGTCCCGGTAGTTATCTGACAGAAATATATAGAACAAAAAAGCCTATACACAATGTTTTGCGGAGCTTTAATAATATTGAATCATATTGCGATTACATACCGGTCATTGTAGAAGGGCAGCTTTTGGGTGGCTTTGTTATTGTAAAAGATGTGGCAATGGTCAGAGAATTATCTTTAAAGTTAA
Organism: uncultured Acidaminococcales bacterium; assembly: GCA_964551985.1. GTDB lineage: Bacteria > Bacillota > Negativicutes > Acidaminococcales > JAISLQ01 > CAZKFG01. The sequence continues at coordinate 19,567 of CAZKFG010000028.1, forward strand.
AAGATAGAGATGAAAAAATTTCTAATTTGAGCCGAGCTGTGAGTGCGGCTTATATGGTGAAGACTAGGTTTGATGATTTATCCGGTATAAATAGAAGCTTGAAAAAGGTTGTTGATTTGGGTAAAAAAGCAGCAAGTTCTGATAGCTATGTATTGTTGCTTGGAGAAAGTGGTACAGGCAAAGACCTTATTGCGCAAGCTATTCATAATGGTAGTGACAGAAAAAATCATCCGTTTGTGGACATTAACTGTGCTGCACTTCCCGAACAACTTTTAGAAAGTGAATTATTTGGCTATGTCGGCGGGGCATTTACTGGTGCAAACAAAGAGGGTAAAGTTGGTCTTTTTGAAGTTGCTGAAGGCGGAACACTTTTTTTAGATGAAATTGCCGAGATGCCAATTAATTTGCAGGCAAAACTATTAAGAGCTTTAGAAGAGCGGCGGATAAGAAGAATCGGTTCTGATAAAAGTATTAATGTAAACGTTAGAGTTATTGCTGCAACAAATCAAAATATTATTAATTTTGTCAAACAAAATAAATTTCGCGAAGATCTATATTATCGCCTAGCGGTGTTTGTCATAGAGATACCACCACTAAGAGAACGCAAAGAAGATATAGTGGAAATAATTGGCGGGTTTATAAAAAGACAAGAAAATAAAATTGGCAAAAAATTATATGTAAGTAAAGAAGCGATGGATTTTCTAACTAGATATAATTGGCCGGGTAATGTAAGAGAACTTAGAAATGCTATTGAATATGCCTCTAGTGTAGCCGATAACTATACGATAAAAATAAATGATTTGCCACAAAATGTATTGCGTCAGGCCATTGGAAATATTGATTTTAAAAATAAAGGCAACAGTGGTATTACATTAGAAAATATTGTCGGAGAAGTCGAACGCAGGGTAATTGGAGAATATATTAATATGCACGGTAGTGATGGACTGGCAAAGCAAAAAATCGCTCAAGAGCTGGGTATTTCTATTGCCACATTATACAATAAGATAAAAAAATACGAATTGTGAGATTTTACAGATTTTTAGAAATTATATAATATTAGAAAATATTTCAAAACAACTTTGATAAATATTAATTTAGTGATTGAAAACAGTATTTTATAATTTTTTATAAAAACAAACAACTATTTATTATTAGGCTTTCCCTTGCTACTAAAGGGTTTAGCCTATTTTGTTTTTATGGCACAAATATTGCTAATTTATATTGTATAAACACTATTATTGTGTGTTAAATTTATTTGAAATGAAAATGGAGGGAAGACAGATGAGAAAGTATTTGGTAATGTTGATGCTCGTGTTAGTAACTTTGATGGTAGGTTGTTCTGAAACAAAAAAAGCAGAAGAAAAAACTACGTCAAAAACTCCTAAGACAATGGTTATTGTATCGGGTAACTCTGGTGGTGCTTGGTATTATCTAGCTTCGGGGCAGGCACAGATTTTGACTGAAAAAATGGGTGGCATAAGCTTTTCTAATGAAGCAAGCAGCGCGGCACCTATCCAAAATATGCCGTTTGTATCAGATGATGCTAATGCCAGTACTATGTCAATGATGACACTAGATGGCTTTGTAGCAGGTTTAAAAGGTGATGAGAGATTTGGCTTTGATCCGAAAAAACCTATTAAAAATGTACAATTCATTCAAGCTGGCAATACTACAACAACTTATGGTATTACTTTAGCAAAAACAGGTATTAAAGATATATCCGAACTAAAAGGTAAAAAAATTGCTGTACCTACAGTCGGCAATAGTGCATATTATTTGGTACTAGGAATTTTGGCAGAATATGGAGTAACTCCTCAAAATACAAAAATGACACCAATGCTATATAACGAAGCTGGCGATGCACTAAAAGATGAGCAATTTGATGCTATATGGATTAATGGTGGCATTCCGATGGCGGCAGCGACTGACCTTGATTTGACAAAACAAATCAGATTTTTATCGCCAACTAAAGAGATAGCGGAAAAATTGCGTAAAGAAAATCCATATTGGGCAGTGAAAACTGTACCTAAAGGAACATATAAAAACGCACCGGAAGATTTTCTCGCACTTGGTTTATATAGTACTTTGGCAGTAAGAGCTGATTTATCTAATGACGTTGTTTATAAAATGACAAAAACATTAAACGAAGAGACAGACAGACTAAGTAAAATACATCCAGACGGAAGATTTTGGAACGCTAATACATCAGAAGAAGTTATGAAACTTAACATAGTGCCTGTACATCCAGGTGCCAAGAAGTATTATGATGAACTGAAAGCAAAAAAATAGTTTTTGGATGAGGGGATTATAATGGAAAATACAAATGTTGATGTCCAAAAGCCGAAAAAAACGTTTGATGATTATGTAAGACAATTTATGCGAATAGTTGCCATTTTAATGTCAACATTCCACTTTGTTACAGCGTTTACCGGCACTTTGCCTGCCATGGAGCAGCGCTGCATACATGTTGGTTTTGCTATGATGTTGATATTTTTACAATCGTATCTTAACGATAAAAATAAAATATCTAAGTATACAGGTCTGCTGTTTTGCGTGGGAGCGCTAGTTGGTACTGTTTATGTTTACGACCAGTGGTATTCAATGATGATAAGACTTGCCTATCCAAGAGAGATGGACATAATAATGGGCGTTATGACAGTACTTTTGGTTATGGAAGCAACAAGAAGAAAATTAGGCTGGATATTGCCTGCTTTATCTTCTGTGTTCATCTTGTATGCACTCTTTGGCAACTATTTGCCTGCGGCGATAGGACACAAAGGCTATACTTTAAAACGTTTAGTTAGCGTTTTGTATATGGAGATTTCAGGTATTTACGGACAGGTTGCAGGTATTTCGGCAACATATATCTTTTTGTTTGTTTTATTCGGCGCTTTTTTAGAAACATCAGGTGCGAGCAAATTCTTTATCGACCTATCTATGGGTATGTTCGGTAAGAAAAAAGGCGGAAGTGCCAAAGTGTGCGCAATATCCAGCGGACTTTTCGGCATGGTCTCAGGTAGCGCTGTAGCAAACGTTATGGCAGTAGGACCACTTACCATTCCAATGATGGTAAAAAGTGGCTACTCTGCTCGCTTTAGTGGTGCGATAACTTCTGTCGCCGGCACAGGCGGTCAGCTTATGCCACCTATTATGGGCGCGGCAGCGTTTATAATCTCAGAGACAGTTGGTGTTCCATATCTTAAAGTTGCAGTCGCAGCTTTCATTCCGGCTGTTTTATACTACATGGCAGTACTTTTTGTCATCGATTTACAATCGAGTAAAATGGGTATGCGCGGTATGACAGAAGTTCCTGATTGGAAAGCTGTCCTTAAAAAAGATTTTTATATGGCAATACCTGTACTGCTATTGATGTATTTTCTAGCAATAGCCATGTGGTCGCCGATTAGGGCAGGCTTTTGGTCTATCGTAGCCTTGATAGTCGTCTCTTGGGTAAAAAGAGAAACCCGTATAGGACCGTCTAGAATGGTCAATGCTTTTTATGCCGGTGCAATGGGTGCTTTGGAGGTAGCTATAACTTGTGCTTTAGCGGGCATTATGATAGGTATCTTGACAATGACAGGGCTTGGACTTAAATTTTCCGGTCTGCTATTACAACTATCAGGTGGCAACCTAGTACTTTTACTAATCCTCACAGCAATTGCTGGATTGATACTGGGCATGGGAATGACGGCGACATCAGTATATATAATTTTGAGCGTGCTTGTAGCTCCAGCACTGACTAAAATGGGAGTAGCACCACTTGCAGCACATTTGTTTGTGTTTTACTTTGGCATACTCTCGGCAATCACGCCACCTGTTGCGGTCGCCTCGTTTGCCGCGGCAAGTGTGGCAAACGACAATGCCATGAAACTAGGCTGGGTCGCTTGGCGAATAGCACTACCGGGCTTTATCCTACCGTTTATGTTCATATTTAGCCCGGAACTACTACTAAACGGCTCGACAGTAAGTATAATTCAAGCGTTTATAACAAGCATGGTAGGTATATATGCCATGACAGTCGCGCTAGAAGGATTTTTCAGATACCCGCTCAATACTATAAGCAGAATTTTAGTAGGCGTTGCATCCTTACTACTTATCATGGCAGGTAGCATTACTGATATAGTTGGTATTGTTGTAGTACTGGCAATATTAGGACCACAATTTCTCAAAGCCCGAAAAGAAGGCGTTGTATAATGAAAACAAAATTAACCGACCTACTAAACATAAAATACCCCATTTTACAAGGCGGTATGGCTTGGAGTTCTGATGGCAATTTAGCTGCGGCAGTATCAAACGCTGGCGCGGCAGGCATTATTGGCGCAGCTGGTCGAGACGCGCTATGGCTTTGTAATGAGATAAAGCAAGCTAAAAGTATGACAGATAAACCCTTTGGTGTAAATCTAGCACTATTTGCAGCAAACATTGAGCAGCTACTTGAAGTTGTCATAAATGAACAAATAGCCTTTGTAACAATAGGAGCAGGCGACCCGACTCCGCTAATAGAGCGCTTGCACAAAGCAAACATCAAAGTAATTCCTATAGTGCCAAACCTTAAACTGGCAAAAAAAGTTGAGCAAAAAGGCGCTGATGCAATAGTCATAGAAGGCATGGAGTCTGGCGGCAGAATAGGCAGAATAAGCACTATAGCGCTTATGAGCAATGTTTTACCCCATATAAAAAAAATGCCTGTCATTGTGGCAGGTGGCATATCAGACGGTAGAGCGCTGGCGGCGGCGCTTGTAATGGGCGCAGACGGAGTGCAAATGGGTTCGAGATTTATCCTATCAGACGAATGCCCAACGCACATAAAAGTCAAACAAGCGATAATAAACGCTACCGACACGGACTCTGTCGCGACAGGCTTATACACACCTTTTGCCACAAGAGGACTAGCAAATAAATTCACCCAAGAATACATAGCACTCGATAGAAGTGGCGCAAGTATTGAAGAGCTAGGGGGGAAAATAGTCGGCAGCAACCAAAAAGCGGCAATAGACGGTGATGTTGACAATGGCTATGTGGTTGTTGGTCAAAGTCTAAATGTTTTAAATGAGATTTTGCCATGCAAAACTATTGTAGAAAATACTATCAACCAAGCTAAAGAAGCCTTGCAACAAATTGAAAAATTGAAAATTTAATAATAAACATAAATGCCGCATAAATTTTTTGTGCGGCATTTGCAAAATCCAACATTTGAGTAGGTGAAATTGAGTTATGATTGAGGTGAAAAGAGACCTTTGCACAGGTTGCGGGCAATGCGTTCAAGACTGCTATACTAACAACATAATTTTAGACAACAAAAGCAAAGCCTTTGGCAAAAATGCAAACTGCATAAAATGTGGTCACTGCATAGCTATCTGCCCAAATAACGCTGTTGTAATCCACGAATACGATATGACTGAGGTTCAAGAGTTTGCCCAAGAAGATTTTAAAATAGACCCGAAAAACATGCTAAATTTTATCAAATTCAAACGCTCAACCCGTAAATACCTACAAAAAGAGGTTGAAAAAGAACTAATAGAACAAATTATCGATGCTGGACGTTTTACGCACACAAGCGGTAACAGACAAAACGTCTCATATATAATCTTAAAAGAAAAAAAAGCCCAAATACGCGTTGCAGCTCTAAAATGCTTATATGACATGAGTGATGACTATATAAACAGCGATAGCTGGCTAAACAAACGCTTTGGCAAAAACTGGAAAAAAATGTACGAGCGCTTTGTTGCAGACACAAACGCCCCAGACGAGCTGTTTTTTGATGCACCTTTGGCAATCTTAGTGGTATCAGACATGCCGACAAACGCTGGACTCGTTGCGTCTAACATGGCAAACATGGCAAACGCTCTAGGGCTTGGCATATGTTTTGTCAACTTTTTTGTAAAAGCGGTGGAAAACAGTCCAGAGATAAAAGCAATTTTAAATATCGAGCAGGAAAAACAGTTAGTCTACTGCATGACAGTCGGCTACCCAGCGGTAAAATATTTAAGAACTGTGCCAAGAGCTAAAAGGCAAATATCTTGGCAGTGACAAAAAAGCCCCTGACAAATTTTGTCAGGGGCTTGAAATTTTAAAAATAAAACCTTACATAACAAAACAGCAAGTTTTGTTTTACTTTATCGCCGTTGTAAGTAACCCTAGACTTAAAGTCATAATAGTCGACATTAAGGTCAATGTTTTTTGCCAGCATATACGAGCCGCCTAGACTGTAGCCTTGAAAACCCCGAGCAGCTTGATTAAAAGGATATTCTATCGTTTGGGTATTTATGCTGCCGGCATAAGGAATGTCATAATAAGTAAAGCGCAGTTGGTAAGACCCTGGTTTGTCTCTATCTGTAGCGCCATAGTTTAGCCCTGCCGCCCAGCCGTCGCGTGAGCCGCTCAAAATGCCATTTGCAGCATCAGCAGCTAACCGGCCTGCTTGCCCTTTGCCGCCACGGATGTAGTTTGCCCAAGCGAACCAGTTTTGGTCAAACTTGTAGTCCAAGCCCAGCTCTAGTATAGAGGTATTGATTTTGCCATAGCTAACCCACCAAACCATACCTGTATTGTCGCCAACCCCTTGAATGTCATAGTAGGTAGCAGCTGCGTGCAGTTTGTCTGTAAATGAGTAGTCCAGCTTAGCACCGTAGATTTGCGTGTTTTTTTGTTCATTTACATCGTTGTAAAAGTAATTGATATAATCAGCATTTGGGCGTAGAGCAAAAATATCTAGAGCCAGTTTACCTTTGGAAAGCCCAAGCACAAGTCCGTCAGCTTCAGTGTCTAGCACCATGCCGTATTGGGACAGGTAGTTAAATCTACCTGCTGTTACAGCAACAGCACCAACCTTGCCTTGAACGTAAGCGCGTTTAAATTTTGTTGTAGTTTCTTGGTTGTTTGTTCTAAGGTCTTGTGTGTTCTCCAGCATACCTGTGTATTGCCAAGAATCGTTGACTTGTCCTGTCAGCCACAGGCGACTGCGCATAGAGTATGTTTCATAAGCATTATCGACATCATTGCCAAGCTTTTCTTTTCCCCAAGCGTGGACGGCAAAGCGTACTTCGCCAGTGATTTTCACGTTGTCTGTTTTCTTCTCTAAGCTTGCTACTTTAAGACCTAGTTTTTGTAGTTCTGTAGCAAATTCCGCCGATAGCTTTTCTATTTGTGCTTTTGTAGCCATGTCTGCCTTGTCGGAGTTTGCCATAGCTTTGGCGACGATTTGTGCCATCTCGTAGCGAGTCATATTAGAATTGCCGATAAATTTGCCGTCGCCGTAACCGTCAACTATGCCAGCTTTGGCAAGTTTGGCAACTGACGCGTACGCCCAGTGGTTAGCTGGAAGATCTGTAAATGGATTTGCAAGCGCTGTGCCCATGCCTAGTACAAATACTAGAAAGAGCCCAAGAACTAATGATTTTTTCATATTCATCCCCCTTAAAATTTTTAAGGTGAGTTTTTAAAGTGTCCAAGTTTCCTTTAATGCCTCACCTTGTTGAAAATATATGACTAATGATTGCAACTATTTTCATGATAGCATGTGATATAACACTTGTCTATGTTTGCAAAGTCATTTTTGTATGAAAAAACCAGCTATACTTAAATTTTGCTTTAAGTATAGCTGGTAGCTAAAGCTCAAAAGAGTTTTTCATTTTTTATTTCGGCGGCTTTATTAGGTCCGATAAAGCCATTTTTGACCATTGTTTGCAAAACTATTGCTTGGCGCTTTTGGGCAAGTTCTAGATTTTCTAGCGGTGAATACAAAGACGGCGCGGCAGGAAGACCTGCGAGCATTGTGCTTTGAGAGAGGGTTAAATCTTTAGGCTGGACTTTAAAGTAAGTTTGGGCGGCTTCTTTTATGCCGTAGGCACCAGAGCCAAAGTAGATTGTGTTAAGGTAAATTTCAAGAATTTCTTCTTTGCTGAATTTTTTCTCTAGTGCTATACAATAAGCTACCTCTTGCATTTTGCGGGTTAATGTTTGCTCTTGGCTCAAAAAAAGGTTTTTGGCAGCTTGCTGGCTTATTGTGCTACCGCCTTCTACTATTTCACCATTTTGCAAATTGACCAGTATTGCCCGCAGTATTCCATTTATGTCTATACCGCTGTGGGTGTAAAATCTGGCGTCTTCGACAGAGATTATCGCTTGTTGCATAGTCATTGGAATGTCTTGTAGTTTTACCCAGTTTGGCGAGAGCATTTTTTGCCTGATTATTTTTTCCATTTCAAAAACTTTTGTAAAGCCTTGTATAGGGGCTGTTGTCTCTTGGATTGTTTTATTCATTTTTTCTGGTAATAGCTGTTTGTAGCTGTCGTAGC